>JANMSS010000291.1:0-8735 GCA_031389585.1 Burkholderiales bacterium | reverse complement strand
GGGTCGATGCGCAGGGTGGCTGCGACGCGGCCGAAAGCCGGGTGCTCGGCCACCAGGGCCATGCGCTCGGCAATCAGCGGGCGGCGCGGCTTGACGATGTTCAAGCCTGCCAGCACAGCCGCCGGATCGCGCTCGCGGCCCGCAGTGGGCGCCGCGCCGAGTGCAAACCAGCGGCAGGCCCAGTAAGCCAACGCGTCGGCCAGCTCATGCGAATGGCCGGCAGCCAAGGCATAGGCCGCGCGGATCGGGCCATGGAAGGCCGCCGCGCTCACGCCGCGCAGCAGCGCCGGCAGCGCTTGCGCCAACACCGCCGGTGCACCCTCGTCGTCGATCCAGGCGTTGAACAGGTTGCGGTAGGCCGGCCAGGCGCGCGGGTCGCCGAAGCGGCTTTGCCAGGGCTCGCCGCTGGGCCAGGGCTCGGCCGGCGGCGCAGGGCGCAGGCGCGTGGCGTAGCGCTCGGCGAAAGCGGCCAGGCGTTGCTCACTGGCGCCCAGCCGAGCCAGGGCCACCAGGGCCATTGGCAGGTGGCTGGCCAGGTTGTGGCCGTACTCGGCGTCGTAGCGGGCGCTGAGATCAAGTTGTTCGCGCAGCGTCATTGGGGTCGCAACGATGGTTCGGGCCCGGAAACGACGAAGGCAGGGGCGTGACCCCTGCCTTCGCTGTGAAAGCCCGAGGAGCTTACTTCTTCTTTTCTTCGGTCTTGGCCGCGCTGGCAGCCTTGGCGGGTGCCGCAGCCGGGGCCGCAGCGGCGTCCTTCTTCATCGGCGCGCTGGCGGCGGCCTTGGCAGCCGGGGCTGCGGCAGCGTGCGAAGCGGCATGGGCCGGCAGCGCGATAGCGCCGGCGGCAAACAACAGGGCGGTCAGGAGCTTGCTCATGGAAAATCTCTTTCGGTCTAGGGATTGATTGATACGCGAGAACACAGTCACCAAGCACTCACGCCCGGCCGACGCGCGAAGATATACCAACTGGGCACGGTTTGTTAACAGGGTCTGGCCGCAAACCGCACCCAGCGTAGCGGGGGCACCGTAGAGTGCGGGGTTTTGCCAACACTTCACCGCATGCGCATGGTCCCTGCACCCTCTTCCGTAGCAACCCTGGTCCTTGGCCTGCTGTGCGCGGCCAGCCTGCCGGCGGCCGCTGCGCCCTTTGTGCCGGCCCATGACACCCAGGTGCTCGAGCGGGTGCCGGCCCGCGCGGCCGATGCGCGGGTGCGTGACCTGCAGGCCCTGCGTGCGGCCTGGCGCGCCAACCCGCGCGACGCCGAACTCGCGGTGCGCCTGGCACGGCGGTATGTCGACGAGGCCGCGGCCGAAGGCGACCCGCGCTATGTGGGCTACGCGCAGGCCGCGTTGGCGCCGTGGTGGAGCGAGGCTGCGCCGCCGGTGCCGGTGCGGGTCCAGCGTGCGGTGCTGCGCCAGTTCGGCCACCAGTTCACCGAGGCGCTGGCGGACCTGGACGCCGCCGTGCAGGCCGAACCGGCGAACGGCGAAGCCTGGGCATGGATCGCTGCGATCCACCTCGTGCGCGCCGACTACGCCGCTGCCGCGCGCGGCTGCAAAGGGCTGGCGCCGCTCACCACGCCGCTGTTGGCCGCCGGTTGCCGTGCAGCCGTGGACTCGTTGACCGGCAACGCCGAGGCCGCGGAGACCATGCTGGCCACCGCGTTGAGGTCGGCCCATGCCGCGGGGCCCGAAGAGCGCCTGTGGGCGCTGACGCGGTTGGCTGAAATTGCCGAGAGGCGCGGCGACTACACCGGTGCCGAGCGGGCCTTCCGCGAGGCCCTGGCACTGGGTGTGGCCGATGTCTACCTGCAAGCCGCCTATGCCGACTTCTTGCTCGACCGCCGCCGCGCCGGCGAGGTCCTGAGCCTGCTCAAGGAAGCTGCGCGCGCCGATGTCTTGTTGTTGCGCCTGGCGCTGGCCGCCAAGGCCACCGGCGACCCGCGCGGCGCGGGCTGGGTGCGCGACCTGGCGGCGCGCTTTGCCGCCGCGCGCGCGCGCGGCGACAGCACCCACGAAAAGGAAGAGGCGCGCTTCGTGCTCGAGCTGCAAGGCGACGCGACGCGCGCCCTGGCGTTGGCACGCAACAACTACGCGGTGCAGCGCGAGCCGGCCGACGCGCGCATCCTGCTCGAGGCCGCGATCGCGGCGCGCCAACCCGAGGCGTCGGCGCCGGTGCGCGACTGGCTGGACGCCCATCGCGTGCAAAGCGTGGTCCTGCGCTCGTTGGCCGCCAAGCTGGGGGGCGGGCAATGAAGCGCCTGATTGCCATCGGGCTGGCGCTGGCCGGACTGGTCACCATAGCGCAGGCGCACAAGCCTTCGGACAGCTACCTGTCTATCACGGTCAACGAGGCAGAGATCACGGGTCAATGGGACATCGCGCTGCGCGACCTGGATTTCGCAATCGGCCTGGATGCCGACGGCAATGGCGAAATCACCTGGGGCGAGGTGCGCGCAAAGCATGCCGAGATCGCAGCCTATGCGCTGGCGCGGCTGGCGCTACGTGGAGACAGCGCGGCCTGCGCCATCGAGCCCGGCGCGCAGCAGATCAACGAGCACACCGACGGCGCCTACACCGTGTTGCCGCTGATGATTCGCTGCGCCAAGGCACCGGCGCAACTGGCCATCGACTACTCGCTGTTCGCCGACCTCGACCCGCAGCACCGCGGCCTGCTGAACCTGCAGGCGCTGGGCAACGCGCGCACTGCGGTGCTCGGGCCGCAGGCGCCAACGCAGAGTTTCGAGCTCAAGACAGTCAGTCGCTGGGCGCAGTTCATCGACTACGCGCGCGAAGGCGTGTGGCACATCTGGATCGGCTTCGACCACGTGTTGTTCCTGCTGTCGCTGCTGCTGCCGGCCGTACTGCTCTGGCGCGCAAGAAGCTGGCAGGCGGTCGAGACCTTTCGCACCGCCTTTGTCGACGTCTTCAAGATCGTCACTGCGTTCACGGTCGCGCACTCGATCACGCTGTCGCTGGCCACGCTGGGTGCGGTCGAGCTGCCCTCGCGCTGGGTCGAATCGGCGATTGCAGCCTCGGTGGTGCTGGCCGCGCTGAACAACGTCTGGCCAGTGTTTCATGGCCGTCGCTGGACGGTGGCCTTCGCCTTCGGCCTGATCCACGGCTTTGGCTTCGCGACCGTGCTGGCCGATCTGGGCCTGCCGCGCGAGGCGCTGGTGCTCGCGCTGGTGGGTTTCAACCTCGGCGTCGAGGCCGGCCAGCTGGCCATCGTGGCGGTGTTCCTGCCGATCGCATTTGCACTGCGGCGAACCGCCTTCTACCGCCGCGCGGTGATGGTCGGCAGCTCGCTGCTGATTGCAGCACTGGCGGGCGTCTGGCTGGTCGAGCGCGTGTTCGTGATCGAATTGCTCGGGTTCTGATTTTCCTTAGGACGCCGCTGGAGGCGGCCCTGCGCCGCTAACGCGCCGCAGGGCTGACTTCGAACGCCAGCGCCACGAAGTCGCTCTCCCATTCGTCGCGGTTCTTGGGCGACACGCGCAAATCGACGCCGCGCAGCAGCCAGCGGCCCGCCAGCGGAACGGTGACCTGCACGCGGCCTTGCGCATCGGTCTTGCGCCAGATGCCCAAAGGGCTCAGGTTGCCCACCAGTTCGACCGGCAGGCCGGCCACAGGCGCGCCATGCAGCAAGACCTGAAAGCCGAGCACATCACCGGCACGAATCGGCCAGCGCGGGTTGTCGAGCAACACGTCCATGCCCAGCGGCATGGCCGAGCGAAGCCCGCTGCCACCGAACTCGATTCGCGCGGACTTGGTGTAGCGCTCGCGCCAGGGCAGGCCGCGCGCCTTCATCGCCACCCAGGTCGCGCGCAGCGCCGGGCTGGCCTGGACTTCGCGCAGGTAGAGATCGATCTTGTCGGGCGGCACTTCGACGTCGAAGGGCGTCAATTGCGCCCAGCAGGTGAGTACGGCTGCCGGCTTGAGCGGCGTGGCGCTGCGCACGACCAAGGCGGTCGGACGGTCTTCGACATGGACCAGCGGCGCCGTGCTGGCCCCCTCGCCGCGGCAGCCGCTGCCGACGAGGTACTCGAAACCGAGCGGGAACTCATAGCTGGGGAAACGGTTGCCGGTGCCGAGCGAAAACACCCGGTGACCCCCCGCCGTCAACGGCATCGGCTCGAACCAGGTGTCATGAGCCCGTGCGGCAAACGACGCGCCGGCAAGCGACGCGGCGAGCGCGATTTTCAACGCCAGTTTCATTGTCGGATCTACGCGCGCGCGGACGCGGCAGATGCAAGCGAGCGCTCCAGCGCATCGATGAACATCTTGGCCACGTCGACGCCGGATTGTTGGGTGATCTCCTGAAACCCGGTCGGGCTGGTGACGTTGATCTCGGTCAGGCTGTCGCCGATCACGTCCAGCCCGACCAGCAGCAGGCCGCGTGCGGCCAGCGTCGGGCCCACCGCTTCGGCGATCTCGCGGTCGCGCGCCGAGAGCGGCTGGGCCACGCCCTTGCCGCCGGTCGCCAGGTTGCCACGGATCTCGCTGCCCTGCGGAATGCGCGCCAGTGAAAATGGCACCGGCTCGCCGCCGATGACCAGGATCCGCTTGTCGCCCTTGACGATTTCACTCAGGTACTTCTGCACCATGACCGAGACGCGGCCGTCCTGGTTCAGCGTCTCGACGATGCTGCCCAGGTTCAGGCCGTCGGGCCCGACACGAAAGATGCCCCGCCCGCCCATGCCGTCGAGCGGCTTGAGGATGATGTCGTGGTGCTCGGCGTGGAAGGCGCGGATGGCCTGCGCATCACGCGTGACCAGCGTCGGCCCGATGAACGCCGGAAACTCCATCACCGCGAGTTTTTCCGGATGCTCGCGCAGCGCCGCCGGATCGTTGACCACCCGTGCGCCTTCGCGCCGGGCCTGCGACAGCAGGTGGGTGGCGTAGAAGAACTCGCTGTCGAACGGCGGGTCCTTGCGCATCAGCACCGCGCCGGCGTCGGCCAACTCCAGATCCTGCGTCTGCTCGACCGCGAACCAATTGTCTTCGTCGCCGGTCAGCGTGATCCGCCGCGCGCCCAGCGCCACGACCCGGCCGCCGCGCCGCCACAGCAGCTGCGTCACCTCGCAGGCCCAGATCGCATGTCCCCGCCGCTCGGCCTCGCGCATCATTGCGAAGGTCGAGTCCTTGTACGGCTTGAACGACTCGAGCGGGTCGGCAACGAAAAGCAAATCCAGGCTCACATCAATCTCCTTGGTGCTGCGCATCGACCACCCAAGGCCCACCGCGGATCCGGCTCAGCCGGTCCGCCCGCGGTGCCCCCTTGAGGGGGGTGGCGGCGCAGCCGCTTTGGGGGTGGCTCGTTTCCGCCACTGTTGCACAAGCGGCGCGAGCGCGCTGGCGGCCACACCCGGGGGATCGAGCCCACGCCGGGCAGCGGGAAGTCAAGCACCCCAGGTTGCAGTTGCATGCGCCAAGGGTAGCAGTGCAGTTCAGGAAACGTTCAGTCGCAATCGGATGCGACTTGTGAGCACCCATGGGGAGTCTGGCGCGTTCAATAGCGGTTGCAGCCAAATTCGACGGAACCCCACCATGCACTCAAGCCCCAATGCGCCGATTCCCACTCAGAGCGTCTTTTCGCGCCCGGCGGCCCTGATCGGCGGCGCCACCCTGTTGGTCGCGCTGACCGCGATCGCGACCACGCTGGCCGTGCGCAATCCCACACCGAGCGCTGCCGACACGCGCCCCGGCGCCGCCACGCCGATGACGGCCACTGCACTGAGCAGCGCCCAGGTGGGCACACCGCCCGAGCCTCGCGCCCAGGTGCCTGAAAGCACCGCGCCACGCCCGGCCACGAAGCCGGTGCATGTGCAGCGCGGTGCAGTCCAAGCGGCCCCGCGCGCCGCAAGCGTGTGCGCGACCTGCGGCAAGGTCGAGTCGGTCACGACCGTGAGTCAAAAGGGCGAAGGCACCGGCCTGGGCGTCGTCGGCGGTGCGGTGGTCGGAGGCCTGGTCGGCAGCCAGATCGGCGGCGGCAGCGGCAAAAACGTGGCCACCGTGCTCGGCGCCGTCGGCGGCGGCGTGGCCGGCAACGAAGTCGAGAAGCGCGCCCGTGCAACGACCTCCTACCAGGTGCGGGTTCGCATGGACGACGGCACGCTGCGCACGCTCACGCAATCGACCGCCCCGGTCGTGGGCCAGAAGGTGACGGTCGAGGGATCGACATTGCGCTTGCGCGAGTCGGCGTCCTGAGCCTGTAACTCACCCGCCACGGGCGATCGCCGTCGACGGATTTCACGGCGTTGGCACCGCAGCCATTCAAGTCCGGGGCGCAGCGGCCGAAAACGGGATGAGACGGAGACTCATCCATGTGCAGATTCCTGGCCTACATCGGCGCGCCGGTGTTCCTCAATACGCTGGTTTGCGAACCGGCGCATTCGCTGTTGCACCAATCGCTGCTGTCCGAGCGCGCCACCACAGTCACCAATGGCGACGGCTTTGGCATCGGCTGGTACGGTGAGCGAGAGGCCCCCGCGGTCTACCGCGAGGTGATGCCGGCCTGGTCGGACGAAAACCTGCTGGCGCTGTGCCACACGCTGCGCTCGCCGCTGTTCTTTGCCCATGTACGCGCAGCCACCGGCACGGCCATTGCGCGCCAGAACAGCCATCCGTTCCGACACGGCCGCTGGCTGTTCATGCACAACGGCCAGATCGGCGGCTATGGACAATTGCGTCGCGCTCTGGAGTCGCTCCTGCCTGACGAGCTGTTTGCCGCGCGCAAGGGCGCCACCGATTCGGAACTGTTGTTCCTGCTGGCCCTGGCCCGCATTCAGGGCGGCGAGCCGGTAACGCAGGCAGTGATCTCGGTGTTCGAAGACACGGTGGCCTTGATGCGCGAGCGCGGCATCGAGCAGCCGCTGCGCTTTTCGGCCGCGCTGGCCGATGGCGAGCAACTGCATGTCTTTCGCCTGGCCAGCGACGACAAGCCGCCCACGCTGTACCTGCGAGCCGGCGCGCGCGGCTGCGTCGTCGCGTCCGAGCCACTGGATGACGATGACGGCGACTGGCGGCCACTGCGCAGCGGCAGCGCCACCACCTTTGACCGCATGGGGCGCGAAGTCGAAGAGGCTGCGCTGGTATAGGACAGCCCCAAGCTCGTTACGCAGCTCGGTCAGATTTCGACCTTGGCCCCCAGCTCGACGACTCGGTTGACCGGCAGGTTGAGGAAGTCGGCCGCCGCTGTGGCGTTGCGGTGCATCGATGCGAACAACTTCTCGCGCCACATTGGCATGCCTTCGCCGAGGGTCGGGATGACGATGTCACGGCTGAGGAAATAGCTGGTCGACATGTCGTCGAGCGACACCCCGCTGCCTTCGAGCAGCTTCAGCGCTTCGGGCACGTCGGGGTCGTCCTTGAAGCCGAAGTTCAGCGTCACCGCCCAGCAGTCGTGTTCGAGCGCTTCCACTTCGACGCGCTCGTCGAAAGCGATCCACGGCACCTCGTGATGACGCACTGTGACGAACAGGTTGTGCTCGTGCAGCACCTTGTTGTGCTTGAGGTTGTGCATCAGCGCATTCGGCGTCGCGCCGGCCTCCGAGGTCAGGAACACCGCCGTACCTTCGACGCGCGTCGGCGGGGTGACGAACACCGCCTCGAGAAAATCGCGCAGCGGAATCGCGTCGTCGCGCAGCTTGTGCCGGAGCAGGCGGCGGCCCTGGGTCCAGGTGATCATCAGCACGAACATGCCGATGCCGATGACGATCGGGAACCAGCCGCCGGCCAGCAGCTTGAGCATGTTCGAGGCAAAGAACATGACATCGATGACGAAGAAGAAACTGGTCGCGGCGATGCACAGCGGCAGCGGGTACTTCCAGCTATAGCGGATGACGAAGAAGGTCATCACCGTGGTGATGGTCATGTCCAGCGTGACGGCGATGCCGTACGCCGCGGCCAGGTTGCTCGACGACTTGAACATCACCACCGCCAGCACGATGAAGACGTACAGGCCCCAGTTGACGAAGGGCACATAGATCTGCCCGGTGTCGCGCTCGGAGGTGTGGTGGATCGCCATGCGCGGCAGGATGCCGAGCTGGATCGCTTGTTTGGTAACCGAGAAGGCGGCCGAGATCAAAGCCTGTGAGGCGATCACGGTGGCTGCGGTGGCCAGGAACACCAGCGGCAGGCGCGCCCAATCGGGCGCCATCAGGTAGAACGGGTTGCCGATCGCCGCCGGGTTGGCCAGCAGCATCGCGCCCTGGCCGAAGTAGTTGATCACCAGGGCCGGCATCACCGGCGGCGAAGCGCTGTATGCCGATCTCGGCCACTTCGGCAAGCTGCCGATCCGCATCGCCTGGTACGCGCTGGTGATGCCGGCCCTGGTCATCAACTACTTCGGCCAGGGTGCAATGCTGCTGGCCAACCCGGCCGCGGTGGCCAATCCCTTCTACCTGATGGCGCCCGACTGGGCCCGGCTGCCGCTGGTGTTCCTGGCCACGGCGGCCACGGTGATCGCCTCGCAGGCGCTGATCTCGGCGGCGTTCTCGGTCACCAAGCAGGCGATCCAGCTCGGCATCCTGCCGCGCATGGTGATCCACCACACCTCCGAGCGCGACACCGGGCAGATCTACGTGCCCTTCGTCAACTGGGGCCTGTACGTCTTCATCGTGCTCGCGGTGGTGATGTTCAAGTCATCGTCGAACCTGGCCTCGGCCTATGGCATCGCGGTCACGCTGGACATGACCATCACCACGGTGATGACCTTCTTCGTCATCCGCTAC
>JANMSS010000258.1:0-14959 GCA_031389585.1 Burkholderiales bacterium | reverse complement strand
AGGTGCGTCTCAGCCCAACGGCCGCACGCCGATCAGTGCCGCATGGCCCCAGAACATGAATGCGGCCCAGGCGCCGATGCCGATGGCCGTCGTGGCCACGGTGCGTGACACGGAGCCTGGCGCGTAGCGCGTGCCAACGGCGCGGTCGCGCGCCCTCGCAGCACGAAAACTGAAGACGGCCCAGAGCAGAAAGCTGCCGAAGAGCAGCAGGTCGGCCAGCGTGTTGTTGGCGATCAGGTGCGCCAGCGCCCAGACTTTCACGCCGAGCACCATCGGGTGATGCAGGCGTGCTTTGATGCCGTTGCCGGGCACATAGGCCGCGGCGATGAACACGAAAGACACCAGGATCAGCGGCGCGGCCAGATGACGCAGCCAGACGGGAGTCGGCCACAACGCCACGGGGTGCTGGCGTGCCAAGCCATAGCCCCAGATGACGAGTGCCAGGCCGACGATCGAGGCCACGGTGTACACGCCCTTCCAGCCGATTGCGCCCACGCGCGCGATCTGCCGCGAGCGGAACTCCTCGGCGACGATGCGCACCGAGTGCACGCCGAGAAAGAGCAACAGGCCGGCGATCAGCAAAGTCATGGCGAGGAGGCTGGGTGTGAAGGAAGGGTCAGAATTCTCGCCCCATCGTTGCCCACCGCGGTGACCGCGGCGTTGCGTTCATGCGCGGCCCCAGGAAAGTCCCAAGGGCGACCGCGTCATGAGGTTTCACTTTCGATGTCTCGCTCATGTCCTTGTTTTTTAACGAATTGCAGTTCAAAAACTGACTCAGAATACGTTTCTAAGTGCTTGATTTGATTGATTTTTCACTGGATCTTGGTTGACCGACCCCGGGGCCCTCCGCTAAAGTGGGGAAAAGTGCAGGTTAGTGGGGCGGCGTGACTGATTTTGTATTTCAGGGCGGGGCGGGGCTGTTCCTTGATGGCAAGGGCCGGATGACCGTGCCGGCGCGCCACCGCGACGTGCTCAAGGCGCTCGCCAACGACCAGTTGACCATCACCAAGCACCCCAAGCGCTGCCTGCTGATTTTCCCGCGCCCAGCCTGGGAGTCCTTCCGCGCCAAGCTGCTGACCCTGCCGATGTCGGCCGAGGACTGGCGCCGGGTGTTCCTCGGCAGCGCGATGGACGTGGACATCGACGCCGCCTCGCGCGTGCTGATCGCACCGGAATTGCGTGAATGGGCCGGCCTTGAGCGCGACGTGCTGCTGGTCGGCATGGGTTCGCGTTTCGAGCTCTGGGACAAGGTGCGCCATGACGCCCATGAGGCGACCGTGCTGGCCGCCGGCATGCCCGACGTGTTGCGTGACCACGTGATGTGAGTGCGGCGTGAGCGCAGCGCCATGGCAGCACCGCACCGTCATGCTCCAGGAAGCGATCGACTCGCTTGTGACGAGCCCATCGGGCACCTACGTCGACGGCACTTTCGGCCGTGGTGGGCACTCGCGCCTGCTGCTGCAGCGCCTGGCGCCCGGGGGCCGGCTGGTGGCCCTGGACCGCGACCCGGAGGCGGTGGCCGACGCGACGCGGATCGACGACCCGCGTTTTTCGATCCACCACACCAATTTCACCGAGCTCGCGCAGGTCCTGGATGCCTTGGGCATCACCGCGGTCGACGGCCTCTTACTCGACCTGGGCGTGAGCTCGCCGCAAATCGACAACCCGTCGCGCGGTTTCAGCTTTCGCTTCGAGGGCCCGCTGGACATGCGCATGGATCCGACCCGCGGCGAGAGCGCCGCGGACTTCCTGGCCCGCGCCGATGAGCGCAACATTGCCGAGGTGATACGCGACTATGGGGAAGAACGGTTTGCTGTATCGATTGCAAAGGCGCTTGTTGCTCGGCGCGAGAGCGGGAGTCCTGTTCGAACCACGCTCGAGCTTTCCCAGCTCGTGGCTCGTGCGGTCCGCACCCGCGAAGCGGGCCAGGACCCTGCAACGCGCACATTTCAAGCGCTTCGGATTTTCGTCAACGCCGAGCTTGAGGCCCTCGAAGCGGGCCTGAGCGCCGCCCTGGACCTGCTCAAGCCGCAAGGACGCCTGGCCGTGATCGCGTTCCACTCGCTCGAGGACCGCATCGTCAAGACATTCATCGCGCGCGAGAGCAAGAGCATGTTCGACCGGCGCGCGCCGTTTGCCGCGCCCAAGCCGGTGCGCCTGAACGCGATCGACCGCATCAAGCCCAGCGCCGCGGAGATCGCCGCCAACCCGCGCAGCCGCTCGGCAATCCTGCGTGTGGCTGAGAGAACGGAGGTCGCATGACGCGATTCAACCTCCTGCTCGCCCTCGTGCTGCTGCTCAGCAGCCTGTACTTGGTGCGCACCGCCTACGATTCGCGCCGCCTGTTTGCCGAACTCGACAAGTCCAAGAACGAGGCGGCCCGCCTGGACACCGAATTCAAGCGCCTCGAGGCCGAGCGCGAGTCGCAGGCGACCAGCCTGCGTGTCGAGCGCACCGCGCGCGAGAAGCTGGCCATGCGCACGGCCACGCCGGCGGTCACGGTGTACGTGCAAGACAGCGCGGCTTCGGGGGCCAAGCCATGATCGGCCGGCGCCGATCCGGGGCGATCGGGCGCAGCGTGAGCTACTCGTCGAGCCCGCTGCTGGCATCGAAGACGCCGCCTTGGCGCAGCAAGCTGCTGGTGGCGCTGGTCGGACTGGGTTCGTGTGTGTTGATCGGCCGCGCGCTGACGATCCAGGTCGTGAACAAGCAGTTCTACCTCGACCAGGGCGAGAAGCGCTACGCCCATGAGCTTGAACTGCCGGCCCTGCGCGGCCGCATCACCGACCGCCATGGCTCGCTGCTGGCAACGTCGGTGTCGGTGCCCTCTATCTGGGCGATCCCAAAGGACGTGCAGGCCACGCGCGAGCAAAAGCGCGCGCTGGCCAAGCTGCTCGGCGTGCCGCCGGCCGAACTGGAGAAAAAGCTCGGCGACCCGAACGCCCGCTTTGCCTGGCTCAAGCGCCAGGTCGACGAATCGGTGTGGCTGCAGGTGCAGGCCCTGGGCATGAAGGGCATCCACCAGTCCAGCGAATACCGCCGCAAGTACCCCGAGGGCGAGGCGGCGGCGCACCTGGTCGGCTTCACCGACGTCGAAGACCGCGGCCAGGAGGGCATCGAGCTGGCGTTCCAGAAAGAGCTGCAGGGGCGCAATGGTTCGCGCATGGTCGTCAAAGACCGGCTCGGCCGCGTCGTCGAGGCCATCGGCGACCAGGTCGATCCGAGCCACGGCCGCGACATCCAGCTCGCAGTCGACGCCAAGGTGCAATTCTTCGCCTACCAGCGCGTGCGCGATGCAGTGCTCGCCCACAAGGCCAAGGCCGGCAGCGTGGTCGTGCTGGATGTGCAGACCGGTGCGGTGCTGGCGCTGGCCAACTATCCGAGTTTCGACCCGGTCGATCGGCGCAATCTCAGCGGCGCGCAACTGCGCAATCGCGCACTCACCGACACCTTCGAGCCCGGCTCGACGATGAAGCCCTTCATCGCCGCCTGGTCCATCGACAACGGCCGCGTGACGCCCACGACTGCGATCCAGACTGCGCCGGGCTCGATCAACGTCACCGGCAAGACCATCCGCGATGCGCATCCGTATGGCGTGCTCAGCGTGGCCGAGGTGATCCAGAAGTCGAGCAACGTCGGCACCGTCAAGATGGCCATGCAGATGCAGCCGAACGAGATGTGGGAGCTGTACTCGCAGCTCGGCTTCGGCCAGAAGCCGCAGTTGCAGTTTCCCGGCACCGTGACCGGGCGCCTGCGGCCCTACAAGTCGTGGCGGCCGATCGAGCAGGCAACGATGAGCTACGGTTACGGCCTGTCGACCAGCCTGTACCAGCTCGCCCACGCCTACACCGTGTTCGCGGGCGACGGCGAGGTGATCCCCATGTCGATGCTCGGGCAGTCCAGGCTGCCGACGGGCTACCGCGTGCTCAAGCCCGAGACTGCGCGGGCCGTGCGCGAGATGCTGCACTTGGCGGCCGGTCCGGGCGGCACGGCGCCAAAGGCGCAGACCATCGGCTACTCGGTCGGCGGCAAGACCGGCACCGCGCACAAGCAAGAGGGTAAGGAGTACGCCGCCAACAAGTACCGCGCCTGGTTCGTCGGCGTCGCGCCGATCGACAAGCCGCGCATCGTCGTCGCCGTGATGGTTGACGAGCCCAACAACGGCGTCTATTACGGCGGCGATGTGGCCGCACCGGTATTCAGCCAGGTCGTGCAACAGACACTGCGCATGATGGGCGTGGCGCCCGACCTGGATGTGAAGGCACAGATCGTGACCATGGCAGTGCAGGAAAGTTTTTGAGCATGGGCATCACCGCGCTCAAGTCCCCTGACGCTGCGGCGCGCTGGTTGCGCTCGTGGGTGACGGGGACGATCACCACCGACAGTCGCAAGGTGCGCGCCGGCGACGGCTTCATTGCCTGGCCGGGCGCCGCCAGCGACGGCAGGCGCTTTGTGGCCAATGCCTTGAAGGCCGGCGCCACCACCTGCCTGGTCGAGCGCGAAGGCCTCGAAGCCTTTGCCTTCGACGACGCCCGCATCGCCAGCCTGCCGGGCCTGAAGGCCGCGACCGGGCCGATCGCCGATGCCTTCTTCGAGCGGCCGAGCCGCGCGCTCGAGGTGGTGGCCACGACGGGTACCAATGGCAAGACCTCGACCGCCTGGTGGACGGCACAGGCGCTGACCCTGCTGGGCCGGCGCTGCGCCGTGGTGGGCACCCTCGGGATCGGCGAACCACCGCGGCCCGAGCGCGCGGCGCAGATCGAGTTCACCGGCTTGACCACGCCCGATCCGGTGATGCTGCATGCCGCACTGCGCGGCTTCGCGGACGGCGGTTTTTCCGCCTGCGCGATCGAAGCCTCGTCGATCGGCATCGTCGAGCAGCGCCTGGCGGGCACGCATGTGGCCGTCGCGCTGTTCACCAACTTCACACGCGACCACCTCGACTACCACGGCACGATGGACGCCTACTGGGCTGCCAAGCGCCAGCTTTTCGCCTGGCCGGGCCTGCGTGCCGCGGTGTTCAATATCGACGACGAGCGCGGTGCCGCGCTGGCGCGCGAGCTGCAGCGTAGCGCGCTGGATGTCTGGACCTACTCGACGCATGCCGATGCGCGCCTGCGCGCGGCCAACCTGGCTTACGTCGACGGCGGCCTGGCCTTCGATCTGCACGAGGGCGAGCAAACCGTCGCGGTGCGCAGCACGCTGATCGGCGACTACAACGCCAGCAATCTGCTGGCCGTGGTCGGTGGCTTGCGCGCGCTGGGCGTGCCGCTGACCGACGCCACGTCGGTCGTGCCGCAGCTCACGCCGGTGCCGGGTCGGATGCAACGCGTCGGCAGCGGCGCTGGCGCCCCTGAAGTGCTGGTCGACTACGCACACACCCCCGACGCGCTGGAGAAAGTGCTGCAAGCGCTGCGCCCACTGGCCGGCGCTCGGGGAGGCCGGCTGGTCTGCGTCTTCGGGTGCGGCGGCGATCGCGATGCCAGCAAGCGCGCGCTGATGGGCGCCATCGCCGAGCGCGATGCGGACGCCGTGGTGCTGACCAGCGACAACCCGCGCAGCGAGGCACCGACCGCGATCCTGGCTGGCATCGTGGCCGGCCTCTCGCACCGCGGCGCGGCCACGGTGACGACAGACCGCCGCGAGGCGATCGCGCAGACGATCGCGGCGGCCGATGCACGCGACGTGGTCCTGATCGCCGGCAAGGGTCATGAGGACTACCAGGAGATCGCCGGCGTCAAGCAGCCGTTCTCCGATGTGGCCGAAGCCCGATCGGCGCTGGCCAGGAGGGTCGCTGCATGATGACGCTGGCCCAGGCCCACGCGTTGCTGCCCGGCTCGATGCTGGTCGGCGATGGCGCGACGTCGATCCAGCGCGTGCACAGTGACACGCGCACGCTGCGGCCCGGTGACTTGTTCGTGGCCCTGAAGGGCGAGCGCTTCGACGCCCACGACCTGCTCGGCCAGGCCAAGGCGCAGGGCGCGGTGGCCGCGCTGGCACAGCGCGGTCTGAATGAGGCAGGATTGCCCGGCGTGCAAGTCGCTGACACCGTGCAAGGCCTGGGCGAGCTCGCCACCGCCTGGCGCGCGAGCATGCAATTGCCGTTGATCGCCGTCAGCGGCAGCAACGGCAAGACCACGGTGACGCAGATGATTGCGGCGATCCTGCGCGCTTGGCTGGGTGAGGGCGCGTTGGCCACCGAGGGCAACTACAACAACCACATCGGCGTGCCGCTCACGCTGCTGCGGCTGCGCCAGGACGACAGCCGCTGGCACCGCGCGGCCGTGGTTGAACTCGGCATGAATCATGTGGGCGAGATCGCCCTGCTGGCGCGGATGGCGAAGCCGACGATCGCACTGGTCAACAACGCGCAGCGCGAGCACCAGGAATTCATGCCCAACGTCGAAGCAGTGGCGCGCGAGAACGGTGCCGTGATCGAGGCCCTGGGCCCGGCCGGCACGGCGATCTACCCGGCCGACGACGCGCATGCACCCCTGTGGCACGAGCTGGCCGGCGCGCGGCCGCAGCTCACCTTCGCAATGCACGGCGCAGCGGACATCACGGCCGAAGCGCTGTGGGTCAGCGACGCGTCCGGCGACCACTGGGCGTTGGTGCTGCACTCGCCCGCCGGTTCGACTTCGCTGGCCCTGCGGCTGGCGGGAAGCCACAACGTAAAGAACGCGCTGGCCGCCACAGCCTGCGCCCTGGCCGCCGGGGCCACGCTGGTGGCGGTGAAGCGCGGCCTGGAAGCCTTCGAGCCGGTGAAGGGCCGCTCGCAAATGAAAACTGCCACGCTGCACGGCGCGCGCATTGCGCTGGTCGACGACAGCTACAACGCCAACCCGGATTCGGTGCGCGCGGCCATCGACGTGCTGGCGGCCCTGCATGCGCCGCGCTTGCTGCTGCTCGGCGACATGGGCGAGGTCGGCGACCGCGGCGCGGCCTTCCACGCCGAAGTCGGTGCCTATGCGCACGAGCGCGGTATCGAGCACCTGTGGTGCGCCGGTGCTCAGAGCCGGCAGACGGCGCAGGCATTCGGCAGCCGCGCGCGCCACTTTGATGCGGTGCCGGCATTGATTGCAGCCCGCGCCGAGATGCCGGCGGCGGCCTCGGTGCTGGTCAAAGGTTCGCGCTTCATGGCCATGGAACGTGTGGTGCAGGCCCTGCAGGAAGGCGCATAAGAACATGTTGCTCAGCCTCTCCCAATGGTTGCTGTCGCAGTACCCCGAGCAACTCGGCTTCCTGCGCGTCTTCCAGTACCTGACCTTTCGCGCCGTGCTGGCCGCGATGACGGCACTGCTCATCGGACTGGCCTTCGGCCCCTGGGTCATCCGCCACCTGGCCGCATTGAAGATCGGCCAGCCGATCCGCGGCTACGGCGTGCAGTCGCATATCGCCAAGAGCGGCACGCCGACGATGGGCGGCGTGCTGGTCCTGATCGGCATTGGCGTTTCAACGCTGCTCTGGTTCGACTGGAGCAACCGCTTTGTCTGGATCGTGATGCTGGTGACCTTCGGCTTCGGCGCCATCGGCTGGGTCGACGACTGGCGCAAGGTGGTGCACAAGAACCCCGAGGGCATGCGCTCGCGCGAAAAGTACTTCTGGCAATCCGTGATCGGGCTGGTAGCGGCCTTCTACCTGTGCTTCGCGGTCTCGGAAAGCTCCAACCTGCGCGTTTTCCAGCTCTTCATGCGCTGGGTGCAGAGCGGCTTCTCGACTTCACTGCCGCCCAACGCCGACCTGCTGGTGCCCTTCTTCAAGACCATCAGCTACCCGCTGGGCGTGTGGGGTTTCATCATCCTGACCTACCTGGTCATCGTGGGCTCGAGCAATGCGGTCAACCTGACCGATGGCCTCGATGGCCTGGCGATCATGCCGGTGGTGATGGTCGGCTCGGCCCTGGGTGTCTTCGCCTATGTCGTCGGCAGCTCGGTCTACAGCAAATACCTGCTGTTCCCCCACATTCCCGGCGCCGGTGAACTGCTGATCTTCTGCGCCGCGATGGCCGGTGCGGGGCTGGCATTCCTCTGGTTCAACGCCTACCCGGCCCAGGTCTTCATGGGCGACGTGGGGGCGCTCGCCCTGGGCGGCGCGCTGGGCACCATCGCCGTCATCACGCGCCAGGAGATCGTACTGGCGATCATGGGCGGCATATTTGTCGTCGAAGCCGTCTCGGTGATGCTCCAGGTGGGCTGGTTCAAGTGGACCAAGCGCCGCACCGGCGCGGGTGAGCGGCTGTTCAAGATGGCGCCGCTGCACCATCACTTCGAAGAAGCCGGCTGGAAAGAGACGCAGATCGTGGTCCGGTTCTGGATCATCACCATGCTGCTGTGCCTGGTCGGGTTGGCGAGTCTCAAGTTGCGATGAACCACTTGCAGTCTCTCAACGTGCTCGTGCTCGGCCTGGGTGAGTCGGGCCTGGCGATGGCCGCCTGGTGCGCCAGCCTTGGCGCGAGCGTGAGGGTGTGGGATTCGCGCGAGCCTGCGCCCAAGGCGGCAGCGCTGGCGCTGGCGGCGCCGCAGGCCTCGCTGTTCGGAGGCGCGCTGCAGGCCGGCACGCTGCAAGGGGTGCAGCTGGTGCTGAAGAGCCCGGGCCTGGCGCCGCACGACGAGCGCATTGCCGCGCTGTTGGCGGCGGCGCGGGCGCAGGGCATTGCGGTGCAGGGCGAGCTCGGGTTGTTTGCGCGCGCCCTGGAAGATCTTCGCCAGCAGCGTGACTACGCGCCCAAGGTGATCGCCATCACCGGTACCAATGGCAAGACCACCACCGCGGCCTTGACGGCGCTGCTGGTGGAGCGTTGCGGCAAGCGCGTGGCGCTGGCCGGCAACATCGGGCCGACCATGCTCGATACGCTGGCCATGGCGCTGGCGGCAGTGACCGAGGACGGCACGCCCGCGCCGCTGCCCGAGGTGTGGGTGCTCGAGCTGTCGAGCTTCCAGCTCGACGCGGTGCGCGACTTCGAGCCGGCGGCCGCGACCGTGCTCAACCTGAGCCAAGACCACCTCGACTGGCATCGGTCGTTCGAGGCCTACGCCGCGGCCAAGGCGCACGTGTTCGGCACGCAGGGCGTGATGGTCCTCAACCGCGATGACCCGCAGGTCGAGGCCATGCTGCCGCGCCCAGCCGCACCCGCCAAGGGCAAGGCCCGGGCCGTGCCACGGACGGTCATGCGCTTTGGCATCACGGTACCGCAGCGCCCGGGCGACTTCGGACTGCTGCTCGACAACGGCATGGTCTGGCTGGTGCGGGCCCTCGAAGAGGAAGAAGGCTCGCGCAAACGCGGCTGGGTCGCCGACCCCGAAGACCTGCACCTGCAACGCCTGATGCCGGCCGATGCGCTGCGCATCCGCGGCCGCCACAACGCCGCCAATGCGCTGGCGGCGCTGGCCTTGGCCACGGCGGTGGGCTGCCCGCTCGGGCCGATGCTGCATGGGCTGCGCGAGTACCACGGCGAGCCGCACCGGGTGTCCTTCGTGGCCCAGATCGGCGGCGTCGAGGCCTTCGATGACAGCAAGGGCACCAATGTCGGTGCCACCGTGGCCGCCTTGCAGGGCTTGGGCGCCGACAAGTCGCCGGCCAAGCTGGTGGTGATCCTCGGCGGCGACGGCAAGGGCCAGGACTTCTCGCCACTGGCCGCGCCGGTGGCGCAGCATGCCCGCGCGGTCGCGCTGATCGGCCGCGATGCGGCCGTGATCGAAGCCGCATTGGCCGCCACCGGCGTGCCGATGCAGCGCCATGCGACGCTCGAGGCGGCCACGGCCTGGTGCTTCGACCAGGCACGGGAAGGCGACGCGGTGCTGCTCAGCCCGGCATGCGCCAGCCTGGACATGTTCCGCAACTACGGCCATCGCGCCGAGGTCTTTGTCGCCGCGGTGCAGGCGCGCGCGCAGGCGCAGGGGGCCGTGCTGTGAGTGCAGCGTCGCGGCGGTGGCTGCCGCAGGCCTGGTGGGCTGCCATGCGCGCCCGCTTCGCCGGCGACGAGCCCCGCGGCGAGCGGGTGCCGATCCGCGACTGGGTCGGTGCGACGCCCGCACAGCCCAGCCGCGCGCTCGGTTTCGACCAGGCGCTGGTCTGGGTCGTGATGGCGCTGCTGCTGCTGGGCCTTGTGATGGTCTATTCGGCGTCGGTGGCGCTGCCCGACAACCCCAAGTTCGCGCGCTACTCGCCCACCCACTTCCTGTCGCGCCATGCGTTGTCGCTGGCCATCGCCTTTGTCACGGCGCTGGCCGTGGTGCAGATTCCGATTGCGTTCTGGGAAAAGTACGCACCCTGGGTTTTCCTTGCCGCGATGGTCCTGCTGGTGCTGGTGCTGGTGCCGATGATCGGCAAGGGCGTCAACGGCGCGCGGCGTTGGATCCCGCTGGGGCCGATGAACTTCCAGCCCAGCGAGTTGGCCAAGCTCGGCATTGCGCTGTACGCCGCGAGCTACATGGTGCGCAAGATGGACACGCGCGAAAACTTCTTCCAGGCCGTCACGCCGATGGCCGTCGCGCTGGGATTCATCGGCGTGCTGCTGCTGGCCGAGCCCGACATGGGCGCCTTCCTGGTCATCGCCACCATCGCCCTGGGCATCCTCTTCCTCGGCGGCGTCAACGGACGCATGTTCGCGCTGGTCACGGCCGTGCTGATCGGCGCCTTCGTGCTGATGATCGCCTTGAGCCCATGGCGCGCCGAGCGCATCTTTGCCTACCTCGACCCGTGGAATCCGCTCTACGCCCAGGGTCGCGCCTACCAGCTCACGCACTCGCTGATCGCCTTCGGCCGCGGCGAGATTTTCGGCCAGGGCCTGGGCTCTTCGGTCGAGAAGCTGCATTACCTGCCCGAGGCGCACACCGACTTCCTGCTCGCCGTGGTCGGCGAGGAACTCGGCTTTGTCGGCGTCTTCCTCGTCGTCGCCGCGTTCTTCTGGCTGACGCGACGCATCTTTCACATCGGGCGCCAGGCCGTCGCGCTGGACCGCGTCTTCGCCGGCTTGTTGGCCCAAGGCATCGGCATCTGGATGGGTGCGCAGGCCTTCATCAACATGGGCGTCAACCTGGGCGTGCTGCCGACCAAGGGGCTGACCTTGCCGTTGATGAGCTACGGCGGCTCGGCGATCCTGATGAACCTGATTTCGCTGGCGATCGTGGTGCGGATCGATATCGAGAATCGCTCTCTCATGCGGGGAGGTCGCTCTTGAATTGCGTCCTTCTTCGCGTGCGTGAGTCGGCGCCGGGGGCGCCCCGGCGGGCGGTCACTTTCTCTTTGCTGGCTCAAAGAGAAAGTAACCAAAGAGAAAGAGCCCAATACGAATTTGCGCGTCCCAGCTCGAGTGACGCCGGTGCCCTGGCTACACACGTGACCCGGTACGGGCACGAGTTTCGATTGCACCGCGGCGCACCGCGCTTGGGCGACGACACGTGTAGGGCAAGACCGTTTGGTTCAGTGAAATCGCAGGCCTTACCGGATCAATCAGACTTCAGCGCGGGTACAGAAAACGCTCGCGCGCACAGACCCCAAGATTCGTGTTCAGGCTCTCTTTCTTTGGTTACTTTCTTTCTGAGCCAGCAGAAAGAAAGTGACTGCCTGCCGGGGCACCCCCGGCGCCGACTCACGCATGAGAAGAACCCAACGAGGGGCACAGCAAGATGAGCCACCTCGTCATCATGGCGGCCGGCACCGGCGGTCACATCATCCCCGGCCTGGCCGTCGCGCAAGAAATGCAGTCGCGCGGCTGGAGCGTCAGCTGGCTCGGCACCAAGGAAGGCATGGAGAACCGGCTCGTGCCCGCGGCCGGCATCGCGCTCGACGCGATCGGATTCAACGGCCTCAGGGGCAAGGGTCTCCTGCACGCGCTGACCGGCGGCCTGCGCCTGCTCAAGGCCTTTTGGGAGTGTGTGTCGCTGCTGCGGCGGCGCAGCGCCGATGTCGTGCTGGGGATGGGCGGCTATGTCTGCTTTCCGGGCGGCTTGATGGCCTCGCTGTTGGGCAAGCCGCTGCTGCTGGTCAATGCCGACGCATCATTGCTGTTGTCGAACAAGGCGCTGCTGCCGGTGGCGGACCGGATTGCCTTCGGCTTCGACGGCGCCGCGGCCACCACGCACAAGCGGGCGGTCGTCACCGGCAACCCGGTGCGCGCCGAGATCGAGGCGCTGCCTTTGCCGGCCGAGCGCTACGCCGGACGCAGTGGGCCGCTGAAGGTGCTGGTGGTTGGCGGCAGCCTGGGCGCCAAAGTGCTCAACGACACATTGCCCAAGGCGCTGGCGCTGATCGCGCCGGCACAGCGGCCCCAGCTGGTGCACCAGACCGGCGCGCTGCAACGCGATGGCGTACGCGAGGCCTATACCGCCGCCGGTGTGAGCGAAGGCGTCGAGGTGCTGGCCTTCATCGAGGACATGGCCGCGCGTCTGGCCACCTGCGATGTGATCGTCTGCCGCGCCGGCGCGGTCACGGTCAGCGAGCTGTGCGCCGGCGGCGTGGCCGCAGTCCTGGTGCCGCTGATCGTCAGCACCACCGCGCACCAACGCGACAACGCGCTGTTCATGGCCCAACACGGCGCGGCGATCCATCTGCCGCAGGCAGAACTGACACCCGAGCGCTTGGCCGAACTGCTGCAAGGCCTGGACCGCGCTTCGCTGCAGGCGATGGCCGAGAAGGCGCGCTCGCTGGCCCGCCCGCGCGCCGCGGCGCGCGTTGCCGACGAAATCGAACTCCTGCTGAGGCCGAGATGAAACACGCGATCAAGCACAGCCCCTTCGTCGTGAATCGACGCGCGCCGACGCCCCGCGCCGGGTGCGCGGGAGCCGTCGCATGAAACACGCCATCAAGCACATCCACTTCGTCGGCGTCGGCGGCTCGGGCATGAGCGGCATTGCCGAGGTCCTGCACAACCTGGGCTACACGGTGTCGGGTTCGGACCAGAGCGACAGCCCGACGCTGCGGCGCCTGGGCCAGTTGGGCATCCGCGTCTTCGTCGGCCATGATGCCAAGCACATCAAGGGCGCCGGCGCGGTCGTCACGTCAACCGCGGTCGGCGGCGGCAACCCCGAGGTGATCGCGGCCCGCGCGGCCCGTGTGCCGGTGGTGCCGCGCGCGGCGATGCTGGCCGAGCTGATGCGCCTGAAGCGCGGCATCGCGATCGCCGGCACCCATGGCAAGACGACGACGACCTCGCTGGTGGCCAGCGTGCTCGCCGAGGCCGGCGTCGACCCGACCTTCGTCATCGGCGGTCGCCTGGCCAGCGCGGGTGCCAACTCGCGCCTGGGCGCGGGTGACTACATCGTCGTCGAGGCCGACGAGAGCGATGCCTCGTTTCTGAACCTGACGCCCGTGCTGTCGGTGGTGACGAACATCGACGCCGACCACATGGACACCTACGGCCACGACTTCGCGCGGCTGAAGGCGGCCTTCGTCGACTTTCTGCACCGCATGCCGTTCTATGGCGCGGCCATCGTCTGCGGCGACGACCCCGGCGTGCGCTCGATCGTGCCGATGATCTCGCGGCCGGTGGTGGCCTATGGCTTCGGCGCCGACAACCAGGTGCGCGCCACCCACGTGCAGGCCCTGGCCGGAGGCCAGATGCGATTTGTCGCCGAGCGCCGCAATGGCGTGGCGCTGCCGCCGCTCGAAATCACACTGAACCTGCCCGGTGAACACAACGTGCTCAACGCGCTGGCCGCGATCGCTGTGGCCACCGAGCTCGAACTCTCCGACGCCGCGATCGCCACCGCATTGGCCAAATTCTCCGGCGTCGATCGCCGCTTCCAGCGCTGCGGCGAGGTGCCTGCGCAGGACGGCTCAGGCCTGTTCACGGTGATCGACGACTACGGCCATCACCCGGTCGAGATGGCCGCGGTGATCGCCGCGGCGCGCGGCGCTTTTCCGGGACAGCGGCTGGTGCTGGCCTTCCAGCCGCATCGCTACACGCGCACCCGCGATTGCTTCGAGGATTTCGTCAAGGTCCTGGGCAGCGCCGACGCGGTGCTGCTGACCGAGGTCTACTCGGCCGGCGAATCCCCGATCGTCGCCGCCGACGGCCGCGCCCTGGCGCGCGCGCTGCGCCTGGCCGGCAGAGTCGATCCGCTGTTCGTCGACGAGGTCGATGGCCTGGCGCAGGCGGTACTCGATCAGGCCCGCGGCGGCGACGTCGTGATCGTGATGGGTGCGGGGTCGATCGGCCATGTCGCTCCGACCATCCTGAGCCTGTCGAAGGGCGAACTCGGCACGGTGGCGGCGCCATGACCGCGGTCCGCCAACTCGGCAAGGTCGCTGTCCTGATGGGTGGAAGCAGCGCCGAGCGCGAGATTTCGCTGATGAGCGGCGGTGGCGTGCTGGCGGCGCTGCAAAGCCTGGGCGTCGACGCCCATGCCTTCGACCCGGCCGAGCGCGACCTGTCCGAGCTCAAGCGCGAGGGCTTCAGCCGCTGCTTCATCGCCCTGCATGGCCGCCATGGCGAAGACGGCACGGTGCAGGGCGCGCTCGAACTGCTCGGCCTGCCCTACACCGGCTCGGGCGTGATGGCCAGCGCGATCGCCATCGACAAGGTCATGACCAAGCGCATCTGGCTGGCCGAAGGCCTGCCCACGCCGCGCTATGTCGTGCTCGAGCGCGACGCGCAGGGCGCGGCGCAGACCCGCAGCGTGCCCGACACGCTGGGCCTGCCGCTGATCGTCAAGCCGCCGCACGAGGGTTCGTCGATCGGCGTCACCAAGGTCGCCGGCTACTCCGGGGTGCAGGCCGCGGTCGAGCTCGCCGCGCGCTACGACGATCAGGTGCTGTGCGAGGAATTCATCGACGGCGAGGAAGTCACTTGCCCCGTGATCGGCGAGGGTGCTGGCGCGCGCGCGTTGCCGGTGGTGCGCATCGTCGCGCCCGAGGGCGCCTACGACTACCAGAACAAGTACTTCACCGACGTCGTGCAGTACCTGGTGCCCAGCGGCCTGCCCGCGGCCGAAGAAGCTGAGATCCAGCGCATCGTGCT
>JANMSS010000264.1:0-2648 GCA_031389585.1 Burkholderiales bacterium | reverse complement strand
GGCCTGGGCCTCGTCGTTGTCGAAGCCCTTCTGCGTCTGGTCGAGGCCGTACTGGGTCAGGTCAGGATGGGCGAACAGCACCTCGTACAGGGTCTTGCCCTTGTACTGCGGGTTCTTGTCGAGGATCTCGGCGGGCCAGACCTCGACGGTCTTGAAGCGCTTGGAGAATTCGACCATCTGCCACAGGTCGGAGCGCGCCTGGCCGGGGGCCTTGACCTGCTGGCGCCAGAACTGGCCGCGGCGTTCGGCATTGCCGTAGGCGCCTTCCTTCTCGACCCACATCGCGGCCGGCAGGATCATGTCCGCCGCCAGCGCAGAGACGCTCGGGTAGGCGTCGGAGACGACGATGAAGTTGCGCGGGTCGCGGAAGCCCGGCAGGCGCTCCTGGCTCAGGTTCGGACCGGCCTGCATGTTGTTGGTGCACAGGGTCCAGTAGAAGTTGAGCTTGCCGTCCTTGAGCATGCGGTCCTGCAGCACGGCGTGGTAGCCGACGTTGCCTGGCAGCAGGCCGTCGGGCAGCTTCCACAGCTTCTCCGACAGCGCGCGGTGCGCCGGGTTGGTGACCACCATGTCGGCCGGCAGCCGGTGCGCGAAGGTGCCGACTTCGCGTGCCGTGCCGCAGGCGCTGGGCTGGCCGGTCAGCGAGAACGGGCTGTTGCCCGGCTCGGAGATCTTGCCCACCAGCAGGTGCACGTTGTAGATCATGTTGTTGACCCAGGTGCCGCGCGTGTGCTGGTTGAAGCCCATCGTCCAGTAGCTGGTCACCTTGCGCTTCGGGTCGGCGTAGAGCTTGGCCAACTCTTCCATCTTCTCCTTCGGTACGCCAGAGAGCGCAGAGACCTTCTCGACCGTGTACTCGGCCACGAAGGCCCTGAACTCGTCGAACGTCATCGGCGTGAAGCGGCCCGGGTCGCCCTTGGGCTTGCCGTCGGCGCCGGGGTAGCCGTTGTTCATCGCCACCTGCTCGAGCGGGTGGTTCGGGCGCAGGCCGTAGCCGATGTCGGTGACGCCGCGGTGGAAGCTGACATGCTTCTTGACGAAGTCCTCGTTCACCGCGCCGCTCTGGATGATGTGGTTGCAGAGGTAGTTGAGGATCGCCAGGTCGGTCTGCGGCTTGAAGATCAGTTCGATGTCGGCCAGCTCGGTCGAGCGGTGGTTGAAGGTCGACAACACGGCGATCTTCACGTGCTTGGCGCTGAGCCGGCGGTCGGTGACGCGCGACCACAGGATCGGGTGCATCTCGGCCATGTTCGCGCCCCACAGCACGATCGCGTCGGCATGCTCGGCGTCGTCGTAGCAGCCCATCGGCTCGTCGATGCCGAACGTGCGCATGAAGCCGGCCACGGCCGAGGCCATGCAGTGCCGCGCATTCGGGTCGATGTTGTTCGAGCGCAGGCCGGCCTTCATCAGCTTGGCGCCGGCCACGCCTTCCCAGACGGTCCACTGTCCTGAGGCGAACATGCCGACCGCGCTCGGGCCCGAGGCCTTCAGCGCCGCCTTGCACTTGTCTTCCATGATGTCGAAGGCTTCCTTCCAGCTCACATGCGTGAACTCGCCGTTCTTGTCGTACTTGCCGTCCTTCTTGCGCAGCAGCGGCTGGGTCAGGCGGTCGGCGCCATATTGGATCTTGGCCAGGAAGTAGCCCTTGACGCAGTTCAGGCCCTTGTTGACCGGCGCGTCGGGGTCGCCCTGGGTGGCGACGACGCGGCCGTCCCTGGTGCCGACGAGCACGCCGCAGCCGGTGCCGCAATAGCGGCACACGCTCTTGTCCCAGCGCACGCCGTCGTCACGGCCCTGCGCCTGCGCGAAGGCCGCGCCGGGCAGCGTGACGCCGGCGGCGGTCGCGGCCGCGGTGGCGGCGTGGATCTTGATGAATTCGCGACGGGTGCTCATGTCAGATCTCCTGGTCGGGATCGGTTTCAAACTGGTGGAAGACCATTGCCACGGCGAGCACGCCGGGCAACGCATTGACCTTGTTCATCAACTGCATCGACTCGCCCTCGCTGGGTGCTTCGATCGTCACGACGAGCTTGCCGTCGTCGCTGGCGGCATGGATTTGCAGGCCGGGCTGGGCGTCGATCTGCGCGCGCGCGTGTGCAGCGGCCGCCGGATCGACATGCACGACGATGCTGGAGATATGCACCTTGAGGCCTTTCGGGTGAGGCTGCGCCTCGTTCAGCCAAGCATCGCTGAACGGCAGGAAAGGACCTTGATGTGCGTTAAGGTCTCGACACGCGCTGCGCGCGAAGCTTCAGTGAAAGCCTCGGTGCAGGCGGTTGTTCTTGCCGCAGTTGGCCTGGGCCTGGACGCTGCCCAGCAGGTCCTTGCCCTCGTGCGGCAGCCGTCAATGCGAGGTGCCTTCCGAGCGCGTGATCTTGTTCCACACGTTGTACTTGCCCACCGGCTTGTTCATCGGCAGGCGCTTGACCTCCCGGAAGCTGCGCGCGTCATAGACGATCAGCGCACCGTCGGCTTCCCACAGGCTGGCCAGTGCGTAGCGGCCATCCTTGGTGAACTCGATGTGGGTCAGCGTCTTGCCGGGTTCGCGCACGCTGGCCACCGGCTCGAGCGTGCGTTTGTCGATGATGGTCAGGGTGTCCCTGGCGGTCGGGCTCATCATCGAATCGGTCCACGCATAGGGCGTTCGT
>JANMSS010000213.1:0-7308 GCA_031389585.1 Burkholderiales bacterium | reverse complement strand
AATGATGTGGTGCGCCGCACGAGTGGCGCGCTGGGCGCGCCGCACGAGCCGACGATGTGGTTGCTGAGGCCGAACTGGGCCTTCACCGCGATCTGCGTGACGATCATCTGGAAGACCAGTTCGTTCATGGCGCTGATCCTGCTGGCCGGGCTGCAGATGATCCCGAAGTCGCTGTACGAGGCGGCCGAGGTCGACGGCGCGTCGAAGTGGCAGCAGTTCTGGCAGGTCACGATCCCGATGCTGATGCCCTCGATCGTCGTGGCGCTGATCTTTCGCACGATCACGGCGCTGCAGACCTTCGACATCCCCTACACCATGACCCGCGGCGGCCCGGGCAACGCCACCGAGACGCTGGCCATGCTGATCCACAAGACGACCATCGACTATCTCGACGTCGGTTACGGCTCGACGCTGGCGGTGTGCATGTTCGTGCTCTCGCTGGTGGTCACGTCGTTCTACCTCAAGCGCATCGGCAGGAATGCCTGAGCGCCGCCAGATGAAATCCATCTTCGAAGGTCCTTCCCTGCGCCTGATCGCCGCGGCGATCGTCGTGGTCAACGGCTTCTTCCCGGCGGTGTGGATCCTGCTCACTTCGCTCAAGAGCGAGGCCGAGCTGGTCAGCAAGCCCATCACGTACTGGCCCAGCAACGTCACGCTGAACAACTACGTGCAGGCCTTCACCGACCAGCCGTTGCTCAAGTACATGGGCAACAGCCTGGTGGTCGCGCTCTCCGCCACGGTGTTCTCGCTGCTGGTGTCGGCGCTGGCCGCCTATGCGATTGCACGGCTCAACCTCAAGCACCGCCAGCTGATCCTGACCTGCATCGTGGCCTCGAGCATGTTCCCGCTGGTCACGCTGCTGGTGCCGATTTTCGAGACCATGCGCACGCTGGGCCTGCTGAACACCTACACCGCGCTGGTGCTGCCCTACATCGTACTCAATCTGCCGGTCTGCACCCTGGTGCTGGTGAGCTTCTTCCAGAGTATTCCCAAGGACCTCGAGAACGCCGCCATGATCGACGGCTGCACGCGCCTGGGCGCGCTGTGGCGGGTGGTGATCCCGCTGGCCGCGCCGGGCGTGTTCACGGCCGGCATCCTGGCCTTCGTCAACGCCTGGGACGAGTTCCTGCTGGCGTTGTCGCTCAACAGCAGCGCCTCGATGCGCACGCTGCCGGTGGGCATCACGCTATACCAGGGCGAGTTCACCTTCCCGTGGCCGATCATTTCGGCCGCCCTGATCGTGGCCATCGTGCCGATCGCGGTGCTGATTGCCATCTTCCAGGAGCGAGTCGTTGGCGGATTGACGCAAGGTGGATTGAAGGGCTGAAATGGGTATTTGGTTAGCTGCGCGTCGCGGGCGTGGGTGCCCGGCCCGGGCTCATGCTGGCGTACCAGAAATCGCCCGAGCCGGGCACCGACGCCCGCGAGCCACCGCCTTTTGTTTTCGGCCCGAACACCACGGTGGCCCTGCCCGAGGGGGATGCGGCGCCGGGGCGATTGCTGGTACCCCAGCATGAGCCCCGGCGCCGCATCCCCCTCGGGCACGCGCCAATGGCCAAAGTGAGAGTCAAGAACATGGACAAGATCCGCTACGGCATCGTCGGCTGCGGCAGCATGGGCCGCGAGCACATCGAGAACATCAAGGCCCTGGACGGCGCCGAGGTCACGGCCATCGCCGACACCGACGCTGGCAGCTGCGATGCCGCGGCCTCGCTGTGCCCGAATCCGCCCAAGGTGTTCGCGCAGCACCGCGATCTGCTGGCCAGCGGCCTGTGCGACGCGCTCGTGATCGCCACGCCGAATTTCACGCATGCCGAGGTCATGCGCGATGCGTTGGCGACCGACCTGCACATCCTGGTCGAGAAGCCGCTGGTGACGACGATCACCGACGGCGTCGAGCTGGTCGAACTGGCCAAGGCCAAGCAGAAGGGCATCGTCTGGGTGGCGCAGGAGTACCGCTACATGCCGCCGGTGGCCGAGATGATCCGCATCGCGCATGAGGGCGGTGTCGGCCGCATCCACCAGGTGGCGATCCGCGAACACCGCGAACCGTTCTATCCCAAGGTCGGCGACTGGAACCGATTCAACGCCCACACCGGCGGCACGCTGGTCGAGAAGTGTTGCCACTACTTCAACCTGATGGACTTCATCCTGAAGGAGAGTCCCCGCCGTGTGTTTGCATCGGGCGGCCAGCGCGTCAACCACCTCGACGAACGCTATGGCGGCAAGGCGCCCGACATCCTCGACAGCGCCTTTGTGATCGTCGAGTACCCGAGCGGCGCACGCGCATCGCTCGACCTGTGCATGTTCGCCGAGAACTCGGTCGACAACGAGCAAGTGTTGATCGTCGGCGACGAGGGCAAGTTGGAGTCGCTGCTGCCCTCCTGCGTGCTGCGATTCGGCCGTCGCGAAGACTGGGGCCGGCGCGAGGTCTGGGGCCAGCCCTCGGGCACCGCCAAGGGCGTGGCGGTGCGCCAGATCCGCGACACCAGTATCAAGTACCTGGGCCAGCATTTCGGCGCCAGCTACATCGAGCACCAGAAGTTCGCGCACGCGCTCAGGAACGGGCTGGCGCCCGAGATCCCGCTCGAGGAAGGCCTGCGCGCTGTCGCCACCGGCCTGGCCGCGCACAAGAGCATCGACGAGGGCCGCGTGGTGGCCCTCTCCGAGGTGCTTCCGGTCGGGTGGTGAGTCGGGCTTACGATGCTTGCGCGCCGCAGCCGCTGGCGCGCCACAGAATTTGCCACGGAGAACCATGACCGCAGCCACCCCTACCCCAGCGATCGAACTCAAGTCCGGCGCGCTGCGCCTGGCGCTGCGCCCCGACCTCGGAGGCGCGATCGCCGGCTTCTGGCTCGATGCCACGCCGATCCTGCGCAGCTGCGAGCCGGTCGAGCTGCTGTCCTCGCGCGCTGCGGGCTGCTTCCCGATGGCGCCCTACTCCAACCGCATCGGTTACCGGCATTTCCGCTGGCTCGGCCGCGACTTCAGCACGGCACCGAATTTCGACGAGGGCAACCCGCATTCGCTGCATGGCACCGTCTGGCAGGCGCCGTGGCGCGTTACCAGCGCCGGTGCTGCGCAGGCCGAGCTGGCCGCCACCCAATTGGCCAATGCGCACTGGCCCTTCAACTTCGACATCACGCAGAGCTTTGAGCTCAGTGAGACCGCGCTCACCGTGCGCATGGCCTTGACGAACATCGACGCGCGCGCGCAGCCGGCGGGTCTAGGCTGGCACCCGTACTTTCCCAAGCGCTCGCGCAGCCGCATGCACGTCGAGTGCAGCCAGCGCTGGGAATCCGACCCGACGACCGAACTGCCCACGCGGCGAGTGCAACAGGGCGGCATCGACGGTGAAGTGCGTCACCTCGATTTCGACAACTGCTTCGAAGGCTGGCGCGGCGCAGCCACGCTGCGCGACGAAAAGCTGGCGCTGAAAGTGACTTCATCGCTGCCCTACCTGGTGGTGTTCACGCCGCCCGCGAGCGACTATTTCTGCATCGAACCGGTCAGTCATGTCAGCAACGCGATCCAGATGGGGGATCCCGCCGCCCATGGCCTGGTCGCGTTGGAGGCGGGCGACACGATCGAAGCCTGGATGACGATCGAGGTGGCGAAACCTTGACCACCCCCGAAGCGCCTTCGCCGCTCCCCCTCAAGGGGGCCGAGGAGTGGCCGCGTCCTGCGGCCATGCGGCCTGCTAGGCACGCCAGCGGCCGGGCAGAGCCCGATCCCCGGCGTTGGCTTGGATAGGCCTCGCACCTTGCGCCCAGGAACGCATACATGATCACAGCGCTGCCCGGCGTGCAGGCCAGCCTGCTCGGCGAATCGCCGCTGTGGCATCCGAGCGAGCAGGTGCTGTACTGGTGCGACATCCCGGGCTGCACGCTCAACCGATTCGCTCCCGCCGATGGCGCCTTTCGCCAATGGGACTTCGATACCGACGTCGGCTGTTGCGTGCCGCTGCAGGAAGGTGGCTTGTTGTTGGCATTGCGCAGCGGCATCGTGCGCTTCGACCCGTCGACCGGCGCTTCGACGCCGTTGGCCGACGCGCCTTACGCGCAGGCGAGTGAACGCTTCAACGATGGCAAGGCCGACCCGCAGGGCCGCTTCTGGGTCGGCACGATCTACGAGCCGCGCCATCCGCCGCACGCCGCGCTGTACCGTTTCTCCGAAGGCCGGCTCGACAAGATCGCTGCAGACATCACGGTCAGCAACGGCTTGGCTTGGAGCGCCGACGCGCGCACGATGTACTGGGCCGACACCGCCGCCCACGCGGTGTATGCGTTCGACTTCGACGCCGCCGCCGGCAGCCTCTCCAGGCGTCGTGTTTTCGCGCAATTCCCTGCCAAGGTGCCTGGCCAGGCGCTGGCCGACTACGGTGGCCGTCCCGACGGCGCAGCGGTCGACTCGCAAGGCGGCTACTGGGTCGCGATGTACGAAGGCGCGCGCCTGCTGCGCTTCGCGCCCGACGGCAGTCTGACGCGCGAGGTGCCGCTGCCGGTGCGCTGCCCGACCATGCCCTGCTTTGGCGGGCCGGACCTGAAAACGCTGTATGTCACGACAGCGCGCGAGAAACGCCCGGCCGACGAGCTTGCGCGCGAGCCCCTGGCCGGTTGCGTGTTGCAGTTGCGCGTCGACGTGCCCGGACTGCCGGCCAATTTCGCACTGCTGTGAACCCAGGCATGAGCCTCCCTCGCTACACCCAGTACGCTTCGCTGCAGGATCGCGTCGTCTTCATCTCCGGCGGCAGCTCGGGCATCGGTGCCGAGCTGGTGCGGGCCTTCGCGGCGCAGGGTGCCAAGGTGGCGTTCTGCGGCACCAAGCCCGAGGGTGGCAAGGCTTTGGTCGATGAAGTCATTGCGGCCGGCCAGGCGGCGCCTTGGTACGCCGCCTGCGACGTGCGTGATGTGGCCGCGTATCAGGCGCTGCTCACGCGCGTGGCCAGCGAAGTGGGACCGGTGCGCGTGCTGGTCAACAACGCCGGCCGCGATGATCGCCACAAAATGGAAGAAGTGACGAGCGAGTTCTGGGACGACCGACTGGCGCTGAACCTCAAGCATTACTTCTTTGCCATTCAGGCCGTCGCGCCGGGGATGGCGCAGGCCGGCGGCGGCAGCGTGATCAACATGGGCTCGGTGAGTTGGATGCGTGGGCGGCCGAACCTGGCGGGCTACACGACAGCCAAGGCCGGCATCCTGGGATTGACACGCACGCTGGCGCGCGAACTCGGCGGCCGCAACATCCGCGTCAACGCGCTGGTGCCCGGCGCCATCGTCACCGAACGCCAGACCGCATTGCACCGTGACCCGCTGGCCGACCAGCAGTTCCTCGACGCGCAGTGCCTCAAGGTCCGCCTGGACAGCGGCCATGTCGCCCGCGCCACCCTGTTCCTCGCCGCCGACGACAGCGACGGCATGACCGGCCAGCATGTGCTGGTCGACGCCGGCATTGCGCAGCAGTCGGTAATCACGTGACCACCCCCGAAGCGGCTTCGCCGCTCCCCCTCAAAGGGGCCGAGGCCCGCGGCTCCAAGCCGACCTGCGCCGGCTTGGACGGACCGAGGAATGGCCGCGTCTTGCGGCCATGCGGCCTGCAAGGCACGCCAGCGGACCGGCAGAGCCGGATCCGCGGCGTTTGCTTGGGCGGGCGCGCGCGATGAGTGCAACGCCAGACACCTCGCGCGCGCACCTGCTCGCGCAGGCGCAGGCTCAGCGCGTGTGGGACCTGGCCGTGATCGGCGGTGGTGCCACTGGCGTGGGCGTCGCGCTCGACGCGGCGGTGCGTGGCTTCTCGGTCGTGCTGCTCGAGTCCGATGACTTCGCCAAGGGCACCAGTTCGCGCGCGACCAAGCTGGTGCATGGCGGCGTGCGCTACCTGGCGCAGGGCAATGTGGCACTGGTGCGCGAGGCCTTGCACGAGCGCGCCACGCTGCTGGCCAACGCGCCGCACCTGGCGCAGCCGCTGGCCTTCGTGATGCCGGGCTACCACTGGTGGGAACGCGGTTTCTACGGCGTCGGACTGAAGATGTACGACGTGCTGGCCGGCTCGCGCAGTCTAGGGAGCACCGAGTTCCTGTCGAGTGCGAAGACACGCGCGTTGCTGCCGACCGTGCGCTCGCGCGGCCTGGCCGGTGGCGTGAAGTACTGGGACGGGCAGTTCGATGACGCGCGTTTGGCCGTGACCTTGGCGCGTACGGCCGTTGCGCAAGGCGCCGTGGTCCTCAACCACTGCCCGGTCACGGGTTTGTTGCGCGAAGGCGGCAAGGTAAAGGGGGTTATCGCACGCGACGCCGAGAGTGGCGCCACGCTGACGATCGCCGCCAAGTGCGTCGTCAACGCCACCGGGGTGTGGGTCGACGATCTGCGCAACATGGACCGCGACGAAGGCGCGCCCGCCAAGCCCGGCATCGTCGCGCCGAGCCAAGGCGTGCATCTGGTGGTCGATCGCGCTTTCCTGCCCGGCACGCATGCGCTGCTGGTGCCCAAGACCAACGATGGCCGCGTACTGTTCGCCGTGCCGTGGCTGGGCAAGACGATCCTGGGCACCACCGACACTCCGCGCGAGGACATCGTGCGCGAGCCCGCGCCCTTTGCCGACGAGGTCGAGTTCATCCTGCGTGAAGCCGGCCGCTACCTCGACAAGGCGCCGACGCGCGCGGACGTGCGGTCGGTGTGGGTCGGCTTGCGCCCGCTGGTCAAGCCCGGCGGCGACGATGGCGACAACACGAAGCAGCTGTCGCGCGAGCACACCGTGCTGGTGGGTCGCTCAGGGCTGGTCACGGTCACCGGCGGCAAATGGACCACCTACCGCGCGATGGCCGAAGACGTGCTCGAACGTTGCTTCGATCGCAAGCTGCTACCGCGCATGGCCAAGGGCGTCACCGTCAAGCTGCCATTGCTTGGCGCATCGAAGCAGCATGGCGTGTCGATGACGCAGGCCCCCGGTGAACACCTGTATGGCAGCGAGGCGGCCACGCTGCATGCGCTGCCCGGCGCTACGAACTGGCTCTGGCGCGACGCCGAATCGGGTCAGGGCGCACTCAGCGAAGCGATGGTCCGTTTTGCAGTGCGCCACGAGATGGCGCGCAGCGTCGAAGACGTGCTGGCGCGGCGCTCGCGTCTGCTCTTCCTCGATGCCGCCGAGGCGGCGCGGCAAGCGGCGCCCGTGGCCGCGATCCTGGCCGACGAACTCGGATCGGGCTTCGACGCCGCAGCGTCGCAGCGCAGCTTCGAAGCCCTGGCCAAGCAATACCGAACCCTGCCATAGCACCCGACGCTGTCCCCCTCGGGGACAGGCCGCCATGGG
>JANMSS010000206.1:0-6450 GCA_031389585.1 Burkholderiales bacterium | reverse complement strand
GGCACGCCGGCGCGCTCGACCGCGGCCTTGATGGCCACGGCGCCCAACTCCCAGGCCGCGAGGGTGGTGAAGTCGCCGAGCAGGCCGCCGATGGGCGTGCGCGCGGCAGAGACGATGACGATGGATTCGGTGGACATGAGGGGACTCCTGTTTCAGGTCGTGGGCGTCAGTTGGGCAAGGATAGTCGGGCCGCGGCGAAATCGCTTCTCGGCCTCGTACGGGAACACGTCATGCACGTAGCCCTCGGCGATGCGGGCCTTGTGGCTTTGCCAGTACGCCGCATCGAGCAGGTCGGCGTGGTGCTTCATGAAGACTTGGCGCACGGCGTCGTTGCCGAGCAGGAAGGGGCCAAAGGATTCAGGGAACACGTCTTTGGGGCCCACGTGGTACCAGACCTCGCCGCTCATCTCTTCTTCTTCGGTGCGCGGGGTGGGCACGCGGCGGAAGTTGCAGTCGGTGATGTACTCGATTTCGTCGTAGTCGTAGAACACGACCTTGCCGTGGCGGGTGACGCCGAAGTTCTTCCACAGCATGTCGCCGGGGAAGATGTTGGCGGCCACCAGGTCCTTGATTGCGTTGCCGTACTCGATCACGGCATGCTCAAGCTGCTCCGGCGTGGCGTCCTGCAGGTAGATGTTGAGCGGGATCATGCGCCGCTCGATGTAGAGGTGGCGGATCACCAGCGCGTCACCGTCCTCCTCGAGCACGCTGGCGCAGTGCTGCTTCAGATCGGCCACCAGCGCGTCCTCGAAGCGCGCTCGTGGGAAGGCGACGTTGGTGTACTCGAGGGTGTCGGCCATGCGGCCGACGCGGTCGTGAGTCTTGACCAGCAGGTACTTGCCCATGATCTGTTCGCGCGTGGTGTCCTTGGGCGGCGGGTAGTCGTCCTTGATGACCTTGAAGACATAGGGGAACGAGGGCAGGTCAAAGACCAGCATGACCATGCCCTTGATGCCGGGGGCGACGCGGAACTGGTCGCTCGAGTGGCGCAGGTGGTGCAGAAAGTCGCGGTAGAACAGGTTCTTGCCGTGCTTTTGCAGGCCCAGGGCACTGTAGAGCTCAGTGCGCGGCTTCCTGGGCATCAGCGAACGCAGGAACTGCACATACGCGCTCGGGATCTCCATGTCGACCATGAAGTAGGCGCGGGCGAAGCTGAAGATCAGCAACAAGTCGTCTTCGCCGAACAGCGCGGCGTCGATCACCAACCTGCCGTTCGCGCCGTGCATGATCGGCAGCGTGAACGGCACTTCACTGAAGCCGTTGATGATCTTGCCGACCAGATAGGCCCCCTTGTTGCGGAAAAACAGCGAGGCCAGCACCTGGATTTGGAAGTTGGGGCGCAGGCGCCAGTCGCCCAGTTGGCGCTCTAGCGCGGCCAGCACGGCGTCGATGTCGCCGCCGAGATCCTCGAATTTGCAGTCGAGCTGGAAGTTGCTGACGACGCGCAACAGCGTCTCGCGCAAGTTCTCGCGCGTCGGGTAGTAGACGCGGTACGTCGGCGCGGCTGCCGGCTCTTCGTTTTCGATGTATTCGGTAGAGATCGCCGGGCGCACGAAGATGAAGTCGTTGCGGAAGTAGCTGCGGTGCAGCAGCTTGGTCGTCACCGAGTTGAAAAAGGTCTCGGCCAGTTCCGGCTGGTGGTGATTGGTCAGCAGGCCGATGTAGTGCAGCTTGATCTGCTGCCAGACGTCGCCGGGCAATTCCGGGGCGGCGAATTCATGCGTCAGCCGCTCGCTGGCTTCGTTGACGCGCAGGTCGTAGAACTCGATGCGTTCACGTTGCGCGCGTTGCTGGCCATGCCAGTCCGCCGCCTCGAAGCGCGCCTTGGCGGCGGCGCTGGTCTCGCGGAACAGGCGGTAGTGGCGGTTGAAGCCGTCCAGCATTGCCAGCGCGATGTCAACCGCGCGCGGATCGGTGAGCTGGGGAAACATGCGCCGCGATCAGTCCTCGTCGGTCAGCGCCACGCGCGGATAGCGCTTGATGGCGGCCGAGAAGACCTTGACCACGGTCTCGGCCCGCTCCATCGTGACCTCGAGATTCTTCAGCAAGCCGTCGCCCAGGCCATAGACCCAACCGTGGACAGCCAGCGTCTGGCCGCGCAGCCAGGCGTCCTGAACCACGGTGGACAGCGCCACGTTGCCAACCTGCTCGATCACGTTCATCTCGCACAGCACATCTTCCTGCTCGGCCGGGCTCAGGTGGTCGATGCGGCCACGGTGGCGCAGGCGCACGTCCTGAACATGGCGCAGCCAGTTGTCCACCAGGCCGACGCGCGTGCCGTGCAGCGCGGCACGCACGCCGCCGCAGCCATAGTGGCCGACGACGATGATGTACTCGACCTTCAGGTGATCGACGGCGAACTGGATGGTGGACAGGGCATTCAGGTCGCTGTGCACGACAACGTTGGCGACATTGCGGTGCACGAAGACCTCGCCCGGGTCCAGGCCGGTGATCTCGTTGGCGGGCACGCGGCTGTCGGCGCAACCAATCCACATGTACTTCGGGTTCTGCTGCTTGGCCAGCCGCGTGAAGAACCCCGGCTCCCGGGCCTCGGTGCTCGCCGCCCAGCTGCGGTTGCTGGCAAACAGTTCGTCGAGTTCGGTGGTCATTGTCAGAGTGTCGAGAGGTGGGCCGATGCGGCATCTTCGACCATTGCCCGGTGTGTTGCGTAGAGGACGCGGTCAATCACGCGTCCGGACTTGATCGCGCTCTGTCGGAGTACGCCCTCGCGAATGAATCCGCACTTCTCGACCACCCGCATTGACGCCGCGTTGTCGGCGTGGATCGGGGCAAACACGCGCATGGTCTCGGAGTCGCCGAAGGCGCGCTCGGTGAGCGCTCGCGCCACCCGAGTGACGACGCCTCGGCCCCAGTACCGCTCGGCCAGCCAGTAGCCGATCTCGGCGTTGCAGCGGAACTGGCCTTCTTCCTGGTGGATACCGCAGCCGCCGACCGCCTGGTTTTCGAGTGCGATGGCCCAGTTGTCACCGCCAAAGTCGATATGCCCCTGGCGCACCCAATCCTCGGCGATCGCCAACGTGTACGGATGCGGAAAACGGTCGCTCATGTGGCGCCAGACTTTGGGGTTGTCGGCATGTTCAGCCAGCGCCGGTGCGTCGCCCTCGCGCCAGGCACGCAGCCTCCAGCCGTCGATGCCCAGGTTGATCGTCGGCAAGGTGCTCACATCGTCTCTGCGAACAGCTCGCGCCCGATCAGCATGCGGCGAACTTCCGAGGTGCCCGCGCCGATCTCGTAGAGCTTGGCGTCGCGCCACAGGCGGCCGAGCGGGTAGTCGTTGATGTAGCCGTTGCCGCCGAAGATCTGGATCCCCTCGCCGGCCATCCAGGTGGCTTTTTCGGCGCACCACAGCACCACGCTGGCGCAGTCCTTGCGTATCCGGCGCACATGCTCGGCGCCCAGCTTGTCGAGGTTCTTTCCGATCGTGTAGAGGAAGGCCCGGCCGGCCTGCAGCGTGGTGTACATATCGGCCACCTTGCCCTGGATGAGCTGGAACTCGCCGATGCTCTGGCCGAACTGCTTGCGATCGTGAATGTAAGGGATGACGTTGTCCATCACCGCCTGCATCACACCGATCGGCCCGCCGCAAAGCACTGCGCGTTCGTAGTCCAGCCCGCTCATCAGCACCTTGGTGCCGCCGTTGAGTGCGCCCAGGATGTTGGCCGCGGGCACCTCGACGTTGTGGAACACCATCTCGCCGGTGTGGCTGCCGCGCATGCCGAGCTTGTCGAGCTTTTGCGCCGTGGAGAAGCCCTGCATGCCCTTCTCGACGATGAAGGCGGTGACGCCGCGTGCACCCAACTCGGGTTCGGTCTTGGCATAGACCACCATGGTGTCGGCGTCGGGGCCGTTGGTGATCCACATCTTGGTGCCGTTGAGCAGGTAGACGCCGCCCTTGTCTTCGGCCTTGAGCTTCATCGAGAGCACGTCGGAGCCGGCGCCGGGCTCGCTCATCGCCAGCGCGCCGACATGCTCGCCGCTGATCAGCTTGGGCAGGTATTTCTTGCGCTGGGCGTCGCTGCCGTTGCGCTTGAGCTGATTCACGCACAGGTTGCTGTGCGCGCCATAGCTCAGACCCACCGAGGCCGAGGCGCGCGAGATCTCCTCCATCGCGATCATGTGCGCCAGGTAGCCCATGTTGGCGCCGCCGTATTCCTCGGGCACGGTGATGCCGAGCACGCCGAGCTCGCCCATTTTGCGCCACAGGTCCATCGGGAACTGGTCGCTCTGGTCGATCTGGCCTGCGCGCGGCGCGATCTCGGCCTGCGCAAACGTGCGGACTGCGTCGCGCAGCGCGTCGATGTCTTCGCCGAGCTGGAAGTCGAGGCCGGGGAGTTGGCTCATGATCTGGTCTCCGAAATTCAATGCGTCAATCCGCGGCCTTGCACGGTCATGATCGTGGCCGTCATCGTGGCACACAGTGACTCTGGCCCGCCGGCCTCATGCTGCCAGGCCTTGCCTTCGACGACGCTGATCGTGCGCCCGGCCTTGGCGACCAGGCCTTCGAAGCGAAACCACGGCCCGCGCGCCGGCGCCAGCAGGTTGAGCTTGAACTCGATCGTCAGCACCGCGGCGTCGGCCGGCATCAGCGAAAACGCGGCGTAGCCGCAGGCCGAATCGAGCGCGGTGGCCACCACGCCGGCGTGCAGGAAGCCGTGCTGCTGCGTCAGCTCGGGCCGGTGGTGCATCACGATCACCACCCGGCCCGGCTCGACGCCATCGAGGGTGGCGCCGAGCGTGCGCATCACCGCCTGCCTGGCGTACGAGTCGTGCACGCGTTGCACGTAGCCGGGGTCGGCGGGCGTGGCGTGCTTCATCGGCGCGCGGCGCTCGTGGTTGCGCTGGCCAGCAGCCGCTTGCAGCGCTGTTCATGCTGGGCGATCTCGCCCAGCATCACGCGGATGTCGTCCTGCTGCTGTTCGAGCTGCGCGCGGTGGCTTTGCAGCACGGCCAGGAAGGCATTCAACTGCGGCGCGGTGTCGGCTTCGGAGTCGTACATCCGCAGCAGCTGCAGGATCTCCGACAGCGACAGGCCCAGGCGCTTGCCGCGCAGGGTGAGCTTCAGGCGCGTGCGGTCGCGCTGCGAATAGACGCGGTTGCGACCTGCGCGCGCGGGCTCCAGCAGGCCCGTGTCTTCGTAGAAGCGGATCGCACGCGGCGTGACATCGAATTCCGCGGCCAGTTCGGCGATCGTGAAGCTGCGGTGGGCACCCATGTCGATAAACTGCGGCTCAAGTTGACGTTAACGTAAACGTAAATATAAGGCCGCCCGTGAATCCGAACGAATTGGAACTGCACTACCCGCTCGGCGATGCGCTGCCGGCCTCGGGGGCAACGCTGGAGGTCGCGCCTGGCGTGCGCTGGCTGCGCATGGCGCTGCCCTTCGCGCTGAATCACATCAACCTGTGGCTGCTGCGTGACCGGCAGGACGGCGTGGAGGGCTGGACCATCGTCGACTGTGGCATCAGCGACGAGGCCACCCGCGCGGCCTGGGAGCAGGTCTTTGCCACCCAGCTCGGCGGCCTGCCGGTGCTGCGCGTGATCGTCACCCACATGCACCCTGACCACATCGGCCTGGCGCATTGGCTGACCGGCCGATGGAACTGCCGGATGTGGATCAGCGCCACGGATTTCAATGCCGCGCGCATCGGCAGCCAGAGTACGACGGGCTTTGGTGGTGACTGCGCAGCCGCGTTTTTCGCCAGCCATGGCCTCTCGGACCCCGAGGCACTGGCCAAGGTGCGCGCGCGTTCGAACTACTACGCGAGCATGGTGCCGCAGGTCCCCAACCAGTACCGGCGGCTGATGGACAGCATGACGATCGAGATCGGTGGGCATGCCTGGCAGTGCATCGACGGCTATGGCCATGCGCCCGAGCACATCGCGCTGCACTGCGTCAAGCTCGGCGTGTTGATCTCGGGCGACATGATTTTGCCGCGCATCTCGACCAACGTCAGCGTCTACGACCTCGAACCCGAATCCGACCCGCTGACGCTGTTCCTGAATTCGATCGCGCGCTATGAACGCGTGCCGGCCGAGACGCTAGTGCTGCCCTCGCACGGCAAGCCCTTCACCGGCCTGCACACGCGCGTGCGCCAGTTGCGCGAGCACCATGTCGAGCGGCTGGCCGAGGTCCTGGCCGCCTGCGCGATCGCGCCGTCACACGCCGCAGACATGCTGCCGGTGCTGTTCAAGCGCACGCTCGACCTGCACCAGACCACCTTTGCGATGGGTGAGGCCATTGCCCATCTGCACGCGCTGTGGCATGTCGGCAAGCTGGTGCGGCGCGCGGGCGACGACGGCGTCTGGCGCTTCTGCGTCGCCTGAGTCAAGTGGGTGCCAGAAAGGGCAAGGCCCGCAAAGCGAACCTTGCGGGCCTTGCCCTTCCTCACTCCCTCACCTGATGCCGCGGGGGCTCGGGCCCCGCCGCAA
>JANMSS010000170.1:0-1621 GCA_031389585.1 Burkholderiales bacterium | reverse complement strand
AGGCGGCGGTGATCGGCCTGACCAAGGCGGTGGCGGCCGACTTCGTCACCCGCGGCGTGCGCTGCAATGCGATCTGCCCCGGCACCGTCGATTCACCCTCGTTGAAGCAACGCATCACCGTGCAGGCGAAGGCCAGTGGCAAGTCGGAGGCCGAGGTCAAGGCGATGTTCGTCGCGCGCCAGCCGATGGGCCGGCTCGGCACCGCCGACGAAATCGCCGCGCTGGCGGTTTATCTGGCCAGCGACGAAGCCGCGTTCACCACCGGCAGCGTGATGATCGCCGATGGCGGCATGGCCAACTGATCGCTTCCCCCCTCAAGCCCCATGACCACTCCCACTATCCGCATTCACCCCGCCGACAACGTCGTCATCGCGCGCCGCCAATTGCTCGGCGGCACGGCCATCGCCGACGAGGGCATCACCATCGCCGGCCTGGTGCCGCCGGGCCACAAGGTGGCGACGAAAGCTTTTCGCCCCGGCGACGCGGTGCGCCGCTACAACCAGGTCATCGGCCACGCCACGCAGGCCATCGCACCGGGCCAGCATGTGCACACCCACAACCTGGCCTTCGCGGAGTTCGCGCGCAGCCACGAGCCCGGCGCTGGCACCCACCCGACCGACTTCGTCGCCGAGCCGGCCACCTTCGACGGCATCGTGCGCGCCGATGGCCGCGTGGCCACGCGCAACTACATCGGCGTGCTCACGAGCGTGAACTGCTCGGCGACCGCCGCGCGCGCCATCGCCGACCAGTTCCGCCGCGACATCCACCCCGAGGCGCTCGCGGCCTACCCGAACGTCGACGGCATCGTCGCCCTCACCCACGGCATGGGCTGCGCGACCGACAGCGAAGGCGAAGAGCTGCGCGTGCTGCGCCGCACGCTCGGGGGCTACGCCAAGCACCCGAATTTTTCTGCCGTGCTGGTGGTCGGCCTGGGCTGCGAGACGAACCAGATCCAGGGGCTGATCGCACAGGAAGGATTGCAGGAAGGCGCGCGCCTGGTCACCTTCAACATCCAGGACACGGGCGGCACCGCCAAAACCGTGGCCCGCGGCGTCGAGATCATCAACAAGCTGCTGCCCGAAGCCAATCGCGTCAAGCGCCAGCCGGTCCCCGCCAGCCACATCACCGTCGGCCTGCAATGCGGCGGCAGCGACGGCTACTCGGGCATCAGCGCCAACCCCGCGCTCGGTGCCGCGGTCGATCGCCTGGTGCGCCACGGCGGCGCGGCGATCCTCAGCGAAACGCCCGAGATCTACGGCGGCGAACACCTGCTGACGCGCCGCGCCGTGAGCCGTGAAGTGGCGGACAAGCTGCTGGCGCGCATCGCCTGGTGGGAGCAGTACACGGCGCGCAACGGCATGTCGATGGACAACAACCCCTCGGCCGGCAACAAGGCCGGCGGCCTGACGACGATCCTGGAAAAGAGCCTGGGCGCGATCGCCAAGAGCGGCACCACGAATCTGATCGACGTGGTCGAGTTTGCCGAAGCGGTCACCGCACGCGGCTTCGTCTACATGGACACCCCCGGCTACGACCCGGTATCGGCCACCGGCCAGGTGGCCGGCGGTGCAAACTTGATCTGCTTCACCACCGGCCGCGGCTCGGCCTACGGCTGCGCACC
>JANMSS010000166.1:0-2457 GCA_031389585.1 Burkholderiales bacterium | reverse complement strand
CGGTCGGCGCGGCACAGCAGCACGTCGGGCTGGATGCCGATCTCGCGCATCTTCTGCACCGTGTGCTGGGTCGGTTTGGTCTTCAGCTCGCCGGCCGCGGCGATCCAGGGCACGTAGGTCAGGTGCACGAAGGCGGTGTTGCTCGGGCCCATCTTCAAGCTCATCTGCCGCACCGCCTCGAGGAAGGGCAGGGATTCGATGTCGCCGACCGTGCCGCCGATCTCGACGATCGCCACGTCGACCTTGCTCGACTCGGCGCCGCGGCGCACGAACTCCTGGATCTCGTTGGTCACATGGGGGATCACCTGCACCGTCTTGCCCAGGTAGTCGCCGCGGCGTTCCTTCTCCAGCACCGATTTGTAGATCTGGCCGGTGGTGAAGTTGTTCGACTTCTTCATCCTCGTGGTGATGAAGCGCTCGTAGTGGCCGAGGTCGAGGTCGGTCTCGGCGCCGTCGTCGGTGACGAAAACCTCACCGTGCTGGAACGGGCTCATGGTGCCCGGGTCCACGTTGAGGTACGGGTCGAGCTTGATCAGGGTGACCTTGAGGCCGCGCGATTCGAGGATCGCCGCCAGCGACGCCGAAGCGATGCCCTTGCCGAGGGAGGACACCACACCGCCGGTGACGAAGACAAACTTGGTCATGTCATGCGGCATTCGGTTGCAGCGCTGCCGCCGACGACGAATGCCCTGCTGGTAAAGCGCGATTATATCGAGGGGGTCGCGGCTGCCCGCTCGGGCCACCGGCAACGCGCCGCGTGCGTTGCGCGCCACCGTCGCGGGTTATCCTGGGGCGGTGCGACGGGCCTTCTGCGGCCGCCCAAACAACTTGTTCTTCGCCGACTCGGTGATCGAAAGCACGCAGGGGTGCGTGATGCGCCGTTCGACCGAGATGGCGAAGAACTCATCCACCACGCCGGTCGCAACACCCAAGGTCTTGACATTGAATCGCGCCTGAATCTCGGCTGCCAGAACCGTGGGGCCGACGAAGATGCCCGCGCCATGTCGACCGAACTCCTTGGCCAGCGCGCTGTCGTCGAATTCGCCGACGATTCGCGGGTGCAGCGAGCGCGCCTGAAACCAGGCTCGCAGACGCCGCCCAACCGCCGAATCCTCGGCCGGCATCAACAGCGGTGCGCCGTCGAGACAGCGCGGGAAAGCCCCCGCGATGGTCTCGAGCAGCGCAGGCGTCGCGAAAAAGCTCACCTCGGAGGTGCCGAGCTGATGATTGAAGGCCCGCACGCTGATCGATGCGGGGATCGGTGCATCGGAGATCACCAGATCGAGCCGGTGCAGGGCCAGTTCGGCCAACAGGTTGTCGAGTTTCCACTCGCGGCACACGATGCGTACCGGCTCCGGCATCTGGGTTGCGGGCTCGATCAGCCGGTAGGCGATCGATTTCGATACCACGTCCGCGACCCCGACCTTGAACTCCAGCATCCGCCCCTGCTTCGGGTGTTCGCGCACCGCCTCCTCGAGTTCGCTGCCCAGCGCAAAGATCTCTTCGGCATAACCCAGCGCCAGGCGGCCGGTCTCGGTGAGCACCAGGCCGCGCCCGCTCTTGGCGAACAGCGCGCTGCCCAAGGCCTCTTCGAGAAGCTGAATTTGCCCGCTGATGGTCTGTGGCGTCAGGTGCAACTGCTCGCTCGCGCGCATCACGCTGCCGGACTTCGCCACCCGCATGAAGTAGTGGAGGTGCTTGTAGTTCATGCCGTCGTCTGCCAGATTTTTGCGAATGGTATCTGTATTTCTTTCTGATTTACGCGAGGCATGAGGATCCCTATATTGAGCGCCGCGCCATACTGGGCGACCCGCCGGATCATCGCGCTTCGCATGACGAACACCAACCAAAAGGAATGAGACATGAATGACATCGCCGGCATGATTGGAGGCCTGGGTTTGCTGCTGCCGGTGGTGGCGGGGCTGGTCGTTCTGTTGTACCTGGTGCCGATTCCGCTGTGGATCGCGGCATGGGCTTCCGGGGCCTACGTCGGGCTGTTCACCCTGATCGGCATGCGCCTGCGCCGGGTTCCGCCCACCACGGTGGTCACGGCGCGAATCAGCGCGGTGAAAGCCGGGATCGAGATTTCCATCAATGATCTGGAAGCCCACTTTCTTGCCGGCGGCAACGTCGTGAGAGTGGTCAACGCCATGATTTCGGCCGACAAGGCCAACATTCCCTTGCCCTTCAAGCGCGCCGCGGCCATTGATCTGGCAGGGCGCAATGTGCTGGAAGCCGTGCAGATGTCGGTGCTGCCCAAGGTCATCCAGACGCCGAAAATCGCGGCCGTGGCCAAGGACGGCATCCAGCTGATTGCCGTTTGCCTGGTCACGGTGCGCACCAACATCGACCGGCTGGTGGGCGGCGCCGGCGAGGAGACGATCATCGCCCGCGTCGGCGAAGGCATGGTCAGCACGATCGGCTCCTCCGCCAGCCACAAGAGCGTGCTCGAGAGTC
>JANMSS010000154.1:0-4313 GCA_031389585.1 Burkholderiales bacterium | reverse complement strand
GGTGCGCACGCTTTCCTCGACCTGGGCGGCGAGTTCTCGGGTCGGGGTGAGGATCAACGTGCGGATGGCAACGCGGCCACGCGCATCGCGCTTGGAGGGTTGGGCCATCAGGCGCTGCAGCATCGGCAGCACGAAGCCGGCGGTCTTGCCGGTGCCCGTCTGCGCGCCGCCCATGACGTCGCCGCCCTTCAAGACGGCGGGGATGGCTTGGGCCTGTATCGGGGTGGGGGTGTCGTAGCCCTGTTCGTGGATTGCGCGCAGGAGCGGCTCGGCCAGGCCGAGGTCAGTGAAATGCATTGGAGTGGGAGGCCCATGGGGGCCGTGGTTCGCTGCCTGCTGTCACCCATTGCGGGTGCACCAGTCGGTAGGCGCGAGAGATTTAAGGCGTCGGAATCGACCGCGCCACGATGACTGGAAGCCGCAGCGCAGCCGCGATTGTACCTGCCGAGCGTTTATGCAGGCATTGGCTGGTGTGCGTTAAGGCGCAACCAGCCGCGCGTGATGCGGTAAATGGCCCACAGGCCGAGCACCAGCATGCCCAGCATCCAGGTGCCGAAGCCGATGATCACCAGCGTCAACGGGATCGAGACGATGGCCACCAGCGCAGCCCAGGCCAGGGCGTACCAGAAGGTGCGGATCTGCCAGTCGAAATGCGACTCGAGCCAGGTGCCGCGCGCATCGCCGCGGTAGATGTAGTTGACGATGACCGCAATGATCGACGGCCAACCAAACAGGAACGAGCCGATCACGGTGGCCGCGCCGAACGCGCCCAGCGCCAGGCCCAGCGCGTGCAGCGCATAGACGATGTGCGTGGTGCGCACCAGCGTGGCGGGGGCTTCGACGGTCATCACCTGGTTGTTCATGCGGGGCGCTCCGGGGTGGGGATGGGCAATGATGTCGGGCCGAGTCGAAGCAAGACAAGAGCCAATGCGACGAACGGCAGTCCGGCCCAGCCCAGCTGCTGTAAGCCCAAGGTAGATGCCAGGGCGCCCCCGACAATCGCGCCCGCGGCCGTGCCCAAGTAGAGCATCGAGCTGTTGAGCGACAGAAGCAGCGGAGCTTGTGCTGGCGCCAGTGCCGCCAGCCACGACTGCTGCGGCGGCATCATGCCGAAACCGGCGCAGGCCCACAGCATCAGCACCACCAGCATGGCCGGCCAGGAGCCGGCTGTCAGCGGCAGCAGCGCCATCATGGCCCCCAGCAGGCTGAGCTGCACGCTCAGCGTGCGCCGACTGCCAAAGCGGTCATTCAAGCGGCCACCGATCAGCGTGCCTGCCACGCCGGCAAGGCCGAACAGGGCTAGCGTGATCGACAGCCGCTCGCCGTTCATCGGCAACAACGCCTGCAACACCGGTCCGATGTAGCTGAAGGCGGCAAAGATCGCAGTGAAGTAGAGCAGGGTCAGGGCCAGCACCAACTGCACCTCGCGCTGGGCCAGCAACCCGCCCACGCCGGCGAAGCTGGCGCCCGGTGAAGCGATGTCGGGCGGCACCCTCCAAGCCACCGCGGCGGTGGCCAGCACGACCAGCCCGGCGACCAGCCAGATGGGCGCCTGCCAACCCCAAGTCAGGCCGATCCATGTGCCCAACGGCACACCGACCCCATAGCTCAGGCTGAAGCCGAGGAAAACGAAGGCCAATGCCTGGCCGCGCCTTGCCGGCTCGACCAATGCCAGCGCGATGCCGGCGGCGATCGGCGTGAACACGGCGCCCACGCCCATCAGCGCGCGGCCGAGCAGCAGCGCGCCCAAGCTGTCGGCCAGCGCGCACAGCACATTGCCAGCGGCGAAAAGCGCGAGCGCCAGCAGCAGCGTGCGCTTGCGCGGCCAATGCCCGGTGGCCAGCAGCAGCAAGGGCGCCAGCAACGCGGTGGACAGTGCATAGGTCGTCATCGCCTGGCCGGCGGCGGCGATGCCGATGCCCAGATCGCTGGCCAGCAGCGCCAGGGTGCCGGTGATGACAAAGGCGCCTGTGCCGATGACCAGGTTGACGAGCGAAAACAGCCAGAGCGGGCGCGGCATGTGTCGATTGTGGTGCGGGCAAGAAAAAGCCGGGCGCGCGGCCCGGCTGTCAGGAGGGCGTGCCCGTGTGGTCGATCAGAACCCGCTGACGTTCAGGCGCCCGCCGGTGACAGTCCTGCCACTCAACGATGTCGTGGGCGTGGCACTTCCGAGGATGGCCGCCTTGATCTGCGCCGCCGCGGCGCCGGGATGGGTCGATGCGTACATCGCTGCCGCACCGGTCACGTGGGGCGTGGCCATCGACGTGCCGCTGTAGGACGCGTAGCTCGGAACCGTCTTGCCCTTGCTGCGCACGGGCACGGTGGACCAGATGCCTGAGCCGGGGGCTCCAATGTGGACTGTGGTTGCACCGTAGTTCGAAAAACTCGACAGCCCGCCCGTGCTGGTGATCGAAGCGACCGCAATGATGTTGGCGTTGGCATAGCTCGACGGGTAATGCGGACTCGCGTCGTTGTTCACGCCACTGTTGCCGGCCGCGGCAACGAACAGGATGTTCGCCGTGTTGGCGCGCTCGATCGCGTCTGCCAACGCCTGCGAGAAGCCGCCGCCACCCCAGGAGTTGTTGGTCGCTACCAGGTTGAGCGCGTGGCGCGACTTGAGGTCGGTGAAGTAGTCGACGGACTTGATGGCGTTGGCGGTCGTCCCGCCCTGGCTGCCAAGAAACTTGGCATTGAGCATCTTCACGCTCCAGCACACGCCGGCCACGCCGGTGCCGTTGCCGCCTGTCGCGCCGATCGTGCCGGCCACATGCGTGCCATGGTCGTCACCGACGCCGTCAAACACCGAACTGTTGTTGCCGTCGAAGTCCCAGCCGTTGACGTCGTCGACCAGGCCGTTGCCATCGTCATCGATGCCGTTGCCGGCGATCTCGCCCGGATTGGTGCCGACATTGGCCACCAGGTCCGGGTGCGTGACCATCACCCCTTCGTCGATGATGCCGACGTACACCACCGTGGCGCCGCAAGTGACGTTGCGCGCCCAGGCTGCGGCAGCCTGGCTGCCGAAGGCATTGGCCGGGCTGCTGCTGCCATACATGCCCCACAGCGAGCCGTTCGTGTAGTAGGTGTCGTTCGAAGTGGCGCCACGCGTATAGACCCAGTTCGGCTCGGCAAAGTCGACCGTGGGTGCGCGGCCGGCCTCGCGCATTGCCGCTGCAACGGCGAGCCCGACAGGCAGGCGCACCAGTTGCAGGTCACCCTTGCCATCATTGCGGGCCGACCCGAGCCGCACGTCGTCGACCACTTGGGCGCCGAGGCCGCGAACCACGGTGTCCTTGTCGGCGTCGCTCGCGCCGCGGCGGTACTGCACCAGCATCTGCCCGCCGACGAACGGCCGGTCACGCATCGACTGAGTGACCAGATCGGGGCGCCCCTGGGCCGCTGCTGGCAGCATCGCCGCTGCGGTCGCCAGCGTTGACGCCGCGACGGCGATGTGCTTGATCAGGGCGCGACGGTGAATACTTTTCATACTGAACTCCGTGGCGCCTCGGCGCCGAAGGTTGACCAAATGCACGGCCGATGCCCGACGATGCGGGCAGGACACGCGCGTAAATCTGAGGCGCATGGGTCTTCGCGTCAATCGTGGATTGACGCCGCTTACCCAGAATCGGGGGTCAGCGTGGCGGTGCGGCGACAATAGCGGCTGTAGCGGGCCTCGGGCCCGCGTTTCACTTTTTGCGCAAGAGACCCCATGGCCCAGTACGTCTTCACCATGAACCGCGTCGGCAAGATCGTTCCGCCGAAGCGCCACATCCTCAAGAACATTTCGCTGTCGTTCTTCCCCGGCGCCAAGATCGGCATGCTGGGGCTCAACGGTTCGGGCAAATCCACCCTGCTGAAAATCATGGCGGGGGTGGACAAGGAATACGAGGGCGAGGCCACGCCCATGCCCGGCCTGAACATCGGCTACCTGCCGCAGGAGCCCAAGCTCAACCCCGAACACACAGTGCGCGAGAGCGTGGAAGAGTCGATGGGCGAGGTGTTTGCCGCCAAGGCCAAGCTGGAAGCGGTGTACACCGCCTATGGCGAGCCCGATGCCGACTTTGACGCTCTGGCCGCCGAGCAGGCCCGCCTGGAAGCCATCATTGCGACCTCCGGCACCGACTCAGAGCACCAGCTGGAGATCGCCGCCGACGCGCTGCGCCTGCCGCCTTGGGACGCCGTCATTGGCGTCTTGTCAGGCGGTGAAAAACGCCGCGGTGCGCTGTGCAGCCTGCTGCTGTCCAAGCCTGACATGCTGTTGCTTGACGAGCCGACCAACCACCTGGACGCTGAGTCGGTGGACTGGCTGGAGC
>JANMSS010000153.1:0-3706 GCA_031389585.1 Burkholderiales bacterium | reverse complement strand
CATGGCCTCCACCCTGTTCATCCTCAATGACGCCCCCTACGGCAACGAACGCGCCTACAACGCTCTGCGTCTGGCGGCTGCGGTGGCGGGCAAGGACGACCAGCAGGTCAGGCTGTTCCTGATGGCCGACGCCGTGGCCTGCGCCAAGAGCGGCCAGAAGGTGCCCGAGGGCTACTACAACGTCCAGCTGATGCTAGGCAAGGTGCTGCGCAAAGGTGAGGTGGCGCTGTGCGGCACCTGCATGGACGCACGCGGTCTGCGCGATGACGAGGTGGTCGAAGGCGCGCGGCGCAGCGCGCTGGCTCAGTTGGCGGGCTGGACTGTCGAGGCCGACAAAGTCCTGGTGTTCTGATGGCACGCACGGCCCTCGTCCTCGGTGCGGGCATCGGTGGCATCACCGTCGCCCGGGGGTTGCGCAAACGGCTGCCGGCCGAGGATCGCGTGGTCGTCGTCGAGCGCGAACGCAATCACGTCTTCGCGCCGTCACTGCTCTGGCATATCGTCGGCGACAGCGAGCCGGCAGACTTCACGCGGCCGCTCGCAGCGCTGCAGTCCATGGGCATCGAACTCGTGAGCGGCGATGTGTCGCGCATCGATCCGTCCGCATTGGCGGTCGAGGTCGGCGCAAAGACCTTGACCGGCGACGCGATGATCGTGGCGCTCGGCGCAGACTACGCGCCGGAAACCGTCCCCGGCCTGGCCGAGCGCGGACTCAATCTCTACACGCTTGCCGGCGCCGGGAAGATCCGCGCCGCACTCGAGACGTTCAAGGGCGGCCGCATCGTCGTGCTGACTGCCGCGCCCGCCTACAAGTGCCCGGCCGCACCCTACGAGGCGGCCATGCTGATCGAGGCGTTCTGCCGCAAGCGCGTCCTGCGCAGCATGACCGAGATTGCCATCTACGCCGCCGAACCCGCGCCGATGCCGGTGGCCGGCCCGGTGGCCGGCGCTCAGATCAAGACGATGCTGGAACGCAAGGGGATCGCCTATTCGCCGCTACATCAGGTGCTGCGGGTCGACGACGGCATGCTGCATTTCGCCGAAGGGCAGACCGCTGCGTTCGATCTGCTCGTCTACGTGCCGCCGCACCGTGTCCCGGCCGTGGTCAAGGACGCCGGCCTTTGCGGCGAATCGGGCTGGGTGACGGTGGACCGGAGCACGCTGATGACGAACTTTGCGAACGTCTGGGCCCTCGGCGATGTCACGTCGATTCCGCTCAAGATGGGTCGCCCGCTGCCCAAGGCTGGCGTGTTCGCCGGCCGCCAAGCCGAGGTGGTGGCGAAGAACATTGCCGATGCTTGGCGCGGGCAGGCAGCGACGTCCCGCTTTGATGGTCACGGCATGTGTTTTCTCGAAATCGGTGGTGGCATGGCCGGTCTGGGCAGCGGCAACTTCTATGGCGAACCGCTGCCCGACGTGCGTATGCGTTGGCCGAATCCGTTCTGGCACATCGGCAAGGTTCTCTACGGTAAGTACTGGCTCTGGCGCCAGTTTCGATGAATCGAGCCCCACGCTCGCTGCGCCCCGGAGTGCCACCCCCGAATCGCAACGTCCTCCTGCTCGCCACCAGCCAGGCGTTCGCGCTGTCGGCGATCGTCCTGTCGATGACGCTGGCCGCCATCCTCGGGGCGGCGCTGGCCCCCGACAAGGGCCTGGCCACCTTGCCGATTGCCATCATGGTGGTCGGCACGGCGTTGGCATCGATCCCGGCGTCGCTGCTGATGCGGCGCCTGGGCCGGCGCACCGGGTTCCTGATCGGCGCCACGCTCGGCATTGCGGGCAGTGCGCTGGCCGCGACAGGCCTGCTGAGGCAGAACTTCGGCGAGTTCGTGGCCGGCCATCTGCTGCTGGGCATCTACCAGGGATTCGCCAACTACTATCGGTTTGCCGCTGCCGAGGCGGCCGGGCCGGAGCGTGGCAGCCGTGCCATCTCGTGGGTGGTGGCCGGCGGAGTGGTGGCGGCCTTCGCTGGGCCCCAGATTGCCGTCTGGGGGCGCGACTGGCTGCCGCAGCATGCCTTCGTGGGCTCGTACATGGCGCAAGCCCGCTTGTCGGTGATGGCCTTGGCGCTGCTGTCGCGCCTTCATCTGCCGCGCGTCGCCACCGTGGCCGGTGAGCCGGCGCGTAGCCTGCGCGAGATCGCCGCCCAGCCGCCCCTGCGCGCGGCGGTGGTCGGTGCCGCGGTCGGCTATGTGGTGATGATCATGGCCATGACTGCCACGCCGCTGGCCATGCTCGGTTGCGGCTTCGGCACCGACGAGGTCAAGCTGGTGATTCAGTGGCATGTGTTCAGCATGTTCGCGCCGTCGTTCTTCACCGGTGCCCTGGTGGCGCGTTTCGGGGCGCCACGTGTCATGCAGGCAGGTTTCATGTTATTGATCGGCCATGTGGCGATCGCGGCTTGCGGCCTGGAGTATCTGCACTTCCTGTCGGCCCTGGTGCTGCTGGGCGTGGGCTGGAATTTCGCGTTCGTCGGCGGCACAGCGTTGCTGACGCAGACCTATCGCCCGAGCGAGCAGACCAAGGTGCAAGCGCTCAATGAAGGGCTGGTGTTTGGCCTGGTGGCGCTGGGCAGCCTGGGCGCGGGTTGGATGTACGACCGCTTCGGTTGGGGCACGCTGAACCTGGCGGTGCTGCCGCTGCTGGTCCTGGCGCTGGTCTGGGCGCAGGCCAGCGGGCGCGCCCAGACTGTCGTGCGGTCAACGGCCTAAGGTCGCCAGCACGCGTCCTGCTGCGGATGCCGCCGCGCGATCATGCTGGCAACCGCGCGTGCGCCATTGGTCGGAACCTCCTGGCGCTGATCTCCGCCCTGCTGTGCTTTGCGCTGTTTGCCTTCACCGGCCAGGCCGGCTGGCGCCAGCATAGCGTGTCGATCCTGAAGTGGACCCTGGTTGCCGCGGTCGTCGTCGGCGCGGGCATCCTCATCGAACACCTGCTGCCCCACTTGAACGCATGACCGCCTTCTACTGGATCATGGCCACGCTCACGGTCGGCAGCTTCCTGCCGTGCCTGCTTTAGATCGTGCTGTACGCGGCCACCGGCGAAGAGGCCTGCGCCCGCCGCGCGCGCATCTTCTGGAACTCGGCTAAGCTGGTCGGCCTGCTGGGCTTCAACATCGGCATCTGGGGCCATGTGGTGGTGGCCCTGTGGCGGCTGGCGTTTCACTGAGCGCAACCTGTCGCCGGGGGTCTTGCGGGACCGACTGCCCTGCGTGACTGCCCTGCCTTGCGGCGCTTGCGCTGACCGTGTAGCGTCTGAATTGACCCCGTAAGCGCGACCTGTTCGGCGCATCGACCCGGCGGCGGGAACTGCACACTGCGCGAGCGTAGCGACTGGACGTCCAATGAAGCAAATTCAAGAACGGCGCTGGGCTGAAGGCCCGTGCCGCACCATGGCCAAACGCTGGGCAGTCGCGGCCTGGGTTGCCTTTGCCGCGGGCATGGCGCCCTGGAGCCCTGGCGCCGCGCAGAGTCCGGCTCCGGCGCCACAGCATTTGCGGATCGTCGGCGGATTGGCCGGCGTCAACCAGTACACGCGCCACGAAGAGCCGTTCTGGACGCGCGAGCTGGTCCGCCTGAGCGGTGGCCGCCTGACGGCCGAAATCGTGCCGTTCGATCGCGCCGGCATCCGCGGCCAGGAGATGCTGCGGCTGGTGCAACTCGGCGCGGTGCCGTTCGGCACGTCGCTGCTGAACTTGAGTGCGGCA
>JANMSS010000148.1:0-2968 GCA_031389585.1 Burkholderiales bacterium | reverse complement strand
TGATCGAGCACATCGCCAGGCAGGCCGACATTTCCAAAGCGGCGGCGGCACGCGCCCTGGAAGCGATGATCGGCGGCGTGAAGACCAGCCTGAAGAAGAACAACACGGTCTCGCTCGTCGGTTTCGGCACGTTCAGCGTCGGCAAGCGCGCGGCGCGCGCCGGCCGCAACCCGCGCACCGGCGCGGCGATCAAGATCAAGGCCGCCAAGGTGCCGAAGTTCCGTCCGGGCAAGGGCCTCAAGGACGCGCTCTGAAGTTTTGAGGCGAGAGCGCGCCGCGCCGTTTGCGGACTGCGCAGCGCGGCCCGGCAAGCCCGGGTGCTTAGCTCAGTTGGTAGAGCGGCGCCCTTACAAGGCGTAGGTCGGCGGTTCGAGCCCGTCAGCACCCACCACGCGCTGCGCCGCGCTGCGCTCGGCTAGAATCGGCGCACTGCAAAGCGGCCCGCAGCACCAGCAATGAAGGCGAACCCCGGTTCGCCTTTGTGCCGTCTGGCACCTGTTTCGCACACCGCATCCTGCAAGAGGTAATTCTTCCATGTTCGATTTCATCCGCAGTCACATTCGCGTGCTGTTCTTCGCCGTGATCGTGCTGATCGTGCCGTCGTTTGTGTTTTTTGGTGTGCAGGGTTACGGCCAGTTCAACGATCCGGCCGGATTGGCCGTGGCTGAGGTGGGCGGACAGAAGATCACCCGCGCTGAGTGGGATGCTGCCCACCGCCGCCAGACCGAGCAGATGCGGCGCCAGATGCCCAACCTGGAGGCCGCGTTCTTCGACAGCCCCGAAGTCAAGCGTGAGACGCTGGACGGCATGGTCCGCGAGAGAGTGCTGCTGACGGCGGCCCAAAGTGCGCACTTCTCGATCAGCGACGATCGACTGCAGCGTGAAGTCATGGCGATTCCGCAACTTGCCGCGCTGCGCGGCCCCGACGGCAGTATCGACGTGGCGGCCTACAAGGCGCTGATTGCCGCGCAGGGTCTGACCACTGAGGGCTTCGAAGCCAATATGCGTCAGGACTTGGTGTTGCGCCAGGTGCTGGCTGGCGTGACGAACAGCGTGGCACCTGCCGGCGCGGCGGGCCGCACCGCACTCAATGCATTGCTGCAGCAGCGCGAAGTGCAGATCCTGCGCTTTGACAGCAAGGATCAGGTGGCCGGCCTCAAGGCCAGCGACGCCGAATTGGCCGCGTACCACAAGGCCCATGAAGCGCAGTTCCGCGCCGCCGAGCAGGCCAGCATCGAATACGCGGTGCTCGATCTGGACACACTCAATGCCGGCATCAGCGTCACCGATGACGACCTGCGCAAGTACTACGGCGAAAACGTCTCGCGCTATACCGCAGCGGAAGAGCGTCGCGCCAGCCACATCCTGATCAATGTGGCCAAGGACGCACCGGCAGCCGAGCGCAGCCAGGGCAAGGCCAAGGCCGAAGGGCTGCTGGCTGAGCTGCGCAAGAATCCGGCTGCGTTTGCCGAATTGGCCAAGAAGAACTCCGGCGACACGGCCTCGGCCGAGCGCGGCGGCGACCTCGACTTCTTCTCTCGCGGCGCGATGGTCAAGCCCTTCGAGGACGCGGCCTTCGCGATGAAACCGGGCGAGATCAGCAACCTGGTCGCCACCGACTTCGGTTTTCACATCATTCGCCTGGATGGCGTGCGTGGCGGCCAAAGCAAGCCTTTTGAAGGCGTTCGCGCCGAGATCGAGGTTGAAGTCAAGAAGCAGCTGGCGCAGAAGAAGTACGCCGACGCTGCTGAACAGTTCACCAACACGGCCTATGAACAGTCAGACAGCCTGCAGCCGCTGATCGACAAGCTGAAGCTGAAGAAGCAAACGGCGACTGTGCAACGCACACCCGCTGCGGGCGCGGCTGGGGCGCTGGCGTCGGTGAAGTTGCTGGGCGCGGTTTTCGGCAACGATGTTTTGAAGAACAAGCGCAACACCGAGGCGGTCGAGGTCGGACCCAACCAGCTGGCCGCTGCACGCGTGGTGCAGCACCTTCCCGCACGCGTGCTGCCGCTGGCTGAAGTCCTGCCGCGGGTGCGCGAACGGGTGATTGCCGAACAGTCGGCCACGGCCGCACGCAAGCTCGGCGAGGCCAAGCTGGCGGCGTTGCGCGGCGGGTCCGACGCGACGGCGTTGCCTGCCGCAGTCGTATTCTCACGGGCCAGTGCACAAACCCAGCCTCGGACCCTGGTTGATGCGGTGCTGGGCGCCGACGCGACGAAGCTGCCGCTATGGCTGGGCGTGGATCTGGGCGAAGCCGGGTATGCGGTGGTTCGTCTGCTCGCGGTCAAGCCGCCGATGCCGGAATCCCCCGAGCTCACTCAACTGTTGCCGCGCTATGCGCAGGCCTGGGGTGCGGCCGAGGCGCAGGCCTACTACAACGCGCTGAAGGCCCGCTACAAGGTCGAGATCAAGGCCGATGCGGTGCCGGCTGCGCCTGCGGCAGCGATACCTGGCTACTGACGGCGAACGGGGCACGCTGGCTATAATCTGCCGCTCTGCGGTGGCTGTAGCTCAGTTGGTAGAGTCCAGGATTGTGATTCCTGTTGTCGTGGGTTCGAGCCCCATCAGCCACCCCATCCACTCGCTCGAAGTCAATGAACCATGGGTCGCACCGGCGATTCATGCGTCGAGTCTGGATCGAGTCAGGCACCCGCCCCCGACGTGCCAGATTGGCGTTGCGGTAGCGGGTTGACAGTCGCTGCCGGCGAAAAATCGTCGACCTGGATCACCCGATCGGCCGCCTTCAGGTAGGCCAGCGCCGCGGCCGGGTCGCGCGCGCCGGCGGCGGCCTCGTCGAGCGATCGGGTGCGGCGCAGCGTGTGGTTGAGAGCCGCCAGTTCGTCGGCGACTGGCTTGGCGAGTTCGAGTGCCTCGATCAGGTCGCGCAGCCCGCCCTGCTTGGGCGTGCCGATGTCGGGGCACAGGCGGGCGATCAGCACCGGATCGCTGCGCAGCGATCCGGCCA
>JANMSS010000034.1:0-2299 GCA_031389585.1 Burkholderiales bacterium | reverse complement strand
TGCGGCCCGAAGTTGGCCTTGTAGGCCATCTTGGCGCTGGCCGCTATCCAGTAGCCGAGGTAGACATGGGCGAGTTGCAGGACGCGCGTCTGCTCGATCTGCCAGAGCACGCTGTAGGTGCCGTAGCTGGCCTCGGCCTCGGGCTCGTAGAAGGTGTAGACGGCAGAGAGACCGTCATTGAGCACGTCCAGGATGGCCACCATCTTCAGCACGCCCAGCGGCCCCTGGCCTTCTCGCGCCGGCTCGCGAAACTCGACCAGGCGCGAATTGACGCGGCTTTGCAGCAGGAACTGGGTGTACTGGTCGATGCTGTCCTGGTCCATGCCGCCGCCGCTGTGGCGGCCCGACTGGTAGCGCAGGTAGAGCTGGTAATGCTCGGGCAGGAAACCCAGGCGCAGCACGCGCGCCACCAGGTGCTTGTGCGCGCCCCAGGCCCGGCGCTGGCTGCGCGAGGGGACGAACTGGGCCACCGGCACGCGCAGCGGCTGGCAGGCCCGGCAGCCGTCGCAATGCGGCCGGTAGGTGAACATGCCGCTGCGCCGAAAACCGGCACTCACCAGGTCGGAGTAGGCGTCGGCGTGGATCAGGTGGCTGGGGGTGGCCACCTGCGAGCGCGCCTGCCGGCCCGGCAGGTAGCTGCAGGGGTAGGGCGCTGTGGCATAGAACTGCAGCGATGCCAGGGGGAGTTCTTTGGGCGCGGTCACGCGGGGTCAACCTCGGGGCGGGAATCGAGCCCGAGCTGGGCCCAATGGGCGGGATCATAGGTCCAGCGCGCGGGCCCTTGGGCCCCCAGGGTAAGGGCCAGGTGGCGCTCGAAATCGGCGCGCGAAATCTCGCGTGCGCCCAGCGAGGCCAGGTGCTGGGTGTTTTGCTGGCAGTCGATCAGCGTGATGCCCTGCGCGCGGCAAAACGCCACCAGTCCCGCCAGTGCGATCTTCGACGCATTGGTCGCGTGCGAGAACATGGATTCGCCGAAAAACATGCGTCCGATGCACACGCCATAGAGGCCGCCCGCCAGGCGACCGTCGATCCAGGTCTCCACGCTGTGCACGGCGCCAGCGCGGTGCCACGCCGTGTACGCCTGCTGCAGCGCGGGCATGATCCAGGTGCCGCGCTGGCCGTCGCGCAGGGTGCCGGCGCAGGCCGCGATCACGCGTTCGAAGGCGCTGTCGATGCGCAGCTCGCAGCCGGGTGTGCGAGTGAAGCGGGCCACGGTCTTGCGCAGCGATCGGCTGAGCTTGAACTCGGCCACCGGCAGCACCATGCGCGGATCCGGCGCCCACCAGAGCACCGGCTGGCCGTCGCTGTACCAGGGAAAGATGCCGCGGCAGTAGGCCCGCTCCAGGTGCTGCACGCTGAGCCGGCCGCCGGCGGCAAGCAAGCCCGGCGCTTCACTGTCGGCGCCGAGCGCCGTCGAGGTCGGCGGAAAGGGCGAAGCGTCGTCGTTGAGCCAGTGCAGTTCCAGCGGGGCCATTTCAGGCCGCGCCGAGCCGCTCCCAAGCCTGTCCTGAGCCTGTCGAAGTGGCCTGGCCTGAGCCCTGTAACTCCGATCGCCCTGAGCTTGTGTTTCCGGTCATCCTGAGCTTGTGTTTCCGACCATCCTGAGCTTGTCGAAGGAAGGAAGGGAGGGCGGCCTGTGCTCCCCTCGGGGGGCGCGAGCAAAGCGAGCTTGGGGTCGTCATTTCAAGTGACGCGACCGAACCACCACAATGACAGTGTCGCGGCGACCAGCGCGAGCAGCGCGCCCAGCGCGGCGAACAGGGCGGTGATTTCGGTCTCCTTCTTCTGCGCCGTGAGCCGCGAGCCGAGCGACTGGTAGACCTTCTTCAGGTCGGTGGCGGTGCCGGCGTAGAAGTACTCGGCGCGGGTGGCCATCGCGACCTGCTTCAAGGTCTCTTCGTCCAGGCGCACGCGCATCGACCAGCCCTCGAAGCCGATGGTGTCGCCGTCCTTGGTGCCGACACCCACGGTGTAGATCTTGATGCCGCGATCGGCGGCCATGCGCGCGGCGTCCATCGAATCCGGGCCGGTGGTGCGTTGGCCGTCGGTGAGCAGGATGATCGCCGCCGAGCTGTAGCTGCCGGGCTCGACGGGCGTGAACTCCTTTTCCGCCGGCTTCTCGCCGAGCGCACGCGGCATCGCGCGCTGGCCGGTGATCTGCGACAGGTCGATGCCCGCGCCGGGGAAGATGGTCGCCAGGCTGAGCACGATGCCGCTGCCGATGGCCGTGCCGCGCTGCAACTGGAAGCGGTCGATGGCGGCCACCACGTCTTCGCGCGACAGCGTCGGCGGCTGCACG
>JANMSS010000123.1:0-2741 GCA_031389585.1 Burkholderiales bacterium | reverse complement strand
TCGAGTTGCGACTCGGCGCGATGGCGCTCGGTGCGCCGCTTGGCGCGCTCGGCCAGTTCGTGTTCGAGCAGTCCACCCAGGAAGCGGCCCGCCGGCCAACCCTCCTTGTCCGAGCGCTGCGCCAGCTCCGCCCAGAGCCGTCCGATCGTGGGCAGGCGCAGTTCGTTGAGCATCAGGGCGTTGCGCCCAGGATCGACGGCCGCGGCGGTCATGCCGTCACCTCTTCTTGCTCTTGCTCACTCGGCAGCAACGCGTCGTAGCGGCTCGCCGGCGGGATCTCCACCGTGACCTGTGGCACCTCGGTCCTGTGCGGCGCGAACTCCTCGCGCAGCCGCTTCACGTCGGGCAGCTCACCGATGGCCAACAACGTGTCGAGCCGCTGCGCCAGGACACCTTCGATACCGTCGCGGGCGGCCATCTCCAGCAGTGCAACGATGGTCTGGCAGGCCTGTCGCTGCGTCAGCTTCAAGTCGAGCTGCTCCCAGGTGCGGCGGTACGCCTCGCGCGGGAACAGCGCGTCGCGGAACACCAGTCCCTTGAACGCCTGGGGCTTCCTCTTGAGCTCGTCGATGAAGTGCCGGTAGTCGATCACCCGAGCGCGCCCGCCGGTGGGCGAACGCGTGCCGCGCGCCAGCGTCAGCACCAGGGCGCCGGAGAGGTAGCAATCGAGCCGGTCGCTGTACAGGCGCACCTTCAGGCGGTGGCCGATCAGGCGCGACGGGGCGCTGTACAGGATGGCGCGCACGGTGAACGTGCCGCAGCGCGTGACGCGCGCCTCTTCCTCGACAAAGTCGGTGGTGCGCCGCACGGGCAGGTCCTGCAACTGCTCGCGCTCGATACAGAAGGCCGCCGCGTTGCGCCGGTTGCGGCGCATCACGACCTCGCGCACGAAGCCCTCGTAGGCCGCCCGGTCGTCGAAGTCGCGGTGCCCGCGCAGCAGCAATGCCTGCTCGATCGCCTCCTTCAGGTATCGGTGCGAGGACTCGACGCTGCCGTTCTCGTTGCTCACGCCGCGGTTGTTGCGCGTGCCGGCCATGGCGTAATGGTCCAGCAGCGCCGTGTAGCGCACGGTGAAGTCCTGTTCCTCGGTCAGGTTCTTGAACGCCGCCGACAGGCTGTCGGTGCGATGCTCTTGCGGGGTGCCACCGGCTTGCCACAGGGCGTTCTGCAGCCCCTTGGACAGGGCCTCGAAGCTCTCGCCGCCCTCGACCACTTCGACATGCTCCCAGCGCGAGAACGCCAGCACGAAGTGGTACAGGATGTGCACGAACGCCGCGCCCGCAATCGTGATGCATAACTTGCCCATGGCGGTGAAGTCCGACAGGCCGCGATGGCCCGGCGCATGCTCCTGGGGGAAGAACACTTCCTTGGACGGTCCTTGCAGCGCGCGCCACTGGCGAACGTGACGCTGCAGGGTGCGCAGCATGCCGTCGGGGAAGCGTTCCGGGTGATCGTCCTGGAGCTTGCGCAGCAGCGTGATGGCCATCAACTTCGGCGCGCTCTTGAGCAGCGGCACGATCTCCGTGTCCCAGACGTCGATGAAGGGATCGGCTCGCGAGCGCCAATAGCGCCGGGGATTCTGCGAGGGCAGCGAGACAGTGGCCGAGCTCTCGATGCGCTGCGCGCTGCGCTCGCTGATACCGGCCTTGGCCGCGGCCAGTTCTTGGAAATTGTCTTTTCGGTGTTTCATGTAGAGGCGAACCTGGTGATCGGTGATTCGGGTTCCTGGCACTGGGCCGACCTCTTCTTGAGACCTGAGCCCACCAGTCTGAACCCCACCAACCCGGCGCCGCGGGTGGCTCGTCGCTTACGGCGGCTACGCCGCCTTCAGCTCCTCACCACCCGCCATCATGTTTGTCGCTCGACCGGACAAGATGATTGTCGCGCCCCACCTGGACTGCATCGGTTGCGTGCGCGGTGGTCGCAATAGCCATCACAAGCACCCGCATGAGTGCCAACCGAACAGCGGGACCTATCGGCATGGCGTCACTACCGCGCCGAGGCGGCCTCGGAAGGCTGTTTCCACGACACAACCGGGTGGCGGAATATCTCCGTAGTTCGCATGCCAAAGGCGTCCTTCAGTTGCTGCACCAACCATTGCAGCGAACTCTGTTGCGCGTTGGTCAACGACTCGATATCGGACCCTTGCCTTCTGGCCTGAGCGCTGCAACGGGCTGGCGCGCTTGTGCAAGACAAATCATTCACAGCCCCACTAGCGCGCAGTTCTCGCAATTGAGGTAGTGACTCGCACCGGCGATCTCCAGGACCCCGGCGCCGCCGCGCGCCACCATCCACTGTCCCTCGGTACCTCCCTTCGTCCGAAACTTGCCGCTGGCAGAGCAGTCGGAATAGGGGAATAGGTGGTCTCATGCAGATAGTGTGCCTTGCTGATCCGCCGCGCTCGCGCCAGGTACTGCCTGACCTGCGCCACGGTTGGCTTGAACGACGCGCACGGCGGTTCACCCCCGGGCCTGGCCGGGGGTGAACCCTGGCCTACTTCGTCAATCGTCAGCGAAACGACCGAGCTTCGCTTCAATGACGTTCTTAGCGGGCGTACGTGGTAGCTCCACTCGTTTTCATAGCGATCTTCTACCAACGCCGGCCCCGAGGCGGTTTTGGGCGCCTGGACTGCATCGGTTGCGTGCGCGGTGGTCGCAATAGCCATCACAAGCACCCGCATGAGTGCCAACCGAACAGCGGGACCTATCGGCATGGCGTCACTACCGCGCCGAGGCGGCCTC
>JANMSS010000109.1:0-8246 GCA_031389585.1 Burkholderiales bacterium | reverse complement strand
CTTGACGGCCACGCCCGAGGCGCTCAGCGCCAGCTGGTTGGCCTGGCGGGCGTTGTCGGCGTTCTGTTTCACCGTCGAGCTGAGCTCTTCCATCGAGGCCGCCGTCTCCTCCAGCGCGCTGGCCTGCTCCTCGGTGCGCTGGCTCAGGTCCTGGTTGCCCTGGGCAATCTGCGCGCTGGCCGTGGCCACGCCCTCGGCGTTCTGGCGCACGTTGCCGACCACCCGGGCCAGGCTGCCCTGCATGTTGGACAGGGCCCTGCCGAGTTCGCCGATGCTGTCCTGGCGTCGGTGTTCGGGCTGCTCATGCGGGGTCAGATCGCCATCGGCAATTTTCCTGGCCAATCGGCTGCACCCGTCCAGCGGTCGCTGAATGCTGCGCAGCACCAGCTTGTAGAACAGCAGCACCAGGGCAAGTGCCATCAGGGTCACGCCCAACGCGATCCTGCCGGACCAGGCATGCGTCGCGTCGAACGCCACCATCGACGTCTCGGCAAACTTGCTGCCTGCTGCAACGGTCTCGTCGACACCGGCGCGGTGTTCGAGATACAGGCCATGAACCTGCGCCAGGTTCTTGCGCGCGACCGCAGCGTCGCCCACTGGCATCGTATCGATGATCTGGGTCTGCGCGGCGGCGATGAACTTCTGCGCGGCTTCGTGTTGCCGGCCGAGCAACTTCTTCTCGAGCCCGTAGGGCGGATTCCTGGTCCAGTACTGGACCCGCTGCCCGTACTCCGACACCACTCGATCGAACTGCTTCTTCGCTTCGGCGCCATCGATCGTGCCTTCGACGGCCTGCGACAGGACGAGCCTGAGTTCGAGCAGGTACATCGGCGGCGGCAGGATGTCGGCAACCACATCCTTGGCGACAAATACCTCGGTCGCGTTCTGGCTCATCCTGCCCGTCAGCCAATGGCCCTGGATGGCCATCATCAAGGTAGCCACAGTGCCCACCGCACCGAGCAGGAATATCGACCAACGCAACGATCTGAACATGGTATCTGTCTCTGGTAAACGACGGGGCTTGACCCGCCTTGGGGATCGAAGGAATTGACTACTGCAGGGTCTGTTCGACCAGCCCCATCTCCGAGCTGGTCATGAGTTTTTCGATGTCGACCAGGATCAGCATGCGCTGGTCGATCGAGCCGATGGCCAGCAGGTGGTCGCTCTCGATCGCCGAGTTGAACTCGGGCACCGGGTGCAACTGCTCGGGCGTGAGCGTGATCACATCGCTGACCGCATCCACGACCATGCCCACGACACGGCTGCCGATGTTGAGCACGATGACGACGGTGAAGCTGTCGTAGTCGGCGCGCTCGAGCTTGAACTTCAGGCGCATGTCCACGATCGGCACGATCACCCCGCGCAGGTTGACCACGCCCTTGATGAAAGCCGGCGCGTTGGCAATGCGCGTGGGCTCTTCGTAGCTGCGGATCTCCTGCACGCGCAGGATGTCGATGCCGTACTCCTCGGCGCCGAGCTTGAAGGCCAGGAATTCGCGCAGCGAGGTGATGGTTGACGCCGGCTTGGCGGCGTTCGGGGCGGCGGCGTCGAGTCTCATGGGAGGTCCATTCGTGATAGGTCGGGTTCAGCGCAGGCGGGCAACTGCTGCCACATTCTCGGCACCCGGCATGCGAACTGAAGGGGTGATAAGTGGCGAAGTCGCGGCGTTTTTCATGTGCTTCGTCAATGCCGCGCACGCCGCGCCAGCGAACCGACGTCCAGGATCAGCGCCACGCGACCGTCGCCCATGATGGTGGCGCCCGAGACGCCGGAGACACGGCGGTAGTTGGCTTCGAGGTTCTTGACCACGACCTGCTGCTGGCCGAGCAACTCGTCCACGCGTAGCGCAGCGCGCTGGCCCTCGCCCTCGACGACCACCATCACGGCGCCGCTGGCTTCGCCGGCCAGGCGCGGCACGTTGAAGACGCGCTCGAGTTCGACGACCGGCAGGTACTCGTCGCGCACCTGCACCACCTGGCCCGCGCCGCCGATGCTCTTGATGCTGTCGGCGCGAACCTGGAACGACTCGATCACCGAAGCCAGTGGCAGGATGTAGCACTCGCCGCCGACACCGATGCTCATGCCGTCCATGATCGCCAGCGTCAGCGGCAGGCGCACCTTGACACTCATGCCATGGCCCTCAGCGGAGTCGATCTCGACCGTGCCGCCCAGGGCGGTGATGTTCTTCTTCACCACGTCCATGCCCACGCCGCGGCCCGACACGTCGGTCACGATCTCGGCGGTCGAGAATCCCGGCGCGAAGATCAGGCTCCAGACCTCCGTGTCGGTCATCGAATCGGGCGCGTCGATGCCCTTCTCGCGCGCCTTGGCGAGCAGTTTTTGCCGCGACAGGCCACGGCCGTCGTCGCGCACCTCGATCAGGATGCTGCCGCCCTGGTGCGACGCCGCCACCGTGAGCGTGCCGGTCTCGGGCTTGCCTTTGGCCAGGCGCTCGGCGGGCAGTTCGATGCCGTGGTCGCAGGAGTTGCGCACCAGGTGGGTCAGCGGGTCGGTGATCTTCTCGACCAGACCCTTGTCGAGTTCGGTGGCTTCGCCATGGGTCACGAAGTCGACCTTCTTGCCCAGCTTGGCCGCCAGATCGCGCAGCATGCGCGGGAACCGGCTGTAGACGACCGACATCGGAATCATGCGGATCGACATCACCGACTCCTGCAGATCGCGTGTGTTGCGGTCCAGGTCGGCCAGGCCCTTGGCGAGTTGCTGGTACAGGCCCGGGTCCATCTTGGCGCTGTTCTGCGCCAGCATGGCCTGGGTGATGACCAGTTCGCCGACCAGGTTGATGAGCTGGTCGACCTTGTCGACCGCGACACGCAGCGTGGCCCCTTCGGCGGCCGCCGCTGCCGCGGCCGGTTTGGTCGTCGGCTTGGCCGCGGGCGCGCCCGGCGCGGGCGCGGGCGCCTGCGCGCTTGCCGGGGCGCCGGGGGCATTCTCGAAGAAGCCGAAGCTGGCGTCGCTGGCGTCGCTGGCGGCGCTGGCGGCGCTGGCGGCCGGCTCCGGTGCGCCCGGGGCGCCGGTGTGGAAACCGTAGCCCGGGCCCAGCGGCAGCAGCTTGACCTGTTCGCGCGCCACATGGAAGGTGAACAGGTTCAGCAAGTCTTCGTCGCTGCTGGTGGTCAGGATCTTGAAGCGGCGCATGCCATCGGCGGCCAGGCCCGCGTCGAGCGGCTCGATGCTGCCCAGGTCGACGATCTCCTTGAACAGGTCGACCAGGCTGTCGGCTTGCCCGGGCTGCTCGAGCGGGCCGACCACGAGCTCGAGTTCACGCGCGCCGCGCGCGGGCGCGGGCGTCTGGGCAGCCGCAGTGGGTGCGGGCGCCGCGATCGGCGCCGGCGCGGCCAGGCCGGCCGACATGGCGCGGAAGGCGACCAGCAGTGCCGCGGTATCGACGCTCGCGCCTTGGCCGCCGTTCTGGTGGCGCGCCAGTTGCGCGCGCAACGCGTCGCCCGACTGCAACAGCACGTCCACCATCGGCGCCGTGGGCTCGAGTTCGTGACGGCGCAGCTTGTCGAGCAGCGTCTCCATCTGGTGCGTCAACTCGGCGACATCGGCGAAACCGAAGGTCGCGGCGCCGCCCTTGACCGAGTGCGCGCAGCGAAAGATCGCATTCAGCTCCTCGTCGTCGGCGGCCGTGATGTCGATGGCCAGCAGGCGCTGCTCCATCGTGTCGAGGTTCTCGCCGGCCTCCTCGAAGAAGACCTGGTAGAACTGGGTCAGGTCGATGCCGGCATCGGCGCCCGCGCCTTGGTGCGTGGCGCCGCTCACCGGATCACCTTGCCGATGACTTCGATCAACTTGGCCGGGTCGAAGGGCTTGACCAGCCAGCCGGTGGCGCCGGCGGCGCGGCCAGCCTGCTTCATCTGGTCGCTCGACTCGGTGGTCAGGATCAGGATCGGCGTGAGCTTGAACTTCGGGTTGTCGCGCAGTTTCCGGGTCAGGCCGATGCCGTCCAGGCGTGGCATGTTCTGGTCGGTCAGGACCAGGTTGAAGTCGCGCGAGCGGGCCTTTTCAATGGCGTCCTCGCCGTCGACAGCCTCGACCACCTCGTAGCCCGCGCTCTTGAGCGTGAAGCTCACCATCTGTCGCATCGAAGCGGAATCATCCACGGCCAGGATCGAGTGCATGTGTTTCTCCGGTTTTTCCAGGGGTTTTCGGTTGCTCGAGGCGTCGCTTTAGAAGAGTTCGACGAAGCCGGTGTCCATTTCGGACTGGGTCACCGGATTCGGGCGCAATGGCGCTTCCTCGACGGCCGCCTCGCCGTCGTCGTCGCCGGCAAAGGCGTCGCGCGCCAGCCGGTCGGCACAGTGGTGCAGCCGACGGCTGGTATGGGCAATCAGTTGCGAGGCCATGTCCTGGAACTGCAGGGCCTTGACGGCGCAACCCAAATGCTGCGTGGCCTGGTTCAGCGGGGCGGCGTCCAATTGCCCGGCGCCATGCAGCGACTGCAACAGCTCCAGGGTGCCGAAAAATCCAGCCTGCAAAGTCTTGTGGCTGTCGTCGAGCAGGGCTTGCAGGCGCTCGAGGTCCTGGGTCACCGTCAACAGGTTGTCCTGCAGATCGGCAGCCACGCCCAGGGCCGCAGCCGAGGCAGGGGGTGGGCTGGTTTCGATCATCGTGTGCATGGTTTCAAAGGCGGTTGGTCGACAGGCCGGCCGTGCTGCGCAGCCGTTCGAGAAGCCTGGGGGCGATGGCGGCCAGGCTCAGCACTTCGTGCGCGGCGCCTACGGCGATGGCCTCCTTGGGCATGCCGAAGACGACGCAGCTGGCTTCGTCCTGCGCAGCGTTCCAGCTGCCGGCGTCGCGCATGGCTCTCATTGCCGTCGCGCCATCGGCGCCCATGCCGGTGAGCATCACGCCCAGCGCGTTGGGCCCGACGACGCGCGCCGCCGACAGAAACAGCACTTCCACCGACGGTTTGTGGCGGTTCACCGGCTCGCCATCGCGCACGCGGGCGATGTAGTTGGCGCCGGAACGCTCGACGCTCAGGTGCAGCCCGCCTGGGGCGAGGTAGGCGTGGCCGGGCAGCACGCGCTCGCCATCGCTGGCCTCGCTGACCCTGATCCGGCACAGGCCGTCCAGGCGCGCGGCATAGCTGCGCGTGAAGCCGGGCGGCATGTGCTGCGTGATCATGACGGCCGGCGCGTCGGGTGGCAAGGCCACCAGGACCTCCTTGGTCGCCTCGGTGCCGCCGGTCGATGCGCCGATGAAGATGATCTTCTCGGTCGACAGGCGGCCGAGCGCGGCCACGGGCGCCGGCGGCCGCGCCGCGGACGTCGGCGTGCCGAGCGCCGGGCTCGGAGCCGCTGGCTTGCGCACCCGTGCCTTGGCGGCGATCCGCACCTTGTCGGTGAGGTCTTGCGCCAGCAGCCGCAAGCCGTCGGCCACGCCGATCCTGGGCTTGGCGACGAAGTCGATGGCCCCGAGCTCGAGCGCGCGCAGGGTCACGTCGGCGCCGCGCTCGGTCAGCGTGGAGACCATCACCACCGGCATCGGCCGCAGGCGCATCAGTTTGTCCAGGAAGTCGATGCCGTCCATGCGCGGCATCTCGACGTCCAGCGTGAGCACGTCGGGGTTGAGCTCGCGAATCATCTCGCGCGCAACCAGGGGGTCGGCCGCCGCGCCGACGCACTGCATGTCGGGCTGGCCGTTGATGATCTCGGTGAGCAGGCTGCGCACCAGGGCAGAGTCGTCCACCACCACAACGCGAGTCTTGACCATTCTTGTTGGGCTCCTTGTGCTGGTGTGAAGCGCGTTCGCCTCAGAACAGGTCGACCGAGCCGCCGCCGGTGGCGGCGGGCACGGCCTGCTGCGCCGCCCTGCGGTCCTGCACCTGCATTGCGGCAGACTGGGTCGCGGCCAGGCGCTTGACCATCGCCTTGCCGCTGGCCGGAAGGAAGCACACCTTGCGGGGGTAGATGCCCAGCACGTCCTTGCTGACCACGGGGATGCGCTCGGTCTTGAGGTAATCGAGCACGAACCGCGTGTTGCGCTCGCCCACGTTGAGGGCGTCCATGCCGGCAATCACCTGACCGCCGCCAAAGACCTTGGCTTCCATCGACGAGCGCGTGGCGCCGCGCTTGAGCATCTCGTTGATCAACAGCTCCATCGCGTAGGGGCCGTAGCGCCCGCTGCTGCCTTGGCCGTCTGGTAGCATGAAATGGTTCAGGCCGCCGGCGCGGGCATGCCGGTCCCACAGACAGACCGCGATGCAAGAGCCCAGCGTGGTCATGATCAGCAGCTCGTCGGTGTCGACGAAGAATTCGCCGGGCAGCACTTTCACCGCCTCGCAGCGGAACTGGGTTTCGAACCAGAATAAGGAGGCCTCGCCGGGCTGGCGTGGCGCGGACTTGAGCCGCTCCAGCTTGGACACGCCGGCGGCAGTGCTCGGGCGGGCGGCGCTGGCAAGCGAGGACATGCTGGCGGATCCGCGGCTCAAACGCGCTCGTAGACCGTCTTGCCGCGCAGGCGGAAGAGGTCTCTGAAGTGGCTGAAGTTTTCCGAATGCCCGGCGAACAGCAGGCCTTGCGGGGCGATGGCCCCGTGCATGCGTTCGAGCACGCGGCGTTGTGTGGGGTTGTCGAAATAGATCATGACGTTGCGGCAGAACACGATGTCAAAGGGCTCGCCGAGCAGCCAGCGCGGGTCCATCAGGTTGAACGGGCGGAACTCGAGCAGGCGCCTGAGCTCGGGCTTGACGCGGATGAAGCCGCCATTGGCTCCCGTGCCGCGCATGAAGTGCTGACGCAGCCGCTGCGGGTCCAGGCCGCGGGCGTCGGCGGCATAGACGCCACGCTCGGCAGTGGCCAGCACCTTGGTATCGATGTCGCTGCACAGGATTCGCACGTCGGCCTTCGGACCGAGCGCTTCGATGACCGTCATGGCCAGCGAATAGGGCTCTTCACCGGTCGATGCGGCGTTGCACCAGATGCGAAGTCCGCGGCCTTTGCGCCGGGTTAGTTCCGCCGCCAGCACCGGGAAGTGGTGTTCTTCGCGAAAGAACGATGTCAGGTTGGTGGTCAGGCAGTTGACGAACTCCTGCCACTCCCGCTCGCCCGCGGGGCCCGTGGCCTGCTCGAGCGATTGCAGGTAGCTGGAGAACGATGCCTCGCCGAGGTCGCGCAGCCGGCGCGTCAGCCGGCTGTAGACCATGGCCCGCTTGCCTTCGTGCAGGCTGATCCCCGCACGACGATAGATCAGCTGGCGCACGCGCTCGAAGTCGGCGCGGTCGAAGCTGAACTCGGATTCGCGAGTGGGCTCGGACAGGGATCGAGAGAACTGGACTGCGCTCATGGGATGGCCGGATCGCCAAAGGTCGACCCGGCAAATGGTGGCGGAACCGGGTCCGGGGAGTCGGCCGAGTAAGCAGCCGAATGACCGGCTTTTCTCGTGCACTCTTCGGCAGCGGCCTCGGGGGACGCTCAGAACCCCAGGCTCGCCAGCAGATCGTCGACCTCGCCCTGGTTGGTGACCACGTCGGCTCGTCCTTCGGGGTTGATGACGGGCCCGTTGAGCAAAGCGGCCTCAGCTTTTTGCGCCCCCCCCAGGCCGCCGCCCCGCGGCGCCCGCCCTCCCGAGGGGGGGCCAGGAAACTTGGGGCGGCCCTGCGTTTCCTTGTGCGCCTGGCCTGGCGGCGCGGCCTGGATCAGCAGCTTGACCAGGCTGGCCTCGAGGTCCGTGGCCAGCGCCACCACCTTGGCCACGACCTGGCCGGTGAGGTCGTGAAAGTCCTGCGCCAGCATGATGTCGGTCAGGTGAGCGTCGATGCGCGAGGTCGCGCCTTCGACATCGCCGACGAAGTTCAACACCGCCCCCGACGCGACTGCCTTGACCGGGTCAGCGATCAGGAAGTCGGCCAATTCCCGCGTCGCGCCGGCGATGCGCCGGTGCTCCCGCTTGGCCTGGTCGACCGAGTCCAGCACCTTGTCGGCGGCTTCGCCGGTCTTCTTGGCGATGTAGCTCAGCCGGCTGCGCGCATCGGGCAGGCCGTCGGCGGCCTCCTGTAGCTTGGGCATGACGCCAAGCTGGGTCAGCGTGTCATGCAACTGGCGCGTGATCAGTCCGAGCTGGTGAAACACTTCGGGCGAGGCGGCGGCAGCCGCCTGCGGGGCCAGCGCGGCCATGTCATTCATCTTCATGGGGTCGTCCTCGAGAGGTTGTCAGGCGGTTGCCGTCAGCTTCTGCATGATCTTTTGCACCTTCTCTTCGAGCGTGGCCTTGGTGAAGGGCTT
>JANMSS010000095.1:0-1634 GCA_031389585.1 Burkholderiales bacterium | reverse complement strand
GGGTGCTGCCGGCGCTGCGGCATTCGCCGAGCAGCACGTCCATGAAGCCATCGCGCAGCGGAGCGTCCAACGCCGAGGTGGGCTCGTCGGCGATCACCAGTTCGGGCGCGCCGATCAGGGCCCGCGCCGCCGCCACCCGCTGTTGCTGACCGACCGACAACTCGGCCGCCCTGCGCTTCCAAAGCGCTGCGGCCAGACCGACGTGCGACAGCAGCGAGCCGGCGTCGGCCTGCACCCCGCCGCTGCGCTGCGCTGCACGCTCGCGGCGCAGCCTCGAGAAGCGGCACGGCAGCAGCACGTTGTCGAGCACGCTCAGGTAGGGCAGCAGGTTGAACTGCTGGAAGATGTAGCCGACGTGGTCGGCCCGCAGCGCATCGCGACGCGCCCCCGAGAGGCCAGACCAGTCCGACCCGAGCAGGCCGACCCGCCCCTGGCGCGGTACCAGCACGCCCGCCAACAGCCCCAGCAGCGTGCTCTTGCCGCTGCCGCTCGGGCCGTACAGGAACAGCGTGCTGCCGGCCGCGATACTCAGCCGATCGATGGCCAGGCAGTCATGCTCCGCACGCGGCCAGGCAAAGCGTAGGTTCTCGATCTCGATCAAGACGGGGCTGCCTCCGTGTTCAGCGGGTCAGCGCGACACGACGCGCCGGGCGCGAGAGCGTGCGCTTGAGCTGGCCCTTGGGCGTGGCCACCTGCACCTCGATCCGCTTCATCTCGGCAAAGGCGTCGAACAGGCCGACGTCGACGAAAGCCGCCCGGGCAGCGTCTTGGCACTCGAATTCGAAGATGGCGTCGATGTCGGCATGTTCATCTTTCGCGCTCGCACCTCCGGGCGGGGTTGCGCCGAGCTTGAGAACGGCCGAACTGAGCGTCACGTTCGACAGTTTGCACTGCGCCGCAGGATCGATGACGAACAGGGTCTGCGCCGCCTTCAACTTGGCCAGCGCGGCCTCGACGCGCTTGCGTTCGGCATCGGTGCGCGGTGCGCGCTCGAATCCGACCAGATTGTCCAACGGGGACGCCATCTGCAATGTGAGCTTGCGCGCCTCGACCGCGATGTCGAGCTCGAGCACGCCGTGCTGGTGCGCCTGACCCTGAGCCAATGCAATGGCGGGCATTGCCAGCATGCCCAGCCGGAGTGCGTGGTGAAGCAGCTTCATCGTGTTCCCTCCAGGGATCGGTGCTGTCGGATGCACGCTTGGCAGCTTGGACTTGCCACGGGACAAGCCGCATTCAATGCTTTCAGCATGCGTAGGAGCACAGACCGCGGAGACCGTCCGAGTTAAACACGGCGCATGCTAGTGCACCCGCCGCCACGCCCATCGCCGCACGGCTGTGCGAAGCCCGCACCATCGCCCGCTCGCGCATACGATGCACCCCGCAATCGGGCAGCTCCCGGTCGAGGGTCAAACCATGCGCAGCGATGGCCTGCGCATCGAAGGGCCGACGGCCCTGCATGTGCCCCGCGTCAGCGCCACGGACGATCCGGGCGAGGTCGGCGTCGTCGATGTCGTGATGCTGTGCGTCAAGCTGTGGGACACCGAGGCGGCGCTGCAACAACTGCGCCCGCTGGTCGGCCCGCCACGGCGATCATCTCGTTTCAGAACGGGGTCTTGAAGGACCGCACCCTGCGC
>JANMSS010000254.1:0-7600 GCA_031389585.1 Burkholderiales bacterium | reverse complement strand
AGGCGGTGCTGAAGGACAAGGGCATGCAGGCGCCCTGAGTGCCGCGCGGCGGCCGCCCGCCAGCGGCGGTTCCAGAATGTCAAGCGCATTGACTTGATGCAGATCGAAGCCTGCGTCGCTGGGCTGCCTAGACTGCGAACTGTCTCCACAGATTGCGGACCTCCGACCATGGCCGACCTGATCGCCCAATGGCATGCCGAGCATGTCCACTTCTCCCGCCTGCTCGATCTGCTCGAGGCGCAGGTGCTCGTGTTCACCGAGGGCGAGCGCCCGGACTACGGCGTCATGCTCGACATCGTCATCTATCTGCGCGACTACGCCGACCGCGCACACCACCCGCGCGAGGACGCGGCGTTTGCGCGCCTGGTCGAACGCGACCCGGCCCTGCGCCTGCCGATCAACCGGCTGCTGCAGGAGCATCGCGTCATCGCCGTGGCCGGCGAAGAACTGGTGGCGCACTTGGACGAAATCAGCGTCGACGCCATTGTCCGGCGGGCGACGATCGAAGCCGCCGCTGCCCAGTACCTGGCCTATTACCGCCACCACCTGGCCACCGAAGAGCGCGAGATCCTGCCGCGCGCGCAGCGGCTGTTGACGTCGCAGGACTGGGCCGTGATTGCCGCGTCGACGCCATCATTGGCGGACCCGCTGTTCGGCAACCCGCCGAGCGAGGCCTATCGCGAATTGCGCGAGTTGCTGGCCGAGCAGACCCGCAGCGCCGCGACCCGACCGCAGGCGGCCAACGACGGCGCGTGATCGACGCGGCGGCACAGCCTGCTTTGATCCACCGCAAGACGGTGCCGCGCGCCGCGCCCTAGGCTGAGGTGCAACTTGCTGCCGGATAAGCCCATGCCCAAGATGAAAGCTGCCGTCTTCGTCGAACCCGGGCGCATCGTGCTCGACGACAAACCAATTCCCGCGGTCGGCCCGCTCGACGCGCTGATGCGCGTCACCACGACCACGATTTGCGGCACCGACGTGCACATCCTGAAGGGCGAGTACCCGGTCGCCAAGGGTCTGACGATCGGCCACGAGCCGGTCGGCGTGATCGAGAAGTTGGGCTCGGCGGTCAAGGGCTACCGCGAGGGCCAGCGCGTGATCGCCGGCGCCATCACGCCCAGCGGCTGGAGCAACGCCTGCCTGTGCGGCGCGCACTCGCAGGACGGCGCCGGCACCGAGCATGGCTGGAAAGCGATGGGAGGCTGGCGCTTCGGCAACACCATCGACGGCTGCCAGGCCGAGTACGTGCTGGTGCCCGACGCAATGACCAACCTGGCCCCGGTGCCTGACGGGCTGAGCGACGAACAGGTGCTGATGTGTCCCGACATCATGTCGACGGGTTTCAGTGGCGCCGAGAGCGCCCACATCCGCATCGGCGACGTCGTGGCCGTGTTCGCACAGGGGCCGATCGGGCTGTGCGCCAGCATCGGCGCCAAGCTCAGCGGCGCCAGCGTGGTGATCGGCGTCGACCGGCTGCCCGACCGCTTGGCCATGGCCGGCAAGTTCGGCGCCGACCATGTCGTCGACGCCAGCAAGGTCGACCCGGTCGACGAGATCATGCGACTGACCGGTGGCCGTGGTGTCGACGTGGCGATCGAGGCCCTGGGCACCCAGGCCACGTTCGAGGCCAGCCTGCGCGTGCTGCGCCCCGGTGGCACGCTGTCGAGCCTGGGCGTGTACTCGACCGACCTGACGATCCCGCTGGGCGCCTTCGCCGCCGGCCTGGGCGACCACCGCATCGTGACCACGCTGTGCCCCGGTGGCAAGGAGCGCATGCGCCGGCTGATGTCGGTGATCGAGTCCAAGCGCGTCGACCTCAGTGCCATGGTCACGCACCGCTTCAAGCTCGACGACATCGAAGCCGCCTACGAGTTGTTCAGCCATCAGCGCGACGGCGTGTTGAAGGTCGCGATCACGCCCTGAGCACGCGCCGCTTCGCCGGTGCGGTGATTGCCGATGGTTGCGCGCGCAACATGCGGTCACAGCGTCGCGCGGTTCACGGTGCTACGGTGGCACCCCGACGCTCGGGCTGTGCAGGAAACCGCATGGATTCAAGCGGCGACACACGCCGGCAAGTTGCGACTGGCGGCACAGGATGGATTCGACAGACACAGGAGCAAGCTCATGCACACACCCACCCACCGCCATTCCGAGGCTGCAGCCCACGCCTTGGCCCTGATGGTCGCCGCCAACGGCCACATCGACGATCGCGAGTTGCGTGTGCTCGATGGCCTGGACGCCTACCGCCGTCTCGGTGCGAGCCGCAAGCGATTCGTCGCGCTGGCGCAGGCCTGCGTCAGCGAGGTCGGCACCGATCTTTGCCGGCGCGCGTGGCTGCAACCCGACCAGCGCTGCTACGTCGACAAGCTGCTCGATGCGGTGCCCGAGCCGGACCAGCGCCTGCTGGTCTGCCGCCTGGCCGCGGCAGTGATCACCGCCGATGGTTGCATCACGGACAACGAGCGCCTGGTGTACGAGCACACGCTGGGCCGCTGGGGGATCAGCCGCGAGCGTGTGTCGCAGGCGATCCTGCGCGACTCGCGGCATTGAGCCTGTCGCGCCAGACCCATTCAAGTTCGCCAAGCGACGGAGCGGGCCCGGCCGGCAGCCCGCTCGCCAGGTTCGCGCTCGTCGAAAGTGGTGCGAGAGGCCGCACCCTATCATCGAGTCATGACGCCCACGCCCTCGCTGCCCAGCGCACTCGCTGACGTCGGCCGCTCGGCCGGCGCGTGGCTCGCCGGCTGGTGGCGCACGGTGCACCTGACCGCGCTGCTGCTGGTGCTGGCGCTGTCGCCCTCGAGCTACCACGCCGAACATCGGCGCGCACTGGCGCGCCAGATCTATCTGGGCACGGCGCAGTCGCTGCTGGGCTTCACCGTGCTGTCGACGCTGATCAGCCTGGTCGTGATCCGCATCGTGCTGGTCACGGCCATGAGCTACGGGCTGTCGCAGTACGCGCTCGAGATGGTGGTGCGCGTGCTGGTGCTGGAATTGATCCCGCTGGCGGCCGCGCTGTTCGCCGCGCTGCGCTGCACGATCCCGCTGGCGGGCGAGGTCGCCGCGTTGCGCACCCGCGGTGCCTGGGACGACGCCGCCGCGCGCAACGCGCACATCCTGCACAGCGAAGTGCTGCCGCGGGTGGTGGCCGGCGTCTTCTGTTCGTTGATGTTGGCCGCGGTGAGCTGCGTCGTCACGCTGATCGTCGCCTACCTGTCGACCTATGCCTTCACGACCGAGGGTTTCGATGCCTACACGCGCACCGTGGGCCATATCTTCAGCCCCGCGGTATCGCTGATCTTCGGCCTCAAGATGCTGTTCTTCGGCGTCACGGTCGCGCTGATGCCGATCGCCGCGGCGCTCGATGCGGCGCCGCGGCGGCGCACGAACACCAGCGTCGAGCTGCAGGGCCTGGTGCGCATGTTCCTGGCCATCGTGCTCATCGAGGTGGCCTCGCTGGTGGGAAACTACTACTGAGTTGATGCCGCCCATGCCATGAACGACAACATTGCGCCCGAGCGCCCCGCGCCGGTACCGAACCTGGAGTTCAAGGCCGCCCTGCTGCTGGCCCTGTTCGTGGCCCTCGTCGCCGGCACCGTGCTCTACCTGCTGTACGCGCGTGGCAGCTTCGAGCCGACTCAGCAACTCGTGCTGGTGGCCGACGATTCCGAAGGCGTGCGCGTGGGCATGGACCTGAGCTTCGCCGGTTTCCCCGTCGGCCGCGTGCGGCGCATCGAGCTGGCGCCCGACGGCGCCGCGCGCATCATCGTCGAAGTGCCGCTGCGCGTCGCGCATTGGCTGCGCGAGACCAGCGTCTTCGTCCTGCTGCGCAACGTCGTCGGCAGCGCCAGCCTGAAGGCTTACAGCGGTGTGCTCACCGACCCGCCGCTTCCCGACGGCGCCCAGCGCAAGGTGCTGGTCGGCGACACCGGCGCGGAGCTGCCGCTGCTGGTTTCCAACGCGCGCGCCCTGATGCAGAACCTGACCCAGCTGTCTTCCAGCGACTCGGCCCTCGCCGCAAGCCTGAAGAACGTGCAGACGCTGACCGAGCGCCTCAACGAGCCGCGCGGCGCCGCGGGCGTGCTGCTCGGCGATGGGGCCGAGGCGCGCAAGCTGGCCACCGCGCTGGACCGCGTCAACCAGCTGCTGGCGCGGCTGGATGGCATCGCCGGCAAGGCCGATGCGCAGGTGCTGGGCCCGGCCGGTCTCGTGCACGAGAGCCGGGCCACAGTGCTGCAGCTCAACGCCATGCTCGGTGACGCGCGCACCACGCTCAAACGTGTTGACGCGGTGCTCGCCGAGGCGCAGGCCGTGGCCACCAATGCCCGCGTGGCCACGAACGACCTCGGCGCGCTGCGCAGCGAGGTCGACGCGACGGTGCGCAAGGTCGAGCAGTTGGTCGACGAGGTCAACCGCAAGTGGCCGTTCGCGCGCGATACCGAGCTGAAGCTGAAATGACGCCTTCACCGTTGACGCTACCGCGCTGGCGTGTCGTCGTGGCCGGCGCCGCACTGCTGGCCGGCTGCGCCAGCGGCCCGCCGCCACCGGATTGGCAGGGCAACGCCAAGGCGGCCGTCGACGGCGCAATGCGCGCCGCGCTGGTGGGCGACAGCCGCCTCGAAGCGCAGGAGTTCGAGCGCGCGCGAACTGAGCTGGCGCGCACCGGCCGCCCTGACTGGCTTGCGCGCGCAGAACTGATGCGCTGTGCCGCCCACACGGCGAGCCTGGCCTTCGAGCCGTGTGAGGGCTTCGAGCGCTGGCGCCACGATGCCGCGGCGGCCGAACGCGCCTATGCGGACCACCTCGCCGGGCGCAGCCTGGCGCGCGACGAGATCGCGCGCCTGCCGCTCGCGCAGCAGGCCGCGGCGACGGCGATTGCCGGCGGCGCGGCATCGACGACCGACCCGCGCGGCATCGACGATCCGCTGTCGCGGCTGATCGCCGTGGCCCTGTTGTTCCGTGCCGGCAAGGCCAGCCCGGAGATGATCGAGATGGCCACCGAGACTGCGTCGGCGCAGGGCTGGCGCCGGCCGCTGCTGGCCTGGCTGCAAGTGCAGGCGTTGCGCGCCGAGCGCGCCGGCGCGGCCGACGAAGCCCAGCGGCTGCGGCGGCGCATCGCGCTGGTGCAGGGCGGCCTCTAGCGTGGAGATCACCGACCTCAGCGCCCATGCCCTGTCCAGCGCGATCCACCGGCGCCAGTTGTCGTGTCGCGAGGTGATGCAGGCCACGCTCGCACGCATCGACGAATTCAACCCGGTGCACAACGCGATCGTCAGCCTGCGCGACGGCGACGCATTGCTGGCCCAGGCCGATGAGTGCGACACGCAACTCAAGCGCGGCGCGACGCCCGCGGGGCCGATCGGCTGGATGCACGGCATGCCGCAGGCGATCAAGGACGCCGCCCACACTGCCGGCATCCGCTCGACCTTCGGCTCGCCGCTGTTGCGCGACTTCGTGCCCGTGCAGGACGGTCTGATGGTGCAGCGCATGAAGGCCGCGGGATGCATCGTCATCGGCAAGACCAACACGCCCGAGTTCGGCTTGGGCTCGCACACCTTCAACGAAGTGTTCGGCGTGACACGCAACGCCTACGACCCTGCCAAGTCTGCGGGCGGCAGCAGCGGCGGCGCGGCCGTCGCGCTGGCCACGCACATGCTCGCAGTGGCCGACGGTAGTGACTTCATGGGCAGCCTGCGCAACCCGGCGGCGTGGAACAACGTGTTCGGTCTGCGCCCGAGCCAGGGCCGGGTGCCGCTGTGGCCGGCGCAGGATGTCTGGGTCGCCCAGTTGGGCACCGAGGGGCCGATGGCCCGCAGCGTGCGCGACCTGGCCCTGTTGCTTGAGGTGCAGGCCGGGTACGACGCGCGCGTGCCCTTGTCGCTGCCGGGCGGCGAGCGATTCGCGGCGTCGCTGGACGACTTCGACACCCGACAAGTTCGCGTCGGCTGGCTGGCCGATCTGTCGGGCCACCTGCCGATGGAGCCCGGCATTCTCGACACCTGCGAGCAGGGCCTGCGGCGCCTGCAGGCGTGCGGCTGCGCGGTCGAGCCCCTGCGGCCCGGCTTCGCACCCGAAGCAGTGTGGCAAGCGTGGCTGACCTGGCGCCGCTGGTTGGTGGCGGCGCGCATCGCGCCCCACCTCGCGAATCCCCAGAATCGGGTGCTCATCAAAGCCGAGGCGCTGTGGGAGCACGACCGGGCGGCGGACCTGAGTGGCGCGCAGGTGATGGCGGCAAGCGCCCACCGCAGCGCGTTCTACCAGCAGATGCTGGCACTCTTTGAGCGCTGGGACGTGCTGGCGCTGCCCTCGGCACAGGTCTGGCCGTTCGACGCGGCGCAACGGTGGCCGACCCGCATCGCCGGCCGCGAGATGGACACCTACCACCGCTGGATGGAAGTCGTGATCTACGCCACCTTCGCAGGCTTGCCGTGCATCAGCGTGCCGGTCGGCTTCAGCGCGACAGGCCTGCCGATGGGCATGCAGCTGATCGGCAAGCCGCGTGGCGACCTGGCGCTGCTGCAGCTCGCCCACGCCTATGAGCAGGCGGCGCAGGACGTGCTGCAGATCAGGCCGCGAGCCTGAGTCGATCGAGATCGATGCGTCGACTCCTGAGCCTGCTGATCTGGCGCACGCTGGCCATGCTGTGCCTGCTGCTGGGCCTGGTCGGCGTGTTCGTGCCCGGATTGCCGACCGTGCCCTTCATGCTGTTGGCGGCGTGGGCGGGCAGCAAGGGTTGGCCGACACTGGAGACCTGGTTGCTGAACCACCCGCGCCATGGCCCGCCGATCCGCCGCTGGCGTGACCATCGTGCAGTGCCGCGGCGCGCCAAGTGGCTGGCCAGTGCCTCGATGGTGGTCAGTGTGCTGCTGATCGCCCTGTCGACGGCGCCCGTGGCGCTCAAGGTCGGCAGCGCGCTGCTCCTGGCCAGCGTTGCCTGGTGGTTGTGGCTGCGGCCTGAGCGCTGAGCCTTCCCGCTGGACGCCTGCAGCGTCGACCCCCGGTGCGGGACAAGCCTGCCCCCATGACGCCTACGGCGTCGGCCCCCTGCGGGGGCGTCGCCCACTTGGGGCGGCCCGGCGCGGGCTAGCCGGCCGCCAGGGTCAGGCGCAGGATCTCGAGTCGCCCTTCGGCGCCGGCGTAGAGGAAGGGTGAGTCCTGCAGCGCGTCCTTCAAGTTCACGTTGTCGCCGCGCTCGATCAGCAAGCGGGCGACCGCGATGCGGTTGGCATGCGTCGCAGCCATCAAGGCGCTGCGCTTGCGGCCGTCGACGGCGTCGACCGGCGTGCCGGCGTCCAGCAAACGCCGCAGCGCAACGACCAGGCTTTGCCGCCGGTGCAGACCGAAAACGTTCGAGTGCAGGGTCATGCCAGGATTGTGCGGGTGCCTGCAAACTCATCGCAATTCCTTCGGCTTCCTCCTTCGGCTCCCTACGTTCGCACGTTGCCGCACGCGCGCGGTCCGCGTATCGTGATCGCTTCGCACCCAGGGAGGCTGAATTGGGCAAGGCAATTGAACTGACCGCTGCGGCCGACATGAGCAACCAGGGCGGCCCCAGCTGGTCGCATTGCCGCTGGCGCCTGCTGGCCGAAGGCGACTCGTGGTT
>JANMSS010000061.1:0-5176 GCA_031389585.1 Burkholderiales bacterium | reverse complement strand
CAGGCCACGGCGTCGGCCATCAGGAACAGCCTGACCTGCTGGTCGTCCTTGCCCGCCACCGCAGCCGCCAGACGCAGAGCGTTGTAGGCGCGTTCGTTGCCGTAGGGGGCGTCATTGAGGATGAACAGGGTGGAGGCCATGGCTGCTCCTTGGTTGTTCAGACGCTGGTTTCAGGCCCGTTTGACCGGCAGGCCCGCGGCCTGCCATTCGCTGACGCCATCAAAGGTCTTGCGCGCGCGGTAGCCGCGCGCCTGCAGCAGCTTCACCGCCTCGTCGGACATCAGGCAGAACGGGCCGCGGCAGTAGGCGACGATCTCCACGTCGAGCGGCAACTCGGCCAGCCGGTGCGCCAGCTCAGGCAGCGGCATCGATCGCGCGTAGGGCAGGTGGGCGGTGTCGTACTCGTCCTGCGGTCGCACGTCGAGCACGATCACTTCGCCGCGTTTCGCCTTGGCCAGCAGGTCTTTGCGGCCGACGCTGGCCAACCGGTCGGGCTCGGCCATCATCTGTTGCAGCGCCAGACGCAATTCCAGCAGGTGCTCTTCGGCCACCTGGCGCAGCGTCACGCCGAGTTGCGCCACATCGTTGCCGCTCAGCCGGTAGACCATGCGCTTGCCCTCACGCCGGCTCTGCACCAGCCGCGCTTCCTTCAGTGCCTTCAGGTGGGCGCTGGCGAGTTTGACGTCGATGGCCACCTCGGCGGCCACTGTTTCGACGGCCTTTTCTCCCTGCGCCAGCATCTCGAGCATCTCCAGCCGCTTCGGGCTGGCCAGTGCCTTGCCCACGCGGGCGACCTGCTCATACAGAAGATCCTTGAGTGATCGGTTGTTCATGGTGTACATTCTAACGGTCGTTGGTATGAAAGGTCAATCACCTGTCGTGAACCTCCAACGTCAGACCGATGGAGACAGTCATGGATTTTGAACAGTTCGTCCTCGCCCACGAGCCGGCCATCCGGCTGAGCTTTTTCCTCGGCATCTTCGCGCTCGTGGCGCTGTGGGAGTGGGCTGCGCCGCGGCGCGCGCTGACCGTGTCCAAGGCCTTGCGCTGGAGCAGCAACCTCGGCCTGGTGGTGCTCAACACCCTGCTGCTGCGGCTGATGTTCCCGCTGGCGGCAGTGGGCGTGGCGGCCTTCGGCGTGGCCAACGGCTGGGGCCTGCTCAACCACTTCCAGGTGCCGTTCTGGCTGGCGCTGCCGGTGGCCGTGATCGCGATGGACTTCGTGATCTGGTTGCAGCACGTGATGGTGCATGCCGTGCCCGCGCTTTGGCGGCTGCACCAGGTGCACCACGCCGACCTGGACTACGACCTGACCACCGGTGCGCGCTTCCACCCGATCGAGATCGCGCTGTCGATGCTGATCAAGTTCGCCACCATCACCGTGCTCGGCCCGCCAGTGCTGGCAGTGGTGATCTTCGAGGTGCTGCTCAACGCGACGGCGATGTTCAACCACGGCAACATCCGCTTGCCCGCTGCGCTGGACCGCGTGCTGCGCTGGTTTGTCGTCACGCCCGACATGCACCGCGTGCATCATTCGGTCGAAGACGACGAGACCAACTCCAACTTCGGCTTCAACCTGCCCTGGTGGGACCGCCTGTTCGGCACCTACCGTGCCCAGCCTCGCGCCGGGCATGACGCGATCGTCATCGGCATCCACGGACGCGCCGACCCGCGCGAGGTGGCGCGCCTGGATGGGATGTTGCTGATGCCGTTCAAGGGCGCAGTCAGTGGCTACGCCATCAACCGTCGTCACTGGTCGGGTAAGAGCGCCTCGTGATGAACAGGACCGCGCTGCGCGGGCTGCTGGGCTTGGCGCTGGTGGCGACCGTCGGCGTTGGGCTGGCCGTGCGCGAGCGCTTCGATGCGCCAGCCCTGCATGCCTGGGTCGAAGCGGCCGGGGCGGCGGGGCCGCTGCTGTTCATGGCCCTCTACGCCGTGGCCACCGTGCTGTTCCTGCCGGGTGCCATCATCACGCTGGCCGGCGGCGCCTTGTTCGGGCCGCTCTGGGGGACGCTGTGGAACCTGACCGGCGCGACCGTGGGCGCCACGTTGGCATTCCTCATCGCCCGCTACCTCGGCGCGGACTGGGTTGCACGGCGCGCCGGGCCGCGCCTGCAACGGCTCAATGACGGTGTGGCGATCGAAGGCTGGCGCTTCGTCGCCTTCGTGCGGCTGGTGCCTCTGTTCCCCTTCAACCTGCTGAACTACGCGCTGGGCCTGACCCGCATTTCGTTCCTCACCTACCTGCTGGCCACCTGGGTCTTCATGCTGCCCGGTGCCTTTGCGTACACCTGGCTCGGCCACGTCGGGCGCGAGGCGCTGGAGGGTGGCGATGGATTGGTCCGCGACGTCGCCATCGCCCTGTCTCTGCTGGCTGCCGTCGCTTTCTTGCCGCGCATCGTGCGCAAGCTTCGGCAACAGCCCACGGTGGAGGTGATCGACCTGAAGCGGCAACTCGATGCCGGTGAGGAGGTCCTGCTGCTTGATGTCCGCACTGCAGCCGATTTCGCCGGTGAATTGGGCCACATCCGCGACGCCTACAACATGCCGCTGGAGGAGCTGCCCCAGCGGGTTGTGGAACTTGAGGTGCACAAGCAGCGGCCCATTCGTCTGATCTGCCGCACCGACCGGCGCTCGGCCCAGGCGGCGCGCTTGCTCGCCGAGGCCGGCTTCACCGACGCGAGGATTGTCCAGGGGGGCATGACCGCTTGGCGTGCCAACGGTTGGCCCGTAGCAAGCGCCTGAATCCCACAACACGATCAACGACGAATCGATGTCGAATCAACGCAAGTCCCTGTCCATGTTGGCAGTGTCGGGCATGGTCCTGGGCCTGGCTGCGATCGCCGCCATCGTGGCATCGGCCATTGGCTATCGGCTCGGCGGGTGGCATTTCGCCGTCGGCCTGCAGCTGTCCGAATGGGCTGCATATGGCGGGGCAGTTGCGCTTGTCCTGTCTGCCATGGGCGTGTTTCAGACTCGCCCGGGCGCTGCGCGACGCGGGTTCGCCGCGGCCCTCATCGGGGTGTTCACCGCGCTGGTGCCGGTGGCCGTGGCCATTCAATGGGAATACGCCGAGCGCGCCTATCCGCCGATCAACGACATCAGCACCGACGCCGCCGATGCCCTGGGCATCGCGATCACCCATGCGCACGCTGGCGCGTCGCTGGCCGCACTGGCCAAGGCCACGCAACTCGAGCGCCGGCAGCACGCGCAGTACCGGCGCGGGCGGGCTTACTGAGCACGCCCAAGGCGGAGCCAGGAAACTTGGGGCGGCCCTGCGTTTCCTTGTGAGCCCGGACAGCCAACCACCCGCCACAGGGTCACGACCCGACTGCCCCGGATGTCGATGCTCAAGCCCCGGAGGCCACCCGCCTGGTCCGGCTGAGGAGCGGCTGAAGAGCGGCTGGCAAGGCCGGACTTGATGCTGTACCTTGCGGCGCAGATCCGCCGCTACGGCGATACTTCTGCGCCTCAAGGATTGCTATGACCGTCGAACCAACCGGGAACGTCAACCCCCACTACCTCGAACACATGGTCGCGACGGCGCAGACGCATGACATCGAGGCGGCCGAAGACATCGTCGCGGGCAACGGGGTCAAGCTGCTCGCCAAGGGCACGCGCATCGACGCCGGCTCGCGCGACCGGCTGCTTCAGCACAAGCTGCGCAAGCCGCTGGAGGACTGTGTGCAGGTCGTCGACGGCGTCGTCCCGGCGCGCTTCCAGCCAATCGGCGAGGCCTTGATCGAAAAGTACCCTCTGCTTCGCGCCATGTGCGCGTTTGAGCGCGCGCGCCCGGTGCCAGAATCGCTGGCCGCGCTCCCGCTGTCGCCGCCGATGCAGTCGCTGCTGACGGTCTATGCGCAATACCAGCCGGACCGCCTGGACCACACCGTGGGCGTCGCGATGCTCGCGATGTCGCTGGCACGCCGACTGCTGCCAGGCGACATCGATCGCCATCGCGTGGTCGCCACCGCCGGCCTGGTGCACGACGTCGGCGAGCTCTACATCAACCCTGACTACCTGGTCAAGGGCACACCACTCGACGCCGACCAGTGGCGTCACATCGTGACGCACCCGCTGGTCGCGCACCGCGTGCTGCGCGACATGGTCGGCGCGGGCCAGGCGGTGGCCAACGCGGTGCTGCTGCACCATGAGCGACTCGATGGCTTCGGCTATCCACGCAGCATCGCCGATGAGGCGTTCACCCTCGATGGCCAGATTCTGGCGGCAGCGGAGTGGCTGATGGCATTGGTCGAGTCGGACCTGTCGCCTTTAACCCGCGCGGGCATGGCTACTCGGCTGGTTCCCGGCGAGTTCACCCCCGCCGTGCTGGAGGCCATCTCGGTGGCAGCGCGCGCCGCACCGGACCTGCCGGTCGAGCTCTCGACAGCCGCTCCACTGGAGGAGGCCGTGCCGCGCATCGTGCAACTTGCGGCCACGCTGCAGCGCTTCGGTGAGTCACGCGACTGGATCGAGGAGCGCATCGCCGAAGCGCGGCCGGAACTGCGCGTCGTGCTCCAGGCCGGGCTGAATCGCCTGGTGCGAATCCAGGCTTCGTTCTCGAGCACCGGGCTGGATGTGCACAGCCCTATAGTGCTGCTCGCGGAACTGGCACTGCTGCGCGATCCCCAGGTCTATGCGGAGATCATGACGCTGATCGACGAGATGGAGTGGCGCATGCGCGAACTTGAACGCGAGCAGTATTTGCGCACCAGCCTGCTGTCCATGCAGGAGCATGCCATCGTCGTCGACATGATCGAGCGGCTCAAGGGCAAGCGCAGCGCAGGCGCCGGAGGCGCTGCCTAGACGATGGCGGGCCGCTCGCGGCTCGCAGGCAACTTTGACGGGGATCGCCCAGTCAGGCCGGCGCGCTCAGCGAAAAGCCACCCGCCACAGGGCCACCACCACATGGCCCCAGATGCCGATATTGAAACCGAGCAGGCCGAACAGCTTGGCCGAGTTCCAGAAGATGCGGGCACGGCGGGCGCAGGCCTCCTCGCCCGTCATCGCGTAGAGCACGATGTAAAGCAGGCACGGCAGGAAGCTGCCCACCGTCAGCGTGGCCATGACCCAGTAGAAGACCGTCATAGGTTCAATCGCGGCATCAGATGCTCAATCAGGATGACGAGCCCGACGCCGACGGCACCAATCAGGGTCCATTTCACGATCAGCACGC
>JANMSS010000248.1:0-1964 GCA_031389585.1 Burkholderiales bacterium | reverse complement strand
GGAGTGGACGCCGGCCAAGCTCATCGCGTGGGGCCAGCGTATCGGCGTGAGCACCGCCGCGGTGGTGACCTGGCAGCTCGAGCACCGCCCGCACCCCGAGCAGGGCTACCGGGCTTGCCTGGGCCTGCTGGCCCTGGTGCGCCGGTTCTCGGCCGAGCGACTCGAAGCGGCCTGCACGCGGGCCATGGCGATCCGTGCGCCCCACCTGCGCAGCGTCACCAACATCCTCAAGTGCGGCCTGGACCGCCAGCCCTCGCTGTTCGCCGCCGCGTCCAGCCCGGCGATCGAGCACGACAACGTGCGCGGGCCCGACTACTACCACTGACACCCCGGCCACTGACCCCCAACCCAACGAAGGAAGACTCACCCCATGTTGAACGAACACACCCTCACCCAATTGCGCAGCCTGCGCCTGGACGGCATGGTCCGCGCCGTCGAGGAGCAGGCCAGCGGCACCGCTGCGGCCGCACTGTCCTTCGACGAACGGCTCACGCTGCTGGTGCAGCGCGAGGTCGCATGGCGCGACGACCGGCGCGTGGCCCGGCTGCTCAAGGCGGCCAAGCTCAAGGTCAGCGCGGCCTGCGTGGAGGACATCAACTGGCGCGCCAGCCGCTCGCTGGACCGCGGGCTCATCGCCACGCTGGCCGGCGGCGACTGGCTGCGTCATGCGCGCAATCTGCTGATCACCGGGGCCACGGGCTGCGGCAAGACGTGGTTGGCCTGTGCCCTGGCACACCAGGCCGCGCGCAGTGGCTTCTCGGTGCTGTATGTGCGCGCAGCCCGGCTGTTCGACGAGTTGCAGGTCGCCCACGGCGATGGCAGCTTCGGCCGGCGGCTGATTCAGTTGGCCAAGCTCGATCTGCTGGTCATCGACGATTTTGCGATCTCGCCGATGGGCCCGGCTGAGCGCAACGATCTGCTGGAGTTGCTCGACGACCGCATCGGCTCGCGCTCGACCTTGATCACCAGTCAGTTGCCGGTCAAGGCCTGGCACACCTACCTCAACGACCCGACGCTGGCCGACGCGATCCTGGACCGCGTCGTGCACTCCAGCCACAAGATCGAGCTCAAGGGCACCAAGTCACTGCGCGACAACGAAGGCTCAGCGGGCCAATGAACACCCACCCGGCAGCCGGCTTGACCGAGCATGAGTACATGGCCCGCTCGGGGCGCCTCCGGTGGCCTGGCAGGGGCCTGGAATCTGAAGATCAATTCAAACCAAAACCGGAACCATCGCCGCTCCACAGGAAGGACATTTCAGGCTGATCGTGGACGATTGAGCTACATTCAAACCCAGTGCTTGTGCGCCTCCCCCGCGCGTCCTCCGCGACGCCGTTTGACCGTCCACGATCAGACTGAAATGGGCGTCCACGATCGCTGAAATACGCATTCAGGCGCGGCTTCGGCCGGCGGCGCCTGCCGGTGCGGTTGGCAGCAGCCTGAGCTCGTTCGCCACCCGGCATCACCAATGTCCATCGATCGCGATCTGACGCCTGCGCTGCTGCAGCTGGTGCGCGACCTCGCCGACCAGTTGCGCCCGGGGAGCGATTTCGCGCAGAGCCTGGGCATCGACCACTCGCTCGAGCGCGACTATGGCCTGGACAGCCTGTCGCGCGCCGAACTCGTGATGCGCATCGAGAGCGAACTCGGCGTGTCGCTCGATGCAACCGCGCTTTCGCAGGCCGAGACGCCGCACGACCTGCTGCGCGCCATTCGGTCGCCCGTGCCGGCCCCGGCTGCCGCCGCGGCTTCGCGCCCATCCGAGCCCGAGCCCGCGCGCGTCGACTTGGGCATTGACTATCCGCCGCCAACGCTGGCCACGCTGGTCGACATTCTCGACTGCGGCAGCGAGCGCCAGGCGATCATCGCGGCGATCACGCGACTCGCGGTAGATTGCATCGGCATGCCGCCCGACGACGTCGTGCTCGCGCCACCGCGCTCGGTACTGAAGACGTCGAGCGGCA
>JANMSS010000356.1:0-1615 GCA_031389585.1 Burkholderiales bacterium | reverse complement strand
GTCGCCGCCGCCATAGAGCAATGCATCGAAGTAGGCATCGACGGTGCCGTATGCAGCTGGCGATGGGTTCGGGGCCAATGCGTACCAAAAATACCGGTCGTTCATATAACCGCGCAGCCATTCCTGCAGCCCGGCCACGCTGCCATCGACCGGCGGCAGTGGTGATGACATGCCGCCGCCACCAACCACGCTGCAATTGAGCGGTGCCGGGTTGCCGCCACCGGAATCGCCGCCGCCGCCGCAGGCAGCCAGCAACAAAGGCAAAGCACACGCCCAGAGGCGCAACGTGTGGCGGGACTTGGCAGGCATGGGGGTCTCCTGGAGGGCGCGGGCGTCGGATGGGCAGCAAGGTAGCACGACCTAGAATCCGACAAACCCCCGAGACCCCGCGCGCGTTGACATCGTTTGCCGTCGACGTGTGTAGCCATTCGTTGCCATGACCGAACTCGCCAAGTCTTTCGAGCCCGCCGCCATCGAAGCCCAGTGGGCGCCGTTGTGGGCCGAACCCGGCTTGTTCGCGCCGACGCTCGACGCCGCCAAGCCCTCGTTCAGCATCCAACTGCCGCCGCCCAACGTGACCGGCACGCTGCACATGGGCCACGGCTTCAACCACACGATCATGGATGCGCTGATCCGCTACCACCGCATGCGCGGCTTCAACACGCTGTGGCTGCCAGGTACCGACCACGCCGGCATCGCCACGCAAATCGTCGTCGAGCGCCAGTTGCAGGAAGAAGGCCAAAGCCGCCACGACATCGGGCGCAAGAACTTCGTCGCCCGGGTCTGGGAATGGAAAGAGGAGAGCGGCAACACCATCACCGGCCAGATGCGGCGCATCGGCGACACGGTGGATTGGAGCCGCGAGTACTTCACGATGGATGCGACGCAGTCGGCCGTCGTCAACGAAACCTTCGTGCGCCTGTTCGACGAAGGCCTGATCTACCGCAGCAAGCGGTTGGTGAATTGGGATCCGGTGCTGCGCTCGGCGGTGTCGGACCTCGAGGTCGAGAGCGAAGAGGAAGACGGCTTCCTGTGGCACATCCGCTATCCCCTGGCCGATGGCAGCGGCTCGCTGGTGGTGGCGACCACGCGCCCCGAGACGATGCTCGGCGACACCGCCGTGATGGTGCATCCCGACGACGAGCGCTACGCCGCCTTCGTCGGCAAGCAGGTCTCGCTGCCGCTGTGCGATCGTTTGATTCCCGTCATCGCCGACGCCTATGTCGAGCGCGAATTCGGTACCGGCGTGGTCAAGGTCACGCCGGCGCACGACACCAACGACTACGCGGTGGGGCAACGCCACGGGCTGCCGATGATCGGCGTGCTGGCGCTCGACGCGACGATCAATGACCAGGCGCCGGCCGCCTACCGCGGCCTCGATCGCTTTGTCGCCCGCAAGCGTGTCGTCGCCGACCTCGACGCGCGGGGCCTGCTGGTCGAAACCAAGAAGCACAAGTTCGCGGTGCCGCGTTGCGCGCGCACCGGCCAGGTGGTCGAGCCGATGTTGACCGACCAGTGGTTCATGGCGATGACGAAGCCGGGCACCGATGGCGAGTCGATCGCCGGGCGCGCCATCCGCGCCGTCGAGCAAGGCGATGTGCGCTTCGTGCCGCCG
>JANMSS010000335.1:0-1719 GCA_031389585.1 Burkholderiales bacterium | reverse complement strand
GGTGCGCGGGTGCTGGCGCGCCAGGCGCACCAACTCTTCCTGCATCACGACGCGGGTCTGCGCGTCCAGGGCGCCGAAGGGCTCGTCCATCAGCAGCACCTTGGGGTCGAGCACGTAGGCGCGCGCGATGGCCACGCGCTGCTGCATGCCGCCCGAGAGCTGGTGCGGAAAGGCATGCTCATAGCCGCCCAGGCCCATCAGCGCGATGTACTGCTCGATGCGCCGCTTGCGCTCGGGCGCGTCGATGCCCAGGGAGTGCAGGCCGAACTCGATGTTGTCCCAGACCGATTTCCACGGGAACAGCGCGAAGGCCTGGAAGACCACCGCGCGATCAGGGCCGGGCTGGGTCACCACCTCGCGATCGACGCTGACCTGCCCGCCCGTGGGGTGCTCGAGGCCCGCGGCCATGCGCATGCAGGTCGTCTTGCCGCAGCCCGACGGGCCGACGATGGCGACGAACTCGCGGTCCTGCACTTCGAGGTTGATGTCCTTGAGCGCGACGAACTCTCGCCCGTTCTGCTTGAACACACGCTGCACATTCTCGAACACGATGTTGGCCACGCTGCTCTCCGTTTCAAAGCCCACGCCGCCGCTCGATCGCCAGTTGCGCGCGGCGCAAAGCGACGTCGATCAACAGGCCGATCACACCGATGGCGGCCATGCCGCACATCACGGTGGCCGTCGAAATCGCCGCCTGGCCCTTGACCATCAGGTAGCCGACGCCACTCGAAGCGACGATCAATTCGGCGCCGACCAGCGACTGCCAGCCCAGGCCCGCGGAAATGCGCAGGCCGGCGACGATGGACGGCACGGCGGCCGGCAGCAGCACCTCGGTCATCGAGCGCCAGGCGCTGGCGCCGAGCATCTGCGAGGCTTCGATGTATTTGCGATCGACCTGCTTGGCGCCGCGGTAGGTGTTGATCAGCACCGGCGGAAACGCGCCCATGAAGATGATCAGCACCGGCCCGCCGATACCGGTGCCGAACCACAGCGCGGCAAAGGGCACCCAGGCGATCGGGGCGATGAAGCGCACGGTTTCGAAGGCCGGTGACACGATGCGGTCGACCCAGGGGAACCAGGCCATCAACAGGCCGAGTGGGATGCCGACGCAGACCGCCAGCACGAAGCCCATCGCGAAGCGCTGCAGGCTCGACAGCAGGTGCTCGTGCAGCACATAGCCGGCAAACGGCGTGGTCAGCAACTGGCCGAAGCGCTCGACCACATCCCAGGGGGCGGGCAGGAAGTCGCGCGAGGTGATGCCCGAGAGTGCGGCCAGCGTCCAGACCGCGAGGAAGCTCACGGCACCGGCGGCCGAGAGGCGCCAGAAGCGCGCGGGGGCTAGCGGCGGCTGCAACATCAGAGGGCCTTCCAGGGCATCACACGCCGCTCGATCCAGCCCAGGCCCAGCGTCATCAGCCAGCCGCATAAGGCCACGCTGAGCATGCCCACCAGGATCATGGCCGGGTAGATGTCTTGCGCGGCCTGGTTCAGGATGGTGCCCAGGCCCGCCACCGCGCCCACCAACTCGGCCGCCACCAGCGTCGTCCACGACGCCTGCAAAGACAAGCGAAGGCCGGTGAAGATGCTCGGCAACGCGCCGGGGATCAGGACTTCGCGCCAGTAGCGCCAGCCGCGGATGTCGAGCATGGCGGCGGCCTCGAAGAGGGGCTTGTCGATCTGGCGCACACCGGTGTAGCTGTTGATCACCGAGGGCACGAA
>JANMSS010000295.1:0-24350 GCA_031389585.1 Burkholderiales bacterium | reverse complement strand
GCTCAGGCGCTTTAGCTCAGCTGGTTAGAGCGACGGAATCATAATCCGCAGGTCCGGGGTTCAAATCCCTGAAGCGCCACCAGGATTCCTGCGGCCCGAGTTCATAGACTCGGGCCGTTTTGACTTCCACAGCCCCTGGATCCACACCATGCTCCGCTGTGCCTTGATTGCCGCCACCCTCGTCGTGTGCGCGTCCGCTGCTGTTGCCCAGGCACCGCGCAACTTTCCCGCCACGGCTTTGCGCGGCGAGATCGTCGTCACCGCGCCGCCCGAACTGCTGCTGAACAAACGGCCCGCGCGCTTGGCACCCGGCGCCCGCATCCGCACTGTCGACAACATGCTCGTGTTGTCTGGCGCCGCCGTGAATCAGCGCCTGGTGGTGAACTACATACTCGACCTGCAAGGCCAGTTGCTGGAGGTCTGGATCCTCAATCCCGCTGAACTCGCCCGCAATCCCTGGCCCACCACGCCGCAGGAAGCGGCCAGCTGGCGCTTCAACGCTGACACTCAGAGCTGGAGCAAGCCATGAGCCGCCGGGCCGCCCCCAAGGCGAATACCGCAGTGCGAAGCACGGAGGTTGCCTGATGAGCCCGCCGGGCCGCCCCAAGTGCGAATACCGGAGTGCGCAGCACGTAGGTTGCCTGATGAGCCGCCGCGAGCGCCCAACAGGGCCAGCTACCGAGCGGAAATCGCCTGCGTGATGGCACTGCGTATTTGCTCGATGCGTGCGTCGCTCGCCTACAATCCTCCCCGACGGGCCTCCTCGCATGGAAGCGCGCCCAACCGGGTCAGGTGGGGAACCAAGCAGCCCTAAGCGTTGCAACCAGTGCCGAGATCAGGCTCGTCACCCTGCCCCGGCGTTCAGGGGCCCCTGAGCTTTTTCACCAACGCCGCGCCGGTAAGCAGCTCCAGCTGCGCCTCGAGCCGGATCACGCGCCCGGTGAGGTCTTCGATGCGGGCCTGCTGCGCCTTCATCGCCTCGGCCTGGCGGTTGACCTTGTCTTCGAGCTTGATCATGGACGTGAGCGCGCCCCAGATCTTGTCGGTCACGCTCATCAGGCCACCTCATGGGTCGCGCGCCGTGCCCGGCTGGCCTTGACCTCCATGGCCGCGATGCGCTTGTTGCTGGCGTCGATGAAGGCCAACGCATCGTCGATGGCAGCGCCCGCGCGATCGGCTGCGCCCTTGGCCGCATCAGCCAATGCCCCCAGTTGGGCATCGGTGTCGCCGGCGTCGTAGGCGAAGGCGCCGCGCCGCATCAACTCGGAAATCGGAATGTCCAACCGCTTCGCCTTGGCGACGATGGCCTTCTTGTCCTGCGTCGTTGTCTGCACCACGATGCGCTGAATTGCCGCTGCCATGTGAATCGCCTTGGGGTTGTTGTTTCAGTCATGGACAGTATATGTACATCGACAACAACGTCAACCGGTCTGCCTGCGCGATCGCGCACTTGCGTGCGCAATGGGGAAGGCTATGCGGTGGCCGCCTCAGGCGTGCTGTTGTCGTCGTCGCTTGCCGACTCGCCGCCGCTGGTGGCGCCGCCTTGCAGCGCGGACTGAATGTCGCGCGCCGTCACGTTGAGATTGCGCGCATATCGCTGTGCCACGCGCTCGATCGCCGCGGCTTGCTGCGCGGCCGGCAGCGCCAGTGCGTCAACGGCTTCGTTGGCCGCGCTGGCCACGCAGCGCAGCACGTCGTCGTCACTGTCGGCAGTGCGCACCGGCAATTGCGGCGGCAGCCGCCGGATCATGTGCAGCACGGCTTCATCCATGCCCCACCAGCGCGCCACGGCCGCGCCCATGCCTTCGATGTCTGCGCCGAGCACCGCAAACGCGGCAGCCTGCTCGCTCATGCCGGGCTCGGGCACCGCATTGGCGGCAGCGTCCAGCGGCGCAGAGGGCGCCATCAGTCGTCGCACCTGGGCCATCTCATCGGCAAAGTGGTACTGCACCACCAGGCGGCCCAGGTTCTGCATCAACGCGACCAGCGACACGACTTCGGCGTCGTAGCCACGTGGGCGCAGCCATAGCGCCACGCGCGCCGCCTGCATGGCCTGGTCGATGGTGTGTTCGAGGTCGCGCGCGCCGGCCGCGTCGAGTGGGCCAGGCCAGTCGCGCAAGCCGAGTGCACTGCGACGCACGCCATCCAGGCCGACCATGGCAATGGCACGCCGCACTGTGAGCACCGGGCCGTTGCCCGAGATCTGCGTGCCTCGCACCTGCGCACTGTTGACACTGCGAAGCAACTCAAAGCTCAACGCCGGATCGCGCAGCACAACCTGGGCCAGTTCTTCCGTGTGTTCGCGCTCCATCAAGGCCAGGCGCGCAGCGCGTGCCGCTGCGCCGCGCAAAGCTGGCAGCGCGCCAATCTGGCGCACGCGTTCGATCAGCTGCGCATGGGCGTCGATGCCCTGCTCGCCATCGGCTTGCAGCCATCCTTCGAGCGCGCGGGCCAGGGTGCGCGCGTTGCGATAGCGCTGGCGCGGCTGGCGATCGGTGGCACGGTTGGCAATGACGCGCAGCGCTTCAGGCACCCGACGCGGCAGGTCCCATGGCAGGCGCAGCGTTTCGCGGCCCTGCGGTGGCAGGCGCTCGATCACGCTGGCGACATCGGTCTGTTCGAGCGCCGGTGCGCCCGCCAACAGGCCGTGCATCACGATGCCCAGGGCCAGCACGTCGCGCTCGGCGGCACTGCGGGCCTCACGCAGCTGTTCGCTGGCTGAGGTGACGTCGGTGGCTGCCGGGCCAGTGTCGCTGGCGGCGACTTCGAGGCCGAGCACGCGCAGTGTGCCGTTCTCGGCCAGGGTCAACAAGAAGGGTTGCAGGTCGCGGTGGGCGACGCCCGCGTCGTGCGCAAAGGCCAGGGCCGCCAGGGCCTGGGCCATCCAGCGGGCCACATCGGCGCAGGGCTCGCCGTCGCGCGGCATGCGGCGCTCAGCCAGCGTCGGGCCGATGGCGCTGTCATAGGCGACATAGGGCCAGTGATCTTGCGCGCCGACTTCGATCGCATGCGCCAGACCCGGGTGCACCAGGCGGGCGCCGCGGCGGGCCTGGTCGATCCAGGCCTCGAGTGCGGCGGGGTTGGCAGGCTGCTGGCGCGGCAGCACCAGCACCAGCAATTGCTCGGTACGCGTGTCGAAGGCGCGCCAAGCCATGCAGCGCGCACTGCGGCCGAGCAACTGGCGCAGCTCAAAGCGGCCCAGCTTGCGCACGGTGGGTGCGCCAGCGGCAAGTGCAGGGGTAACGGGCATCGGTAACGGCAGCGGGCGAGGAATCAACAATGCGTGCCCTTCGATTGGAGCCCGCCACTCCGCTGCGCAATGCGCCGAACAGGCGCGAGAAAGTGCGCCAGATATGCGGGCCGGCGCAGCGCGCCGCGGCCCCAAGGGCATCGATCAGTTGACTTCGATCAGTTCCCCCGACCCGCTGATGAACGCCGCCCGTACCGCCTCGCCCGGTTGCAGGGCCTGCACGGCGCGGCGGTAGTCCGCCAGTTGCTCGCGGTAGGCCGGGTTGTGCTGCGGCGTGCCGACGAGCTTGTAGTCGAGCACCCACCAGGTCGGCGCGTCGCCTGCGGTGCAGACCAGGCGGTCGATGCGCAATACCTGGCCGGCCTGGCCATCGACGCCGACGATCGGCACCTCGTTGCCGGCCCAGGCCAATGAACTCGTGTCGAACATTGGCGCGCAGGCCAGGCTGCCCAGGATGCGCATGGCGATGGCCTGCACGGCCGCCGCGTCGGTGATGCCGAACTCCGCAGCGGCGGCGGCGGCCAATGCGTCGAGCATCGGCTCTGGGGTGACGGTGGCCCATTCGAGGACCCGGTGCACGGCCCGGCCGAGTCGGGCGGCGCGGTCGTCCAGGTCTGGCAGCAACTCAGCCGCCACGACCACGGGCCGTCGGCCGAGCGGCAATGCCACGTACTCTGCATGGCTAGCTTGGGCATTGCCCACCTCAGGCGAGGTCGACGGCCAGGGGCACGCCAACGCCTCCAGCCGCGCCCACCACGATGGGCCTGGACTCGCGCTTTTCGGCGGTGTGCGACTCACGATCAGGCGTTCCTCGGCTCGCGTCAAGGCGACGTAGAAGGCGTTGACTTCTTCGCGCGCCCGCGCCGCCCGCTCGGCATCCAGCAAGGTTTGCAGCGACGGCGGGCAGCGCGCTTCGGAGGCGACAAACGCCACCCGGTGCGGCCGCACCGCGTCGGGTGGCCAATCGACCAGCAGCGTGGCGGTTTCGATGCGCGGCGGCTCGGGGTCGGCGTCCATCAGCAACACCACGCGCGCCTCGAGGCCTTTCGCGCCGTGGATGGTGAGCAGGCGCACGGCATCATGGCGCTGCGCCGGCGGTGCCATGACCTTGCGCTGGCGCAGCGCGCGCACGAAGCTGTAGGGTGAGGCATAGCGACCGCCATCGAGTTCGAGCGCAGCCGCCAGCAGCGCGCGCACCGCTTCCATGGCCCGCGCATGGCGCTCGGGCGGCACGACCGCGGCCAGGCGCGGCAGCAGATCGCCCTGGTGCACGATGCGGTCGAGCAGGTCGTGCGGCGGCAGCATGGTGGCCTCAATTTGCCATTGCCCTAACAGCGTGGCCGCGCGTCGCAGCGACTCCGGCGCGCCGCTGTCCTCGGCGTATCGCATCAAAGTGGGCCACCACGCACCCGCTTCGATCGTCCTTGCACGCTGAGCAAGCGCAAGCAGTTCGTCATCGCTGGCCCCGAACAGCGGGCTCTTGAGGGCGCGGGCGAGCGACAGGGCCTGCCCCGGCGAGGCCAGCACATCGAGCACGGCCAGCAGGTCCTGGACCTCGGGCAGGTCGGCCAGGCGCAGGTCTTCGGGTGCGACATGGGGCAGGTGCAGCGCGGCCAATGCCTCGGCGGCCTGCGACAGCACGGCGCGCTTGCGCGCCAGCACCATGATGTCCTTGGGCGCCACACCCTGCCCGCGCACCAGCGACTCGATCGCCCGCGCGACCTCGCCGGCCTCGGCTTCGCGCAGCACCAGCTTGGCTTCGATGCGTGGCGTCGTCAGCGAGGGGCGCCAGACGCGTTCGGCATCAACGCCATCGCCGCGCGGCGAGCGCGCTGGCCGCTCGGCGCTGGCCAGGATAGAGAGCGGCGTTGCCTCAGACCCGCCGGCGCCGACTTCAGTGGTGTGCGCGCGCCAGGCGGGCAGCAGGCCTTCCTGCGCGATCGCACCGAAGACCGCATTGATGGCATCGACCACGCCCGGCGCGCAGCGGCGCGTGTGGTCGCAGGCGGCCAGAGTGCCGCCGAGCGCGTCGACCACAAAACGCTGCGCCGCCTCGAACACGCGCGGCTCGGCGCGGCGAAAGCGGTAGATGCTTTGCTTGGGGTCGCCGACGATGAACAGCCTGGGGCCGGCACCACCACCGCCGGCCCCGGCATAGGCGCTGAGCCAGCCGTAGAGGGCATGCCACTGCAGCGGGCTGGTGTCCTGGAATTCGTCGATCAGCAGGTGGCGAACGCGCGCATCGAGGCGCTCCTGAACCCAGCCTGACAAGGCATGGTCCGACAAGAGTGTGAGCGCGACCCGCTCGAGGTCGACCATGTCGATCAGACCACGGCGGCGTTTCAGGCTCGCATACTCGGCGAACAGAACACGCGACAGGCGCAGCATGGCCGAATGGTCTTGATGCGCTTCGACCTGCGCGATCTGTGGCGCGATGCGCTCAAGGGCTTCGCACAGCAAGGCCTGCTCCGGCAGCTCGCCCAACTGCTTGCGCGGCGTGCCATCACCGCCGCTGGTGAACAGCGCCTGGCGCAGGCCGTCGTAGGCGGCGCGGTCGTCGGCCTGCCCCAGGCTCTGCCTCAAGCCCTGTGCCGCGGCCTGGGCCTGGGCCTTGTGTTTGTCGCGCGCCGCAAGCTGGTGCGCCAGCGACTGCGCCGCAGCGACCAACGCAGCATCGCGGACCTGCGCCGCCGGATTCGGATCGGGCCCGGGCTCGACGCTGGCCTCGAGCACATCAGCCGCATCGGCCAGTTCGATCTCGGCGCGCCGCGCCAGGGCCGCAGTGAACCAGGCGTCGAGCAGAAAGCGGCCATGGCGCAAGGTGAGCAGACGATAGTCGCTGCGCAGCGCGTCATCGGCCAGCACTGCGCTGTGAAAGGCCTGCATCAACGCAGGCTTGAGGTCACTGATTTCTTCCAGCGGCGTCATGTCAGGCGACAGACCGAGGCTGGCCAGCAGGTCCATTGGCGCGGCGCGCACGAGTTGCGCGTACCAGGCGTGAAAGGTGCGCACCTCGACCACACGCCCACTGGCCAGCACGTGCTCGTGCAAACCGATCAGCGCAGCAGCCTGGTCTTGCGCGGCCGGTGCCGGCACACCGAAGGCGACCAGTTGCGCCGCAGCTTCGTCCAGCGTGAAACGAGAGCACTCGCGCAACCACTCGGCCAGGCGCGTGCGCATTTCACCGGCGGCCTTGCGGGTGAAGGTGATGGCCAGGATGTCTTGCGGCTGCGCGCCCTCGACCAATGCGCGCACGATGCGCGCCACCAACATCCAGGTCTTGCCGGCCCCCGCGCAGGCCTCGACCACCACATGGCGCCTTGGATCACAAGCGGTCGCGTAGAACGCGTCGCGATTTACGCGACGACCATCGAGGCTGAAGGATGGCGCTGTCGCATCAGCGTTCATCGCTTTGCGCACCCTTCGCGACGCATGAAACGCAAGTTCGATCCAAGCGACCGCCGCGGATCCGGCTTTGCCGGTCCGCCAGCGTGCCTTGCAGGCCGCATGGCCGCGGGACGCGGCCATTCCTCGGCCCGTCCAAGCCGACGCAAGTCGACTTGGAGCCGCGGGCCTCGGCCCCCTCGAGGGGGAGCGGGGAAGCCGCTTCGGGGGTGGGTCACATCATGTCCAGTGGTCGCGCCGGCACAGCCCGCGCGCGTGGCAGAACTCACAGGCCTCGCCTTCGCCGAGCGCGGGCGCACCGACGCCCTCGCGCAGCGCAGCCAGATCAGCGGCCAGGCCTTCGACCAGCAGCGCGGCGCTGTGCGCCACGTCCGCGTGCTCGATCTCACGTGGTGGCTTGCGCTCGTCGATGGCCAGGTAGATGGCCCGCGGCGGCGGCTCGTGCGGCTCGTCGGTCAGCAGTGCGGCGTAGAACGCGAGCTGCGTGTCTTCGAGTGGCGTGCGCACGAGCTTGCTCAGCTTGTCGGCGTTGCCGGTCTTGTAGTCGATCAGCATGGCGCCGCCTGCCCCGCCCGTGCCGGCCAGGTCGATGCGGTCCAAACGGCCATCGAGGACCAGGCCCTCAAGGTCAGGCGGAACGCAACGGCGTTCGAGCTCGCCGCCCGCGAAGTGCCAGCCCTGCGCGTCGCGCTCATGCAGCCAGGCCAGATAGTGGTCGGCGACGGTGTCGAAGGCAGCGCGAAACGGCCAGTGCGAGGCAGCGTCGAGCCCCAATTGCGCCTGCACCGCATCGGCCGCGGCCAGAAGTTGCCCGCGGTCATCAGTGCCGCTGCGCTCGCTGTGAAAGCGATGCAGCACCGCGTGGAGCCAGCGGCCGTGGTCGCTCTTGTCCAGGGCTGCGTCGAGTTCGGTGCTATCGCCCAGGCCGAGCGCGACGCGCGCAAAGAATCGGTACGGGCAGGCTCGCAGCGCTTCAACTGCAGACGCCGACAGCCTCGCGGGCAGGCCCTGCGCCATCGTCGGCGCGGGCCGAGAAAGCGGCCGGCGCGCGACTTGCGCGATCGGCAGCGCCACTTTCACGTCGTCGGGCACAGGCTGGCCGGCGCGCCGCCGCGCGTGCCAAGCCAGGTCGACCAGCGGGCTGATCGCCAAGGGCTCGTCGCCATCGTGCGTGCGGTACAGCAGATGCAGGTTCGGCGCGCGCAACAGTTGGGCAAAGGCCAGGGTTTCGCGCTCGCGCCGCTGCGTCGCGTTGGGCAGACCAAAGTCACCGGCCACCGTGTCGGGGATCAACGCCGGCATGGCGGTGGCTGCGCCAAGGTGCTGGTCGTCGCAGCCTGGGAACACCACCGCGCCAAAGGGCCGCAGCGCGGCGCGCGCAAGCGGCGTGATCACGACCTGCGCCTGCGGGTTGGCCGGCAGCACGAAGCTGGCCGCTTCCAGCGTGGCGTCGATCCAGGCGGTGAAAGCGAAGAAGTCCAGCGGCGTGGCGTCGGCAGCGGCGCGCCACGCAGCATTGCCCGGCGCGCCGCCCAGATGGAGCGCCGCCAGCACCTCGCGGCCCGCCGCGTCGGCCGCGAGCAGGGTCATCAACACCGGGGAGGCGCTGCGCAATGCAACGATCCAAACCGACAGGCGGCGCCGGCCGGCGCCCTGCAAGGCCGCCAATCGCCCACGCAAGGCCTGCAATGCCGTCAGAGCCGATGGGCTGGGCGTGCGGTCGCGGCGCCAGGCGTCTTCGAGCGCGGCAGCGGCGTCAGGCGCCTCGGCCTTGAGCGCTTCGATCAGGACATCGCGCCCGGCGGCTGGCGCTGCGGCCCTGAGCAGCGCCATCACATGGGCCGCTGCGCGCGTCGTCGACAGCGTCCAGCCGGTTTCGTCGGCCAGCAAGACGCCCGCGCGTTCGAGCAGTGCGCGGATCCGGCGCACAACCAGCCGGTCCTGTGCGATCAAGGCCACCGGCGCCTGACCGCGGTCCAGGGCATCGAGCACCGCGAGGGCCGCCGCGCTGGCTTCGTCCTCCAATCCATCGGCTCGTGCACAGGTCGGCGCTGGCAGCGACGCCGACGGGTCGAAGAGATGGGTTGGCGGCGGATCGGCGTCGAGCCACAGCACGGGAACGCCGTCGGCCGTGGCCCGATCCAGCAAGCGCCGCATAAAGGCGTCCTCGCCCAAAGCACGCAATCCGATCCAGGCTGCGGGGCGCAGCGACCACAGGGCGTCGGTGATGGGCGCATCGGCCGCAGCCGCCCATTCGAGTGCCAGGCGTGCGAGCCAGCGTTCGGTCGCGCCCGGGCCGCCCACGGGCGGTAAGGCCTCGCGCAGTCCTGCCCACCAGGCGCTGCGCTCTTGCAATGTCCGCGCCTGTGCAGCGAGTATCAGGCCCTGCGCGGTGTCGGCCAGCAAGGCAACCGCTGCGTCGAACGCCCGCGGGTCGCGCGCGGCCCAGGCCTGGCCGGAGCCCTGCCCTCTGAGGAGATTCGCCGCGGCAAGCCGGTCGGTGGCGGGCTCGCCACAGGGGGCTCCTGCGTGCGTAGCGATTGGCGGGATCAGCGTGGCTGCCAATGTGCGCGGCGTCTCAATACGCGGCTGCCAGCCGCCGACGCGGGCGAAGGCCGCGCGGGCGTTGCCCAACAGGCCGGCATGCGGCAGCAACACGACGCCGTCGCGAGCTGGCGCACCGACTTGCGCCAGCCAACGCGCCGACAGCGTGGCCAGCTCGGGCCAGAAGTCGCGGTCGACGGGCCCGCTGTCAAGCCGCTGGCGCGCTATCGTTGTCATTGAGAGGAACCACGGCCCTCGGGCACGGCCGAGTCGATGCTTGTGTCAGAATCATTGTGCCCTGCGCCGTCGATGGCTCCCGGGTTTCGAGGATCCAAACCATGTCGAGTGAATTGATCAAGCATGTCTCCGACGCGTCCTTCGAGGCCGATGTCCTGAAGGCCGACAAGCCGGTGCTGGTTGACTACTGGGCCGAGTGGTGCGGGCCGTGCAAGGCGATTGCCCCGATCCTGGACGAGGTGTCCAAGGCCTACGACGGGCGCTTGCAGGTCGCCAAGATGAACGTCGACGAAAACAGCGCCGTGCCCGCCAAGTTCGGCATCCGCGGTATTCCGACCCTCATGTTGTTCAAGGACGGCCAGCTCGCCGCAACCAAGGTCGGGGCGCTGTCAAAATCGCAGTTGACGTCATTCATCGACGGTCATCTATAATCTGCCGCATTGCCGAGGCGGCTCTCACCGCCCCGGCCCGAGATTGCCACCGCGCCCTGTGCGTTTGCCCGTAGACGGCACCAGGCCCGCGGTTTCGGCCCCCACCCCTGCCTAGAGTCAACCGCATGCGCCACCCGCGCGTCGGAAGCCGCCGCAGGGGCAGCACATGACTATTCGACTGGGGCCGAACCATCCGGCACGCCGCCTGGCAAGGCCCGTGTCACCCTGAGGGTTGGCCAACGCCATGCATCTGTCAGAACTGAAAGCACAGCACGTCTCCGAGCTCATCAAGATGGGCGACGAGCTGGAGATCGAGAACGTCGCCCGCCTGCGCAAGCAGGAGCTGATGTTCGCGATCATGAAAAAGCGCGCCAAGGGAGGCGAACAAGTCTTCGGCGACGGCGTCCTGGAGGTGCTGCCCGACGGGTTCGGCTTCCTGCGCTCGATCGAGGCCAGCTACATGGCCAGCACCGACGACATCTACCTGTCGCCGAGCCAGATCCGCCGCTTCAACCTGCACACCGGCGACATGGTCGAAGGCGAAGTGCGGGTGCCCAAGGACGGCGAGCGTTACTTCGCGCTGGTCAAGGTCGACCGGGTCAACGGCCTGCTGCCCGAGGAGAGCAAGCACAAGATCATGTTCGAGAACTTGACGCCGCTGTTCCCAAAGGAACAGTTCAAGCTCGAACGCGAGATCAAGAGCGAAGAGAACATCACCAGCCGCATCATCGACCTGATCGCCCCGCTGGGCAAAGGCCAGCGCGCCTTGCTGGTCTCGCAGCCCAAGAGCGGCAAGACGGTGATGATGCAGCACTTCGCGCATGCGATCGTCGCCAACTACCCGGACGTGCACCTGATCGTGCTGCTGGTCGACGAGCGGCCCGAGGAAGTGACCGAGATGCAGCGCACGGTGCGCGGCGAGGTCATCAGCTCGACCTTCGATGAGCCCGCTGCGCGCCATGTGCAGGTGGCCGAGATGGTGATCGAGCGAGCCAAGCGCCTGGTCGAGATGAAGAAGGACGTGGTGATCCTGCTCGACTCGATCACGCGTCTGGCGCGGGCCTACAACAATGTGCTGCCCTCGTCGGGCAAGGTGCTCACAGGCGGCGTCGACGCCAACGCCCTGCAGCGACCCAAGCGCTTCTTCGGCGCAGCGCGCAACGTCGAAGAAGGCGGCTCGCTGACGATCATCGGGACGGCGCTGGTCGACACTGGCTCGCGCATGGACGAGGTGATCTACGAGGAATTCAAGGGCACCGGCAACTGCGAGATCTACCTCGACCGCCGCATGTCCGAGAAGCGCGTCTATCCGTCGATCCTGCTCAACAAGAGCGGCACCCGGCGCGAGGAGTTGCTGCTCAAGCCGGAGATCCTGCAAAAGACCTGGATCCTGCGCAAGCTGCTCTACCCGATGGACGAGATTGAGGCGATGGAGTTCATCCTGGAGAAGATGAAGGCGACCAAGAACAACCTCGACTTCTTCGACATGATGCGGCGCGGCGGGTAACTGTCGGCCCCAAGACGCCTGCGGCGTCGCCCCCCGGGGGGAGCTCGGGCCGCCCTCCCTTCGACAAGCTCAGGGCGATCGGAATTGCAGGGCTCAGGACAGGCTTGGGAGCGGCCCGGCGCTGGCCCGAGGCGCCGGCCGCTACAATCCACGCTTTTCCGCCAGGGAAAGTGCGCCCAAGTTCGAGGCGTGGCTCCCCGCACCACCAGCGAAAGTGAGAGAGGTTTCCCATGAAAGAAGGCATTCACCCGGCATATCGCGACGTCTGTTTCGTCGATCTGTCCAACGGGTTCAAGTTCGTCACGCGCTCCTGCGCGCAGACCAAGGAAATGATCAAGATGGATGACGGCCGCGAGCTGCCGATGTTCAAGGTCGAGACCACCAGCGAGTCGCATCCGTTCTATACCGGTACGCAGAAGAGCATCGACAACCTCGGCGGGCGCGTCGAGAAATTCCGCAACAAGTTCGCCAAGCTCACCGCCAAGAAGTGATTGTCTGCATAGCAGGCACGACAAGGGCAGCCTCGGCTGCCCTTTTTCTTTGGCCACACGGCATGATCGACCCGTGAACCTGACACCCTCCCCCGCTCTGGTCACGCAGCGCGCCGTGCAGCGCCTGCCGCGCCTGGCGCTGCTGCTGCTCTGCGCAGCGTATGTGCTGCCCGGCCTGTTCGGCCGCGATCCGTGGCGTCATGCCGACCAGACCGCGTTCGGCTACATGCTGGCGATGGCCGAAGGCCGCACCGGTTGGCTGGCACCGACGATCGGCGGCCTGCTGCCAGAGAACGCACTCTTGCCGCACTGGCTCGGGGCGGCCAGCATCTGGTTGCTGTCGCCCTTGCTCGATGCGCCAATGGCCGCGCGCATCCCCTTCGGGCTGCTGTTGGCGGGCGTGCTGGTCCTGACCTGGTACACGACGTTTCAGCTTGCGCGCACCGAAGCCGCGCAGCCTGTGGCCTTTGCCTTCGGCGGCGAGGCCAAGCCAGTCGACTATGCCCGTGCCATGGCCGACGGTGCGTTGTTGGCGCTGATCGCCTCGCTTGGGTTGCTGCAGCTGGGTCACGAGACGACGCCCGAGCTAGGTCAACTGTTCGCCGCCGCATTGGCCCTGTGGGCGTGCGCTGCAGCACCATTTCGACGCTGGCGCGCGCGATTGGCCATGCTGCTGGGACTGCCCTTGGTCGCCGCCTGTGGCGCGCCGACGATGGCCGTCCTGTTCGGCGCTGCGGCCGTGGCCATCACCGCAGGCTCGAGCTACGCGGCCGGCCGCAACTTCGCACGCTGGGCGGCGTTCGCGACCGTCTTGGCGGCCGTGGTGGCCGTCGGATTGGGCACCTGGGCGTGGCGCGTCGCGCTGCAAGCCAGCGCCGCGCAGGGCCTGCAACTGGTCCGGTTGTGGCTGTGGTTCCTTTGGCCGGTGTGGCTGCTGGCCTTGTGGGCGCTTTGGCGCTGGCGCCGTCACCTGAACAAGCGTCACATTGCGCTGCCGCTGGCGCTGGCCACGGTGGCGCTGCTGGCGTGCGTTGCCGGGGGCGGCTTCGATCGAGCCCTGATGATCGGCCTGCCCGGCTTTGCCGTGCTGGCCGCCTTCGCGTTGCCGACGTTGCAACGTGGCACGAGTGCGGCGATCGACTGGTTCTCGGTGTTCTTCTTCACGATCGCGGCACTGGCGATTTGGGTCATTTACGCTGCGATGCTCACCGGCGAACCAGTGCGCATCGCCGCCAACATCGTCAAGCTCGCACCCGGCTTCACCATGCAGTTCTCGCCGCTGCGCATGATGATTGCCGTGGCCGGCACTGTGGCCTGGCTGGTGTTGGTGCGTTGGCGCACGGGACGCCACCAGCATGCCTTGTGGAAGAGCCTGGTGCTGCCGGCCGGCGGTGTCGCGCTGGCGTGGCTGTTGTTGATGACGCTGTGGTTGCCACTGCTCGATTACGCACGCAGCAACCGCCCGTGGGTCAACCGCCTAGCCCCGCATGTGCCGGTCGGCGCCTGCGTGGCCGCCCCGGGCTACCCGCGCTCGGCGGTGGCCGCACTCGAGCAGTACGGACGCTGGCGCGTCGATACCAGCAGCGAAGCGCTGAGTGCTTGCGCCGTGCGCTTGCAGCAGCAAACCAGCGCTCAAGCGACGACCAGCGTGCCGGCCGGATGGGAAGTGGTCGCCCGGATCACGCGGCCGACCGACCGCGACGAGACCACCCAGGTGCTACGCCGCTCCCGCTGAGACCTTGACCGGCTCGGTCGTGCTGCCAGCGTTGCCCTCAGTGCTGCGCACGCGGGCCGCCGGCAAGGCGAGCTTGAAGATGGAACCCTTGCCGGGCTCGCTCTGGATGGCGAGGTTGCCGCCATGGCGCTGCACCACATGCTTGACGATCGCGAGGCCCAGGCCGGTGCCGCCGGTGTCACGTGAGCGGCTGCCGTCGACGCGGTAGAAGCGTTCGGTGAGGCGTGGCAAATGCTCCTTGTCGATGCCAATGCCGCTGTCGCGGACCTCGAACTCGGCACAACCATCGCTGTCACGGATGCGCCAACGAATCTCGATCGTGCCGCCGTCCGGCGTGTAGCGAACGGCATTGCTGACCAGGTTGCCCATGGCGCTGCACAGCTCGGCCTCGGCACCAGCGACCAGGCAGCCCGCCTGCGCGTCGAGCGTGATCAGATGGCGGGTGCCTGACAGGGCCTGGGCGTCGGCGAACACCGCCTGCAGCGTACTGTCGATCGCCACCCAGCGGTCGGCATCCGGCAACGGACCGCCTTCGAGCTGCGCCAGCGTCAACAGGTCATTGACCAGGGCCTGGATGCGATCGGTCTGCTGGCGCATCAAATTCAGCACGCGCGGACGCTCGGCGGCCGTCAGCGGCACGGTGGCCAGCGTTTCGACGAAACCGGCCAGGACGGTCAGCGGTGTGCGGATTTCGTGCGACACGTTGGCGACAAAGTCGCGCCGCATCGCGTCGGTGCGCTCGCGCTCGGTGATGTCCTGCGACAGCACCAGCTTCATGCCTTCGCCATAGGGCCGCACCAGCACCGACAGCGTGGCACGGCCGCGCGGGCCGGCAAACACGACCGGCTCAGCCAGCGATCCGTGCTGCAGATGGGCAACGAACGCGGGCGACCGCACGAGGTTGGTCACCCGTTGCAGGCGGTCACGCTCGGGATCAATGCCGAAGTGGTCGGCCGCGGGTGAGTTGCACCAGGCGATCTGCTCGTTGGCGTCGAGCATCATCACGCCATTGGGCGAGGCTTCGATGGCCGAGAGGAACTCCTGCAAACGGGTCTGCTCTTGGGCCGTCGCGCGCTCGCGCAGGCGCAGCGCGCGTTCGATCCGGTAACCGAGCTCGCCCCAGAAGCCGGTGTCGCGCGGCGCCGGCTGGTCCTGCGCACCGCGCAGCCAAGCCCGCAATCGCCGCCCCTTTCCGGCATCGCGCAACGTCACCAGGGTGATGGCCAGCGCTGCGCCACCCAAGGCACCCACTTGGGGCCAATGCACGAGACTGCCGCCAACCCAGCCGAAAGCGGCACCGATCAGCATCGCCACCAGCACGCTGGCCGCCCGGAGCAGCATCAGGTTCATGCCGGCAGCGGATTGGCCTGGGTCATCCGGTAACCGGCACCACGAACAGTCTCGACCAGTTGCGAACCACGCACCGGCGCCAGCGCTTCGCGCAGGCGCTTGACGTGGACATCGACCGTCCGCTCCTCGATGAAGACATGGTCGCCCCAGACGCGGTCGAGCAACTGGGCGCGGCTGTGCACGCGTTCGGGGTGCGTCATCAGGAAGTGCAGCAGGCGAAACTCGGTGGGCCCGACCTTGACGTCGCACACCACGCCATCGACGAGGCGATTCACGCGCCGTGTTGCGGGATCCAGCCTGAGCCCACCGACCTCGACCGCATCGTCGAGCGCCTGAGGCGCCTTGCGTCGCAACACGGCCCGGATGCGCGCCAGCAACTCCCTCGGCGAGAACGGCTTGGTCAGGTAGTCGTCGGCGCCACCGTCCAACCCGGCCAGCTTGTCGCCTTCTTCGGCGCGTGCCGTCAGCATAATGATCGGCAAGGCCTTGGTGCGCGCTGCGCTGCGCCACGCCTTGGTCAAGGCCAGTCCCGACTGTCCGGGCAGCATCCAGTCAAGCAACACGAGGTCGGGCAGCATGCGGTCGACGCTTTGCAGCGCACCCTGCGCATCGCCAACCAGCGTGACTTCATAGCCTGCATGACGCAGGTTGATCGCCACCAACTCGGCGATCGCAGCCTCGTCCTCGACGACCAGGATGCGACTCATCGAACCGCGTCGGCGATGTCGTCGACCGAAGTGTGACGCACATCGGTGCCCTTGACGACGTAGATGATCGCCTCGGCCAGATTCTTGGCGTGATCGCCGACGCGTTCGATCGCCTTGGCGACAAAGATCAGATCGATGCTGGCAGAAATCGTGCGCGGATCCTCCATCATGTAGGTGATGAGCTTGCGCATCAGGCCGTCGAACTCGCGGTCGATCTGATCGTCGGCGCGCAGAACTTCGAGTGCATGGGTCGTGTCGAGCCGCGCGAAGGCGTCGAGTGCCTTGCGCAACTGGGCAACCGCCAGGTCAGCCTCGAACGACAGGTCGGCCACCGGCAGTCGCATCCGGCTCGACACGCCCGTGTTGATCAGGCGTTGCACCGTGCGGGCAATTCGAGCCGCCTCGTCGCCGACGCGTTCGAGGTTGGCAATCGTCCGGCTGATCGCGATCAACAGGCGCAAGTCGCGCGCCGTCGGCTGGCGGCGCGCAATGATCGCCGACAGATCACGGTCGATCTCCATCTCCATGGTGTTGACGCGCTCCTCCGCTTGCAAGACCTGGGTCGCGGTTTCACCGGAGAACTGGGTCAGCGCATAGACGGATCGTGCGACCTGGGACTCGACCAGGCCGCCCATTTCGAGCACGCGATTGGAAATGCCAGAAAGCTCTGCGTCGAATTGGGTCGAAAGGTGCTTGTCGGTCATCGTTTGCTTCCTCAGCCGAACCGGCCGGTGATGTAATCCTCGGTATCGCGCTTCTTCGGCTTCATGAACAGCTCGCTGGTCGGGCCGAACTCCACCAGGTCGCCCAGGTACATGTAGGCGGTGTAGTCCGAACAACGCGCCGCTTGCTGCATGTTGTGCGTCACGATCATCACGGTGTAGTCGCTCTTGAGTTCGTGGATCAACTCCTCGATCTTGCCGGTCGAGATCGGGTCCAGCGCAGAGCACGGTTCGTCGAGCAGCAGAACCTCGGGCTTGATCGCGATGCCGCGGGCGATGCAAAGGCGCTGCTGTTGCCCACCCGACAGGCTGGCACCGTTCTGGGCCAGCTTGTCCTTGACCTCGCCCCACAACGCCGCCTTCTTCAAGGCCCACTCGACACGTTCGTCCATCTCGACGCGAGGCAAAGATTCGAACAGACGCACACCGAAGGCGATGTTGTCGTAGATCGACATCGGGAAGGGTGTCGGTTTCTGGAACACCATGCCGATCTTGGCGCGGATCAGGCTGACATCGAGCTTGCTCTGCAGAATGTCCTCACCGTCGAGCGTGACGCTGCCCTCGGCGCGCTGCTCCGAGTAGAGCTCGAACATGCGGTTGAAGACGCGCAGCAGGGTGCTCTTGCCACAGCCCGACGGGCCGATGAAGGCGGTGACCTTGCGCTCCGGAATATCGAGGTTGATGTTCTTCAGCGCCTTGAAGTTGCCGTAATAGAAGTTCAGGTCGCGCACGGCGAGCTTGATCTTCTCGCCGGCTGCAGTTTCAACTCGAGTGTCCATGGGGTCGGGTTCCTCAGGTCTTGTTGCGGAACAGCACGCGCGCCACGATGTTCAGCGCCAGCACGCCCAGAGTGATCAGGAAGACACCGGCCCAGGCCAGGTCCTTCCAGTTCTCGTAGGGACTCAGCGCAAACTTGTAGATCGTCACCGGCAGGCTGGCCATCGGCTCGCCGAGATTCAGGGTCCAGAACTGGTTGGACAGGGCCGTGAACAGCAAGGGCGCGGTTTCGCCAGCAATGCGCGCCAGGGCCAGCAGGATCCCCGTCATCACACCCGCCCGGGCCGCCTTGAGCGTGATGGAATAGATCACCTTCCACTTCGGCGTGCCCAGCGCGTATGCCGCCTCGCGCAAGGCATTGGGGATCAGGCTGAGCATGTTCTCGGTGGTCCGGATGACGACCGGAATGACGATCAGAGTCAAGGCCAGCACGCCGGCAGCGGCCGAAAACGACCGCACCTGCGCGACGATCAACGCATAGATGAACAGACCAATGACGATCGAGGGCGCCGACAGAAGAATGTCATTGATGAAGCCGGTGACGTAGCCCAGCCGCGTCTTCTTGCCGTACTCGGCCAGGTAGATGCCGCACAGGATGCCGATGGGCGTGCCCAGCAGCGTGGCCAGGCCGACCATCACCAGCGAGCCGGCGATGGCATTGGCCAGGCCGCCACTCTCGGCCTGCGGCGGCGGCGTCATCTCGGTGAAGACCGACAGCGCAATGCCACCAATGCCCAGACGGATCGTCTCGAACAGGATCCAGGCCAGCCAGAACATGCCAAAAGCCATCGCGCCGAGCGAGAGGGTCAAGGCAATCACGTTCACGCGCTTGCGCCGCGTGTGCATGCGCAGGCGGCCTGTATCGACGGCAGTCATGGCGCCGCTCATGTGCGACTCCCCTCGTTGCGCTGCAAGCGCGACAGCAGGATCTTGGACAGGGCCAGCACGCAGAAGGTGATGAAGAACAGGACCAGGCCAAGGTACATCAGCGAGGCCTGGTGCAGGCCCGGATTCGCCTCAGCGAACTCGTTGGCAATCGCCGACGTGATGCTGTTCGCGGCCTCGAACAAGGACAAGGAGTTGAGCTGATTGAAGTTGCCGATGACGAAGGTCACCGCCATGGTTTCGCCCAGGGCCCGACCCAGGCCGAGCATGATGGCGCCGATGACGCCCGTCTTGGTGTACGGCAACACCACTTTCCAGACCACTTCCCAGGTCGTCGATCCCAGGCCATAGGCTGACTCCTTCAGCAACGCGGGCGTGGTCTCGAAGACATCACGCATCACCGAGGCGATGAACGGAATCACCATGATGGCCAGGATGATGCCGGCGGACAGAATGCCGATGCCCACGGGCGCGCCAGAGACCAAGGCGCCCAACAGCGGTACGCCGCCGAACAGCGCCTGCGCGGGCTGTTGGACATAGGTCGCCAGGATCGGCCCAAAAACCAGCAGACCCCACATGCCGTAGACGATGCTGGGGACGGCGGCCAGCAACTCCACGGCCGTACCCAGCGGCCGACGAAGCCAATTCGGTGACAGCTCGGTGAGAAACAAGGCGATGCCGAAGCTCACCGGCACGGCAATCAGCAACGCGATGAACGACGTCGCCAGGGTGCCGTAGATCATCACCAAGCCGCCGAACTTCTCCTCGACCGGGTCCCACTCGGATCGCCACAGAAAGCTCAGCCCGTACTCGCGTATCGCCGGCATCGCGCTGATGGTCAGCGAGATGATGATGCCAGCCATCAGGGCCAGGGTCAGCCAGGCTGCGCCGTGCGCCGCGATCGCAAACAGGCGGTCGGCCCAAGGCTGGCGCCGGACCCGCTCCGGCGGACGACCGCCCATCACCGTCTTGTCCATCGATTCGACTCTTGGCAGGGGATTGGCGGGGAATGTAGCAGTCACGATGGCCTCGGCGCCTCTGGGTCTGGCTCCTGCGAAGAGGATGGCAGCGTCACAGCGTGCGCGACTGCCGCCCAGGGTCCGACAATGACCTCACTTGAAGGCGACGACCTTGCCCGACGGGTCCTTGATCTCGCCCCAGGCGTTGCGCACCAGCGCCTTTACCGCGTCCGGCAGGGGCACGTACTCGAGTTCGGTGGCCATCTTGTCGCCGTTGACAAACGCCCAGTCGAAGAACTTCAAGGAGTTCGAGCCCGGTGCCGGCTTTTCCTGGACCTTGTACATCATGATGAAGGTGGCGCCGGTGATCGGCCAGCTGTCCTTGCCGGGTTGCTCGGTGAGGATCTGGTAGAAGCTCTTGGACCATTCCGCGCCTGCGGCTGCGGCCTTGAAGTTGGCGTCGTCAGGCGTCACGAAGGTGCCGGCCTGGTTGCGCAGCAACACATGGGCCATCTTGTTGGACTTGGCGTAGGAGTACTCAACATAGCCGATCGAGTTCGGCAGGCGCTGTACGAAGGCAGCGACGCCCTCATTGCCCTTGCCACCGGCACCGGTGGGCCAGTTCACCGCCGTGCCCTCGCCGACCTTGGACTTCCACTCGGCATTGACCTTCGAGAGATAGTTGCTGAAGATGAAGGTCGTGCCCGAGCCGTCGGCGCGTCGGACTACGGCGATGGCGCTGTCGGGCAGCGGCACCCCCGGGTTGAGCGCCGTCAGGGCAGCATCGTTCCACTTGGTGATCTTGCCGAGGTAGATGTCACCCAGCACCTGGCCGGTGATGCGCATCTGACCGGCAGTGATGCCCTTCACATTGATCACGGGCACTACGCCACCGATGACGGTCGGAAACTGCATCAGGCCGTCCTTCGCCAACTCGGCATCCGTCAAGGGCATGTCGGATGCGCCGAAGTCGACTGTCTTGCCACGGATCTGGCGCAGGCCGGCTCCCGAGCCGACAGACTGGTAGTTGATCCGCACGTTGGTCGCCTTGTTGTAGGCATCTGCCCACTTGGAGTACAGCGGCGCGGGAAATGTGGCGCCGGCGCCCGTCACGTCCTGGGCCGTCGCGGCCACAGGGGCAACAAGGGCGGCGGCAAGAGCTAAGGAGCGAATCGTTGTGGGAAACATCTGAAACCTTTCCTGACGGGTTGAACTGGGATTGGAAGTCGGTGAACTTTAGGTCTGCCGCATGACAGCGCCGTGACAGAGCGGTGCGCCTGACAGCGCCATGTGGCGGTCATGCCGTTGTCACTTTTCTGACATGCAGCCCAACTAAGCTCTCGCTCGACACCCCCCAGACAACCTGCTTTCGAGGATAGCCATGTTCCGCTCCACCCGCCTACCCTTCGCCGCCATCGCACTGTCGGCAGTGCTGCTCGCCGGCTGCGCCACGAAATCCAGCCCAACATCCATCGCCGACACTGCCGCCCGCACGCCCCAGCTGAGCACGCTCAATCGCCTGATTGCTCAGGCCGGCTTGACGGAAACCTTGCGCGGCCCCGGCCCGTTCACCGTCTTTGCACCGACCGACGAGGCCTTCAAGGCCGTCCCCGCCAAGACTTTGGCCGACCTCGGCAGCGACAAGGAACTTCTCAAGTCAGTACTGACCTACCACGTGGTGCCTGCGGCGATGCCCGCGGCCACGGTGAAGAACGGCAACGTCAAGACCGTCAATGGCGCCAATCTTGCGATGTCCAAGGCAGGTGACATCGTGACCGTGGAAGATGCCGTGGTCCTGACAGCCGACGTTGTCGCGACCAACGGCGTGGTTCACGTGATCGACCGCGTCCTGCTGCCGCCGAAGCGCTGACCCTCCCGCGGGCCGGCCAGACCCCGCTCAGGAACGAACGATCGCTGCCAGGCGTTCGGCACAGGCCATGGCCTGTGCCGCATCGCTGGCTTCGACCATCACCCGCAGCACAGGCTCCGTCCCCGAGGTCCGGATCAGCACGCGCCCCGAACCGGCGAGTTCGCGCTCAACCTCGGCCAGCGCTTGCAGCAAGCGCACGTTGCTGCGGTGATCGGCGTCGGCAGCAACCCGCACGTTGATCAGCACCTGCGGGAACAGCGTCACCGGCGCGAGCAGTTGCGCCAGGGAACGACCTGAGGCCTTCACCGCCTGCAAGATCTGCAAGGCGCTGACGATGCCATCGCCGGTGGTGTGCTTGTCAAGTGCCAGCAAATGGCCCGAGCCCTCGCCGCCGAGTTGCCAGCCACGCGCCGCCAGTTCCTCGAGCACATAGCGGTCGCCAACCTTGGCTCGCACCAGTTCCACCCCCAGGTCGCGCAGCGCCAGTTCGACGCCCATGTTGGTCATCAAGGTGCCGACCACGCCTGGCACGGCCTCGCCACGGGCCAGGCGGTCGACGACCATGACAAAGAGCAGTTCGTCGCCGTTGAACAGGCGCCCGCTGGCATCAATCAGTTGCAGGCGATCGGCGTCGCCGTCGAGCGCGATGCCGTAATCGGCGCGGTGCTCGGCAACCGCCGTAACCAGCGCCAGCGGCGACGTGGCACCCACGCCGGCGTTGATGTTCATGCCATCGGGGGCGCAGCCGATCTTGATGACTTCGGCGCCGAGTTCATGGAATACGTCGGGTGCCACGTGGTACGCGGCGCCATGGGCGGCATCGACGACCAGCTTCAGACCCTTCAGCGACAAGTCGTTCCTGACCGTGCTCTTGCAGAACTCGACGTAGCGTCCACCCGCATCGTCGATGCGGCGCGCCTTGCCCAGGCCGGCCGAGTCGGACCACTGAGGCGTTTCGAGCAACGCGGCCTCGACTGCCAGCTCCCACGCGTCGGGTAGTTTCTGCCCGCTGGCCGAGAAAAACTTGATCCCGTTGTCTGCAAAGGCATTATGCGAGGCACTGATGACGACCCCAAGATCGAGCCGCAATGCGCGGGTCAGGTAGGCCACGCCGGGTGTGGGCAGCGGCCCCGACAGGAGCGTATCGACACCGGCCGAAGCGAATCCGGCTTCGAGCGCGGACTCGATCATGTAGCCCGAGATGCGGGTGTCCTTGCCGATCACCACCGAGGGTCGTGCCGAGGATTGCTTCAATACCCGACCGACCGCATGACCCAAGCGCAGCATGAAGTCGGGCGTGATCGGCTCCTGGCCCACCGTGCCGCGGATGCCGTCAGTGCCGAAGTAGCGTCTGGTCATTCTTCTTCCGCCTTGTTGTTGTCTTCGACCGCTCGCCACAAGGCCAGCGCACCGACGGTGGCCGCCACGTCATGCACACGCACGACACGTGCCCCGCGTTGCACCGCCAGCAGTGCGGCTGCCACGCTGAGCGCCAGCCGATCCTGCACGCCTTTGCCGGTCAGAGCGCCGAGTGTCGACTTGCGCGACCAACCCACCAGCAGCGGCGCGCCAATCTCGAGCAATTGGCGCTGGCAACGCAACAGCGCCAGATTGTGAGTCACCGTCTTGCCAAAACCAATGCCCGGATCGACCACGATTCGATCGGCGGCGATGCCGCGAGCCATGAGGGCTGCGCGACGCGCACGTAGAAACTCAGCCACCTCGGCGAGGACATCCTCATAGACCGGCGTGGCCTGCATCGTGCCTGGCTCGCCTCGCATGTGCGTCAGGCACACGCCCGCACTAGCGTGGGCGGCCAGCACGTCGAGGGCACCGTCGCGCCGCAGTGCGCGGACATCGTTGACGATGTCCACGCCGAGGTCGAGCGCGGCGCGCATCACCAGCGGCTGGCTGGTGTCAACCGAGATGGGTACGCCCAGCGTGAGGGCATGGCGCAGCACCGGCAGCACGCGCTGCAGCTCTTCTTCGGCGCTCGGCGTGCGCGCACCCGGCCGGGTTGATTCGCCGCCGATGTCCAGGATATGCGCGCCCTCGCGCAACAGCGCGTCGCAATGCGCCATCGCGCTGGCGGCGTCGGCATGCAGGCCGCCGTCGGAGAACGAATCCGGCGTGACGTTGACGATGGCCATCACCCGCGGCTGGCCAAGGTCGATCGCAAAACGGCTGGTCTGCCAGGTAGTCATGGCATCAAGACGAACGGGGCCGAAGCCCCGTTGCACCACGCTGAAGTCACACCGTCAGGCCGTTGCGGCGGCCTCATCGGTGCCCACCGCGGGTGTGCCGCCACTCTTGGGCGGCGGCGAGGTCGGCCAGTCTTTGGGCGCGCGCGGCGGCTTGCCGGCCATGATGTCGTCGATCTGGTCGGCGTCGATGGTTTCCCATTCGAGCAGGGCCTTGGCCAGCGCGTGCACCGTGTCCTGGTTGCCTTCGATCAGCTTGCGCGCAATGGCGTACTGCTCGTCGATGATGCGGCGGATCACCAGATCGACCTTGCGCATCGTTTCTTCCGACATCGTCGTGGTCTTGGTGATCGAGCGGCCGAGGAAGACTTCGCCTTCGTTCTCGGCGTAAACCATCGGGCCCAGCTCATCGCTCATGCCGTAGCGCGTGACCATGTCGCGCGCGATCGCGGTGGCGCGTTCGAAGTCATTGGAGGCGCCGGTGGTCATCTGGTGCATGAACACCTCTTCGGCGATGCGGCCACCAAACAGCACCGAGATCGTGCTCAGCATGCGCTCCTTGTCCAGGCTGTAGCGGTCACCCTCGGGCAACTGCATCGTCACGCCCAGGGCGCGGCCGCGCGGAATCACGGTGACCTTGTGCACCGGGTCGGTCTTGGGCATCAGCTTGGCCACCAGCGTGTGGCCGGACTCGTGGTAGGCCGTGTTCTTGCGCTCTTCCTCGGGCATCACCATGCTCTTGCGCTCGGGGCCCATCATGATCTTGTCCTTGGCCTTCTCGAAGTCGACCATCTCGACCACGCGCCCGTTGCGGCGTGCGGCGAACAGAGCCGCCTCGTTGACCAGATTCGCCAGGTCGGCGCCCGAAAAGCCCGGCGTGCCGCGGGCCAGCAGGTCGGCGCGGATGTCCGGCCCGACCGGCACCTTGCGCATGTGCACGTTGAGGATCGCCTCGCGGCCGCGCACGTCGGGCAGCGAAACATAGACCTGGCGGTCGAAGCGGCCCGGGCGCAGCAGCGCCGGGTCGAGGATGTCCGGCCGGTTGGTGGCCGCCATCACGATCACGCCGACATTGGTTTCGAAGCCGTCCATCTCGACCAGCATCTGGTTCAGCGTCTGCTCGCGCTCGTCGTTGCCGCCGCCCAGGCCGGCGCCGCGGTGGCGGCCGACGGCGTCGATTTCGTCGATGAAGATGATGCAGGGCGCACTCTTCTTGGCCTGCTCGAACATGTCGCGCACGCGTGCCGCGCCCACGCCGACGAACATTTCGACGAAATCG
>JANMSS010000276.1:0-1515 GCA_031389585.1 Burkholderiales bacterium | reverse complement strand
GTCTTGGCGATGCTGAAGGTCTGGTCGGCGCGCTCGGGCTCGCCCCAGGCGATGAGCTCGCGGCCCTGCTGCCAGACCACGCCGGACTGCGGCCCGCGCGGATGCACCGCCGCACGCAAGCGGTTGTACGGCGGCGGGTCGCCATGGTGCAGGCCCCAGCGGCCGGGCTCGGCCGCCGGGTCGCGCGGCCACGGCATCTCATGGGCCTGCGCGAAGGCGGCGGCGGCGTGCAAGGCGCAGGGCACAGGGTCGGGTTTGATCATGGTGCGGCGGAGCTGTTGGCAGTACGCTGGTGGGGCGGCCCGGTGGATGGAGCGCATGCGGCGCGAATCGCCCGATTGGAACCTGATCTTCTCGAGTAGCTGCCCGAGCATCACCGCCACTTCTGGAGCGAGCGTCATGCCCATCGAACTGGATCACACCATTGTTCCGTCGCATCAAAGCCGCAGGCATCAACTACCGAAGCGCCGTCCGCGGGCCCGAGGACATGCGGATCAACACCGCATACGGCGGCCGCATGGTCTACTGGAATGAGCCCGACGGTCACCAATGGGAGGTGCTCACCGTCAGCTATGCATGCGCGCCAACCCGTCTAGCGCGCCGCGCCAGTACACCGACGACTAACGCCGTTGACCTCAACCATTAGTGCATGCCAGACCATGACAGCCGAAATCGTCGTTGAACGCCTTTGCGGTCGCACCGATGCGTTGCCGGTGTTGGCTGCGTGGTTCAAGTCTGAGTGGCCCGATTGGTACGGTCCGGGCGGACCGGGAAACGCCGAGCAAGACCTGCTCGCCTATGCCCACCACGGCAGCCTTCCCGTGGGGGTCGTGGCATTCCACCGCGGGGCGTTGTGTGGCGTCGCGGCGCTGAAGGCGCAGTCGATTCCAAGCCATGCCCATCTTGCACCCTGGGCGGCGGCGGGTTTCGTCGAACCGTCCCTTCGCGGTCGTGGCATCGGCGCCGCTTTGCTGGCGGCGCTGGAGGTCGAAGCTCGGCTGCTTGGCTACGCGGCCCTCTACTGCGGCACCAGCGCTGCGGGCAACTTGCTGATGCGCGCGAAGTGGCGTTTTATCGAATCGGTGGAACTCGCGGGCAAACAAGTCGGCGTCTATGAGAAGGCGCTCGATATCGCTGCACCGGCGTAGTCGCCGCTATCGTCGGGGCAACCTCACCTATCGGGAGCCAGAATGAACCTGACCGAATACGCGCGCCACGACGCGCTGGGCCTCGCGCAGTTGGTCGCCGACGGGGAGCTGACGCCGACCGAACTGGCCCGGCTGGCCGCGCAAGCCATCGAGGTCGCCAACCCCGAGGTCAATGCGGTCGTCGAGACCTACCCCGATCGCATCGAGTCGCTGGACGAGCGGACCTTGGGTTCCGGCCCGTTTCGCGGCGTGCCCTTCCTGATGAAAGACGTGTTCGGCCACGAGGCCGGGCGCAAGATCGAGTTCGGCAGCCGCCTGTGCCGCGGCATGCTGGCCGAGCAGGACACGGCCTACTGCCGCCTGGTCA
>JANMSS010000271.1:0-11130 GCA_031389585.1 Burkholderiales bacterium | reverse complement strand
GTATAGGTCTTCAGGTGCAGGAAGTAGGCGCCGACCGGGCCATAACCGTCCTTGAAACGCGCCAGCACGATGCGATTTTCCATCTGCGTCATCTTGGCGCCGGCGTCGATCATGAGCCCATAGGCCGACGCAGACGACCAGGGCGCATACCAGGTGCGGCCGGAACCTTCGCCCACCGAACGCGGCTTGAAGATGTTGGAGGCGCCACCCGCGCCGCAGATCACCGTCTTGGACTTGAAGACGTGGTAGTTGCCTGTGCGCACGTTGAAGCCCACGGCACCGGCAATCCGGTTCTCCTTGCTGTCATCCATCAGCAGGTGGGTGACGCAGATACGGTTGAAGACCTTGTCCGCCGATTTCTTGGCGGCCTCGGCCACGATGGGCTTGTAGGACTCGCCGTGAATCATGATCTGCCATCGCCCTTCACGCAGATAGCGCCCGGTCTTCGGGTTCTTCATGATGGGCAGGCCCCACTCTTCGAACTGATGCACCGTGGAGTCGACGTGACGCGCCATATCGAACAGCAGGTCTTCGCGCACCATCCCCATCAGGTCGGTACGGGCGTAGCGAACATGGTCCTCCGGCTTATTTTCGCCCCATCGGGTGCCCATATAGCAGTTGATGGCGTACAGACCCTGGGCGACCGCACCGGAGCGATCGATATTGGCCTTCTCGGCAATAACGATCTTCTTGTCCTTACCCCAGAACCTGGCCTCCCATGCAGCACCCGTGCCGCCAAGGCCCGCACCGACGACCAGAACATCGATGCCGTCTTCGACGATCGTTTCGTAAGCCATCAGTACACCACGCCCTTCGTCATCTTCAGACCATTGGACTTGAGCGTGTGCAAACCGCCGTCGTCCATGCGGATGTATTTCGGCTCGCTATACAACAGCTGGCTGTCGCGCACTTCTTGGCTGGGCCCGGGAACATCCGCGAGCTTGGGGATCGCCGTCCCCCAGGGCTTTGTCGTAATGGGCGACAGGAAGTTCTTTTCCGTCCCGTTGCGGAATTTGACCTTCCAGGCGATCGTGCCTTTCTGTTCGTCGCGTTGGACACGTACGCTGTGACCGAGGGGGGCAAAGTCGGCATATCCACGCACATCGATCGCGTTCTGCGGACAGGCCTTGACGCAGGAGTAGCACTCCCAGCACATGCTGGGCTCGATGTTGTAGGCACGGCGATACACTTTGTCGATGTGCATGATGTCGGACGGGCAGATGTCGACGCAATGTCCGCATCCGTCGCACCTTGTCATATGAACGAAGGTAGGCATTATTTCGACTCCTTATCAATTCCAACAGAACTTGCGGGCTGACCCTCAATAGTGGCGGGGCGCTTCGCGCTTGATGCCCAGGCCCATGTCCATCGGAGCGTCGCGCAACAGTTCCATGGAGTGTCTTTTCTGTTGTTCGGGATCGTCACGGGTCTGCGTCGGCAAATTCTCGGCTGTGCCGTTGGCCTTGGATACTCTCTTCTCGAAGGCCGCCGCGGGCTTGAAGAACATGTGCGCGAACTTCGACCACGCGACCGAACCGAACAGCACCGTCGTGGCGATGATGTAGAGGCCGAAGAAGGCGGTCGCGACGGCACTCGAGCGGGCTTGCAGGACCGCCCAGAGCAGGCCCAGCGTGACGCTGATCACGAGCGAAAGCACGAACAGATCCGCCCGCATCAGGCGCCACGGCGAACCGCCCTCGGCAGCGACGTCGACGCGAATGAAGAACCAGAACCAGTAGCCGCCGGCGCAGATCATCAGGCCGCCGAGCCACCACAGCTGCGCCACGATGGCCGGGGTGGGCGTCGCGGGCGTCGGGTAGCCGAAGATCATCGCCGCGGTCGTGCCGACATAGAGCAGGAAGCCGTACATGGTCAGCAGGTGCGCGATGCGCCGGCGCATGTTGCAGAACTCGCCCGAGGCCAGCACGTCCACCACGCCGGTCTTGATCGCGATCGACACCATCTCGCCGCCGCCGACCGGCTGCGACGCCTTGGCCTTGGTCTTGCGCCAATTGACGAAGAAGTACTTGGCGCTGCCCTTGTGGGCCATGTCGAACAGGACGCCGGCGACAACGGCCAGCACCGCGAGAACGACATAGATCTGCATCGCGTTCGCGGGCAACATGTCGGCCATTGCGGCAAACGGATTCGTGGCAAACATCGTGGCAACCTCCTCGAACGACTCTTCCCCGGCTCTGTCGCGAATTCTAGAAGTCGCGCAGCGGATCGGGCCCAGCAAACTTTGCTATGCACCTATAGAGATGCTGAATGCAGCGAGCGGGTTTGTCCCTACGAGCGGCCAAGCTCGCGCACCTCGAAATGCATCGTCGCCAGGTCACCCAGCACCCAGGTCGCAGGCGCGGCAAGACCGGCCACCGTGCCGGGATTGACGAGCCAGGTCTCGCTGCCCTTCACACTCGCCACGTTGCGCACTTCGGCCCGGTGCGAGTGCCCGCAGCACACCAGCTCCCAATCGCCGGTGCAGGCCATCGCGTAGCCATAGTCGTCGTAGTGCACGAGGAACACGCGCCGGCCGGCGAGTTCGATGCGCGCATCGGCGCCGTGGTATTTCAGGCGTCCGTCGCTCGCGCGCGCCAGGTTGTGCAGGGCCTGTGGATCGCCGACGTTGTTGCCATGGATAAGGTGCACCGGCAAACCCAGTGCAAGGGCGGGCTTGAGCGACTGCGCGCCGATCAGGTCGCCGCAATGAAGCACTGCCTCGGCGCCCTGCGCCTTGGCGTCGCGCACCGCCTGCGTGAGCGCATCGGCGCGGTCGTGGCTGTCCGAAACGATGCAGATCTTCATGCGCTCATCTCGACGAGACGCTCGAGCCGACCGGGCCTGCATCCAGCTCGGCGTAATAGGCGCGCAGAATTTCAACCACTTCGGGCCGGCTGAATTCGGGCGGCACATCGGCGCCCTCGGACAGCGACTTGCGAAACTGCGTGCCGCTGACCTGGAGTCGGTGGCTGTCGTCATGCGGGCAGGTGCGCCCGGACGCCATGCCACCGCACTGATGGCACCAGAAGGTCAGGTCGAGCTTCAGAGCCTGGGTCTGCAAGGCGCCTGCGGGCACCTCGTCGAATATCTGGTGCGCGTCGAACGGGCCGTAGTAGCTGCCGACGCCGGCGTGGTCGCGCCCGACGATCAAGTGCGAGCAGCCGTAGTTCTGGCGAAACACCGCATGCAGCAACGCCTCGCGCGGCCCCGCGTAGCGCATGTCCAGCGGGTAGCCGGCCTGCACGATCGTCGAGGGCACGAAGTAGTTCTTTGCCAACACAGCAATCGCGCGGGTGCGCACGTCGGCCGGAATATCGCCGGGCTTGAGCGCGCCCAGCAGCGAATGCACGAGCACGCCGTCGCAGACTTCGATCGCGACCTTGGCGAGGTACTCGTGCGAGCGGTGCATCGGATTGCGCGTCTGGAACGCGGCGATGCGCGACCAGCCGAGCGAGCTGAACAACGTGCGCGTTTGCACCGGCGTCATGAACAGGTCGCCGTATTTCTCCGGGAAGCCGCCCTGCGAGAGCACTTTGATCGGGCCCGCCAGATTCACTTCAGGCTGGTCCATCACCATCTTGACGCCGGGGTGCGCCGGATCGGTGGTGCGGAACACGCTTGCGCATTCGTGGGCCTTGTCGATGCGGTACTTCTCGGTCACGCGCATCGTGGCCAGGGGTTGGCCATCGTCGGGATCGACCAGCGCCACTTCCTGGCCGATGGCAATTTTCTCGGCGGCGGCGGGTGACGCCGATACGGTGATCGGAATCGGCCAGAACAAACCGCTGGCCGTTTGCATGTCGTCGCACACGCCGCGCCAATCGGCCTGCGACATGAAGCCGTCCAGGGGCGTGAAGCCGCCGATCCCCAGCATGATGATGTCGCCTCGCTCGCGGGAACTCACTGGCAGGCTCGGCAACGTCAACGCACGCTTGCGCTCACGCTCAAGTTCATCCGCTGCCAAGAGCAGGGGTTTGAGTTCGGCGCTGCCGTGCGGCGGGACCAGGGTCTTCATGGGGAGCGGCCGATGGTACGCAGCGGGGCTGAAAGAGAAAAGCGGAGAATTCAAGTCAAGATGATCCAAAAAACAGGTCAACTCGCCGACCCCCGACTGCGCCTGAACCTGCGCCAGCTCGAGGTCTTTGTCGCCATCGCGCGTGCCGGCTCCACCCATGGCGCAGCGCAGCGCGTATCACGCTCGCAGTCGGCGGCCAGCGCCGCCCTGGCCGAACTGGAGACTGCGGTCGAGGCGCCGTTGTTCGATCGGGTCGGGCGGCGGCTGGTGCTCAACGAGAACGGCCGCGCCTTGCTGCCCGGAGCGATCGCCCTGCTCGACCATGCAGGCGAGTTGCAGGGGCTGTTGAGCGCCGAGCACGCCTCGCCCCTGCGCGTGGCGGCCAGCCTGACGATCGGCGAGTACCTGCTGCCCGAGCGCATCGCGCGCTGGAAACTCGAACACCCGATGAGCACGGTGCAACTGACCATTGGCAATACCAGCAAGGTGATCCAGTCGGTGCTCGACATGGACGTCGACCTGGGTTTCATCGAAGGCCCGCAGACCCACCCACAGCTCAAGCTGCAGCGCTGGCTGGAGGACGAGTTGGTCATCGTCACCGCACCGGCGCACCCACTTGCGGGGCGCCTGGTCACGAACCGGGTGCTCGCCGACGCCACCTGGATCCTGCGCGAACCGGCTTCCGGCACACGCCAGGCTGCCGACGCCTGGCTGCTGGAGCACCTGGGGCCGCTGCGAGTGGACTACGAACTCGGCAGCACTGAAGCGATCAAGCGCCTGGCGGCCGCGGGCAGCGGACTGGCCTGCCTGTCACGCCACGCCGTGACCGCAGAGCTGGCGCAGGGTGCGCTGGTCGAGTTGCGCACGCGCCTGCCGCGCTCGCAGCGCCGCCTCGCGATCGCGGTGCGGCGCGACCGGCGCCTCGGCCGGTCGACCGAGGACTTCATGCGACATTGCATGGCTTGAGGCATCGCCGTCGCCCCGATGTGCCGAGTGAGTCGGCGGGCGAGGTCAGCATAATGGGCCGCTGTGCGCCGAGAACCGAAGAGCGCGCAGTCGCCACCACCCGGGTCGTTCAAATTCTTCTACCGCATGCCGCCCCCGTACCGACCGGAAGTCAAGTGCCCGCGCGGCGTCGTGCACGAAAGTTGCGCCGCGTTGAGGCGGTGCACCGAATCCGCACCGTGACGACGCAACGGTTCGGATGCCCTCGCGGGTGTTCGCGATGAGCCCGTATCTGCGCAGGCTTCTGCCATTCTTGCTTTGGTGGCCGCGTGTCAATCGCGGCACGCTGCGCGCCGATGCGATCGCCGGGGTGACTGGTGGCCTGATTCTGGTGCCGCAGGGCGTGGCGTTCGCCACCATTGCCGGCATGCCGCCCGAGTACGGCCTCTACGCGGCGATGCTGCCGGCGATCGTCGCCGCACTGTGGGGCTCGTCATGGCACCTGGTATCGGGGCCGACCACCGCGATCTCGATCGTCGTCTTCGCCACCATCAGCCCGCTGGCGCATGCGGGAACGCCGGAGTACGTTGGGTTGGTGCTGACGCTGACGCTGCTGGTGGGTGTATTCCAACTTGCGTTGGGCGCATTGCGTCTGGGCACGTTGGTGAACTTCGTCTCGCCCACCGTGGTCGTTGGGTTCACGGCCGGCGCGGCAGTGCTGATTGTCATCAGCCAGGTCAGGAACTTCTTCGGCATCGAGGTCTCGCGCGGCGCTTCTGTCTGGCGGGTGTTGACGGGATTGGTGCAGAACCTTGATCAGATCAACCTGTATGTCACTGCCGTCGCGCTGATCACGCTTGCGGTCAGCATCGCGGTCAAGCGCTGGCGGCCGCGGCTGCCGGCGATGATCGTCGCCATGGTCGTGGGCAGCCTTGTCGCGGCCTTGTTCAACGCGGCGGCTGGCGGCGTCGAGCACACCGGCATCACCACCATCGGTGCGATCAACATTGGGCTGCCCCCGCTGTCGCGGCCCGACCTCTCGCTCGAAACGATCGAGAGGCTGGTGCCGATCGCGATTGCCCTGGCATTGCTGGCGCTGACCGAAGCCGTGTCGATCGCGCGCTCGGTGGCGCTGCGCAGTGGCCAGCGCATCGACGGCAACCAGGAGTTCATCGGCCAGGGCCTGTCCAACGTCGCCGGTGCATTTTTCTCGGGCTACGCGTCGAGTGGATCGTTCAACCGCAGCGGCCTCAACTACGAGTCCGGCGCGAAGACGCCACTGTCTGCGGTGTTCTCGGCGGTTTTTCTGCTGTTGATCGTGCTGTTTCTCGCGCCGATCGCCAAGTACCTGCCGATCTCGGCGATGGCCGGGATCCTGTTCGTTGTCGCCTGGGGCTTGGTCGACTTCCACGATATCGCCAAGATCTTGCGCGTCAGCCGCAACGAGACGGCGGTTCTGGTGGCCACCTTCGTCACCACGCTGACGCTCAACCTCGAGTACGCGATTTACATCGGGGTGCTGCTGTCGCTGTTGCTATTCCTCAACCGCACATCGCGCCCCGGGATGGAGGACGTCAAGCCCTTTCCAGGCCAATTCCCACCCGCCTTCAGCTCGACGACGCGCCTGCCCGATTGCCCGCAACTGAAGATCGTGCGCATCAACGGCGCCGTTTTCTTCGGGTCGATCGATTTTCTGAAGGTCGCGCTCGAACGCATCGACGAACGCAACTCGAAGCACCGGCACCTGTTGCTGGTGGCCTCAGGCATCAACGAGATCGACATGGCCGGCGCGCAACTGCTGGCGCATGAGGCGCGGCGGCGGCGCGCGCTGGGCGGCGGCCTGTATATCTTTCACATCAAGCACGAGCCGCTGCAGATGCTGCGGCGCAGCGGGGCTTTCGATCAAGTTGGAGCCGACAACTTCTTCACGCTCGGCGACGACGTGATGGGGACGCTCTTCCGCCGGCTCGATGCCGGCATCTGCCAGCGCTGCACGGTGCGCATCTTTGCGCCATGCAAGGCAGGCGCCCCCGTGCCGCAGTCAGTACCCGTGATCAATATCGTCGAGATCGCCACTTAGGCGCAGCGCGCCGCAAGCCTCAGTTCGCCGGTTTCTTCTTCGGTCGTTTCCATCCCGCGATCGAAACCTGCTTGGCGCGCGCCACGGTCAGTTGCCCGCCGGGCGCGTCCTTGTTGATCGTCGAACCACCGCCGATCGTCGCACCGTCGCCGATCGTGACTGGGGCCACCAGCACGCAGTTGCTGCCCACATGCACATCGGCGCCGATCACGGTGCGGTGCTTGTTGGCACCGTCGTAATTGGCGGTGATGCTGCCAGCGCCGAAGTTGACTCGCTCGCCGACGCTGGCGTCACCCAGGTAGGCCAGGTGGTTGGCCTTGGCGCCCTTGGCCAGCGTGCTGTTCTTGACCTCGACGAAGTTGCCGATGTGCACCTCGGGCCCGAGTTCGGCGCCCGGGCGCAAGCGCGCATAGGGGCCGACCAGCGCGCCGGCGCCGATGCGAGCGCCGTCGATGTGGGTGAAGGGGTGGATCACGGCCCCGGCCTCGATGTGCGCATCGCGAATCACGCAATGCGCGCCGACCGTGACGTTGTCGGCGAGCGTGACCGCGCCTTCGAAGATGCAGCCGATGTCGATCTCAACGTCGCTGCCGCAGGTCAGGGTGCCACGCAGATCAAAGCGCGTCGGGTCGGCCATGCGCACACCGCTGCCTTCCATGAGAGCCTCGGCGCGGGCGAGCTGGAAGCGCCGTTCAAGCTCGGCAAGTTGCGCGGGGCTGTTGACGCCGAGCACTTCGGTCTCGCTGGCGGCCTGGGTGGCGACGACCGGCAGGCCATCGGTGACAGCCCGCGCCACGATGTCGGTTAGGTAGTACTCGCGCTGGGCGTTGTCGTTGGTCAGGGCCATCACCGCCGTCTTCAGCCACGCGGTCGGCGCGGCCAGGATGCCGGTGTAGATCTCGCGTATCCCGCGCTGGGCGTCGCTGGCGTCCTTGTGCTCGACGATGGCCTTGACGGCAGCGCCTTCACGCACGATGCGACCGTAACCCGTGGCATCGGTGAGTTCGATCGTCAGCAGCGCCAACTTCGTGCCGCCACAGGCGGCTACCAGCGCGGCGGCGGTCGCCGGCCGAATCAGTGGCACGTCGCCGTTCAGGATCAAGGTCGTGCCCTCAGCGCTCAGGTGGGGCACCGCCTGCTGCACTGCGTGGCCGGTGCCGTGTTGCGGCTGCTGGTGCACAAAGGTCAGCCCCGGTGCGCGCGACTCGGCCTCGACCGCCGCAGCCTCATGGCCGACGATCACCAACGTGCGCGTCGGCGCCAGCCCGGCCACGGCGTCCAGCACATGCTGCAATAGACTCCTGCCGGCCAGCCGGTGCAGCACCTTGGGCCGTGCCGACTTCATGCGGGTGCCTTTGCCCGCGGCCATGATCACGATGTCGAGCGATGCCATGCCGTTGTCCTTGTTGCCAATCGCATTCTTCAAGCTGCGCCGGATTATCGGTCTGGCGCTGCTGACGCTGGCGCTCGCAGGATGCAGCATGGTGCGGCTGGCCTATGACCAGGCACCCCACCTGACGTACTGGTGGATCGACGGCTATGTCGACTCCCAGGGCGACCAGACCCCCCGGCTTCGCGAGGCCATCGATCGCTGGTTCGTCTGGCACGCCCGCACGCAACTGCCCGAGTACGCCGCGCTGCTGGCGCGGGCGCAGCGCGAAGTCATCGCGCCGATCACACCCGCTGCCATGTGCGCGTGGGCCGCGGAGGCCGAGCGTCGCATTGATCTCGCGCTGGAAGCCGCGGTGCCCGGCGCCGCCGAGTTGATGCTCACGCTGACGCCAGCGCAGTTGCAGCATATCGAGCGGCGCATGGCCAAGGGCAACGACGAGATACGAGCCGACTTCCTGCAAGCCGACGCGGCTGAGCGCAGGGCAGCGTCGCTCAAGCGTGTCGTCGAACGCTTCGAGCGCATCTATGGCCGCCTGGATGCCACGCAGCGTGAGCGTCTGGCCGCGCTGCTGGCGACCTCAAGTTTCGAACCCGAGCGTTGGTTGGCCGAGCGGCGCCTGCGCCAGCGTGAGATTCTGCAGACGCTGGCCGCCGTGAGTGTGGCGGGGGGCAGTGCCGACAGGAACGCGGCGCTGCAGCAGGCCCAGGCCGCGGCCCGTGTGCTCGCCGAGCGCACCACCCGCTCGCCGCGCGCCGACTACCGCGCCTACCAGCAACGTCTGGTGCACGACAACTGTCAGCTTGCCGCCACCATGCACAACGCGATGACGCCGTCGCAGCGCCAAGCGGCGCGTGCCAAGTTCAAAGGCTGGGAAGAGGACCTGCGTGCGCTGAGCGCCGCTTCGGCAAGTGCAGGCGGCGGTAACGGCGCCGCGAGCCGCTAACTGAACTTGGCGAGCGACCTATGGTGCACGCTGTACGCTGACCTGTCGCGGGTTGGTCGCTCCAGCGGCTGGAAAGTCCTTCAGCGCGGCTTCGAACATCGCCGCCAGCAGCGCGCTGTCGCCACTGCTGGCGCCGTCGGTCTGGGCATAGGCTTCATACAGCGGTGTGCCGCTGGCGCGGTCACGCAACAAGAGGGCCACATTGCGCTCGTAGCGGGTATACCAGCCGGCCTGCAGGTTGGCGTAGTAGCCCGCCCGCGAACTCGGCCTCCAGGCCGGGCTGCGCCAGTAGGCGCCGCCCCAGCGCCACCACAGCGGATCGTCCCACGGAGAGAGCTCGGTGCGGCTGATGCGCGCGCCGATTTGCACGATCACGTCGGCCTGCGCCGCATTGCTCGCGGCTGCAAAGCCCGCCGCTTCGAGCGCGCGGCTCGCGGCGACTTCAAGCTCGACCTGGCGCGCAGCGTTGGCCTGCTGCGAGGGCAGGCGCTCGAAAGCGTAATGGCCAGGCTTGCGGCCGGCCGGCCAGGCGCCGTAGGTCGCGACCTCGCTGGTCACGGTATTGAGAGCGGCACAGCCGCTGAGTGCCACCATCGCGAAGGCTGCGCCAGCGGACAGAAAGACGAATCGGCGTTGCATGGTCGGCATTCCTTGCGTCAATCGCTCAACGGCGCCAGCTTGATCACCGCCGGGCTGGCGCAGGCGTCGTCGGCGTCGAACGCCTTGTCGCCCTGTGGATCGGGCACGCCGCCGGGTTGGAGCGAGGCGAAGGGGTAGAGGTTCCGGTCCATCAGGTGCGAGGGTGTCACGCGAGCCATCGCATTGAACATGTTGTCGATGCGGCCCGGGTACTGGCGCTCCCAATCGCGCAGCAGGGTGCGCATCTGCACGCGCTGCAGGTTGTCCTGGTTGCCGCACAGCGTGCACGGGATGATCGGGAACTGGCGCTGCTCGGCCCAGCGTTCGAGGTCGGTCTCGGCCACGTAGGCCAGCGGGCGAATCACGATGTGCTTGCCGTCGTCGCTGACCAGCTTGGGCGGCATGCCCTTCAGGCGGCCACCGAAGAACATGTTCATCATCAAGGTGGCCACCATGTCGTCGCGGTGGTGTCCGAGGGCAATCTTGGTCGCGCCGAGTTCGCTGGCCACGCGGTAGAGGATGCCGCGGCGCAGGCGTGAACACAGGCTGCACATGGTCTGGCCTTCGGGCACCAGGCGCTTGACGACCCTATACGTGTCCTGGTTCTCGACGTGGAAAGGCACGCCCAGGCGCGCCAGGTACTCGGGCAGCACATGCTCGGGAAACCCGGGCTGCTTCTGGTCGAGGTTGACCGCCACCAGGTCAAACGGCACCACGCCGCGCCGTTGCAGCCCGAGCAGGATGTCGAGCAGCGCGTAGCTGTCCTTGCCGCCCGAGACGCAGACCATCACCTTGTCGCCGGCCTCGACCATGTTGAAGTCGTTGATGGCTTGGCCGACCTGGCGGTGCAGACGCTTGGACAGCTTGTTGGCTTCAAAGGCCGCCTTCTTCACGGCGAGGGCGTCTTGGGGGGCGTTCATCTCAGGTGCTCCAACGCGCTTGATGCGTCATAGACGATTGCTGTATGCCTGCTTGCCGGGACCCGGCAAGGCCTGCAGTCAACCAACGGATCGTCGACGCTATTCACTCTTCAACCCGAAAACCTCAACACCGACTGCTTCGCAATCCGGATAGACATCGGGCTTCTCGGTCGACACACGAGCGGCCTTGACGCG
>JANMSS010000244.1:0-49767 GCA_031389585.1 Burkholderiales bacterium | reverse complement strand
ATCAGCGGGATCGCATCGGCCAGCGGATGACCGACGTACGTGGCGGCCACGCCGTGAGGCTTCAGCAACGCAGGCTCGAAGGGAAATACGCACAGCACCTGGTCGGCACTGCGCGCCAGCCGCGCAGCGCGCTCACCACGCCAAGCCCAGAACGACGGGCAGATGAAGTGCACGGTCTTCACGCGCGCGCGCTTGAGTTGCGCTTCCAGCTCGAGGTTGAAGTCCGGTGCGTCGACGCCGATGAAGCAGTCGGGCGGCTCGCGCAGAAGGCGCTCGGCCAGGCTGCGACGGATGCCCAGGATCTCGCGGTAGTGCCTGAGCACCTCGACGTAGCCGCGCACCGCGAGCTTGTCGTGCGGCCACCAGGGATCGAAGCCCTGCGCCTGCATGCGCGGGCCGCCGATGCCGGCGGCTGACAGGCCGGGCCAACGCGCGCGCAGGCCCTGCAGCAGCAGGCCGGCCAGCAGATCACCCGACGCCTCGCCCGCGACCATCGCCAGGCGCGGCGCGGCAGAGCCCCCCATTTAACGCACGATGCCGCGGGCCGCGCCGGCGAGGAAGTCAAGCATCGCCGCTACGTCGGCCGCGGCCGCTGGCGTCGCTTCGGCCATCGCGGCGATCTCGGCACGCGCTTCGTCCAGTGTCAAAGACTTGCGGTACAGCGCGCGGTACATCTGCTTGACCGTGTCGATCCGCTCGCCCGCAAAGCCCCGGCGCTTCAGGCCCTCGGCATTGAAGCCATGGGCTTCGGCCGGATTGCCGGCGGCGGTGAGAAAGGGCGGCAAGTCCTGCGACAAGCGAGTCTGGAAACCCGTCATCGCATGGGCTCCCACACGCACGAACTGGTGCACCCCCGACAGTCCGCCGAGGAAGACCCAATCGCCCAGGTGCACATGACCGGCCAGCTGCACCGCATTGGCCAGGATGGTGTGGCTGCCGATCTGGCAGTCGTGCGCCACGTGCACGTAGGCCATCACCCAGTTGTCGTTGCCCACCGAGGTGATGCCGCCGTCCTGCGCGGTGCCGAGGTTGAAGGTCGTGAATTCGCGGATGGTATTGGCGTTGCCGATGCGCAGCTCGGTCGGCTCACCGGCGTACTTCTTGTCCTGCGGCGGGCCGCCGAGCGATGCGTACGGGCCAATGCGGTTGTCGCTACCGATCGTGGTGCGGCCCTCGATCACGCAATGCGGCTCTACTTGCGTGCTGGCGCCGATGCGCACGTGCGCACCGACCACGCAGAAGGCTCCGATGGTCACGCCTTCGGCCAGCTCGGCCTCGGGCGCCACCACGGCGCTGGGGTGCACGGTGACGCCGGTTCGCATCGCCAAAGGCTCAGCGAATCTTGCGCATCGTGCAAGTGAGCTGGGCTTCGGCGGCCAGCGCCCCGGCCACGCTCGCCTTGCCGCTGAACTTGTAGATGCCGACCTTCACGCGGTCGAGCGTCACGTCGAGCATCAGCTGGTCACCGGGCTCGACCGGGCGCTTGAATCGCGCACCGTCGATGCCGGCGAAGTAGTACACCGAATCGTCGTCGAGCTCGACCCCCATCGACTCGAAGGTCAGCAACGCTGCGGCCTGCGCCATCGCTTCGAGCATCATCACGCCCGGCATGACCGGGCGGCGCGGGAAGTGGCCCATGAAATAGGGCTCGTTGATGCTGACGTTCTTCAAAGCCAGTATGCGCTTGCCAGACTCGATTTCGAGCACGCGGTCGACCATCAGGAACGGGTAGCGGTGCGGGAGCTTGGCGAGGATCTGATGGATGTCGAGCATGGTCGTCGGGGCTCAGGGCGTTTTTTTCTCGAGGTGGCGTATGCGCTCGCGCAGGCTGTGCAACTGGCGCAGCGTGGCCGCGTTCTTTTCCCAGGATGCATTGTCATCGATCGGAAACACGCCGCTGTACAGGCCCGGCTTGTGGATCGACCGCGTGCCCTCGGTGGCGGCCGAGAGGGCGACATGGTGGGCCAGCTCGTGGTGGCCGAGCACGATGGCGCCGCCGCCGAACGTGCAGTGCGCGCCGATGCGCGCACTGCCGGCGATGCCCACGCAGCCGGCCAGCGCGCTGTGCGCACCGATGCGCACGTTGTGCCCCACCTGCACCAGGTTGTCGAGCTTCACGCCGTCCTCGATCACGGTGTCTTCCAGTGCGCCGCGGTCGATGCAGGTGTTGGCACCGATCTCGACGTCGTCGCCGATGCGCACGCCGCCGAGCTGCTCGATCTTTTCCCACCCGCCCGCGTGCGGCGCGAAGCCAAAGCCGTCGGCGCCGATCACGGCCCCAGGATGGACGATGCAACGGGCGCCGATGTGCACGTTGTCGTTGATGACGACGCGCGCGCCGATGCGCGTGCCGGCACCAATGCGCGAGCCAGCGCCAACCACCGTCAGCGCGCCGATGTGGGCACTGGCAGCCACGTCGGCGCTGCGGTCCACCACGGCACTGGGGTGAACGCCCGCGCCGGCAGTCGGCCGCAGGTGCGGCGCCCACCATTGCGACAGCCGCGCGTAGTAGCGATACGGGTCGGGGGTGACGATGGCAGCGCCTCGCGCTGCGGCCTCCTCGGCCAGTTCCGGGCCGACGATCACGCAGGCCGCGCGGGTGGCTGCGAGCTGGCTGCGATAGCGCGGATGCGCGACGAAACCGATGGCGGCAACGCCGGCCGATTCGAGGCTGGCGATACGATCAATTTCGATGCTGCTGTCGCCGACCAACTCGCCACCCAGAGCAGCCACGATGTCGGCGAGCGTGACGCGCACTGCCGCGCTGCCTCGGCTCAGCGACCCGCGTTGAGCGCGTCGATCACCTTCTTGGTGAGGTCCACGCGAGCGCTCCAGTGCACCGCATCCTGCAGGATCAGGTCGTACTTCTCACTGTCGAAGATCTGCTTGATGACCTTGTTGGCCCGCTCGACCACGCCAGACAATTCCTCGTTCTTGCGCTGGTTCAGGTCTTCCTGGAACTCGCGGCGCTTGCGTTGGAAGTCCCGGTCCTGCTCGACCAGGTCGCGCTGGCGCCTTGTGCGCTCGGCTTCGGACAACGTGGGACCGTCCTTGTCGAGCTTGTCGGCGGCAGTCTTCAGGCGCGTGGCGACGTCGGCCAACTCTTTCTCGCGTTTGCCGAACTCGGTTTCGAGCTTTGCCTGCGCCGCCTTGGCCGGGTTGGCTTCGCGCAGCACGCGCTCGCTGTTGACGTAGCCGATCTTCAGTTCCTGGGCCTGCGCCGCCGTCGTTGCAACCACCATCATCGCGGCAGCAGCAAGGGTCTTTATCGTATTCATCAGAAAGCAGTCCCGATCTGGAATTGAAACTTCTGGATTCTATCGTTGGGCTGGCTGCGAAGGGGGGTACCCCAACTCAGCTTCAGCGGGCCCACCGGTGATATCCAGGACAGCCCGACCCCCGCCGAAGCGCGAATGCTCTGCGCTTGGATCTTCTCGCTCTCACCCCAGACATTGCCCGCATCCATGAATCCGAACAGACGCAAGCTCTTGTCATTGCCGCTTCCTGGAACGGGCACGTACAACTCGGCGTTGACATTCAACTTGCGATTGCCGCCGATGTAGTTATTGGTGACGTCGACAACACCCAGCGAGCCCTGCTCGAAAACCCGCACCGAACCCAGACCCCCGCCGAAGAAGTTCTTGAAGATCGGATAAGGCTTATTGCCCAGCCCCTTGCCCCAGCCAAGCTCGCTGTTCAACCCCAGCGTAAAGCGATTGGTGATCGGGATGTAATGCTGGTACTGCAGATTCGCGCGCAAATAGCGCACATCGCCAGCAATCGACCATTCGAGGTTGATGCGCTGGTACTTGCCGGACGTCGGAGAAATCGCGCTGTCACGTTCGTCGCGGGCCCAGCCCAACGTCAGCGGAACCGCGGTGCTTGAGGCGCCGTAAAGCTCGCGATAGTCGCGATAACTCTTGTTGGTGACGTTGCCGTCAATGCGCGTCGCCTCGAAACCCAGGCCGACAAACACCGTATCGAACTCGGAGAACGGCACGCCAAAGCGCACTGTGGCGCCTGGCGTCACGAGCTTGTACTCCTCGCCCTGGCTGTTGATAGGCTTGGTGGTGCGGTAGAACAGGTCGACCGCGCGCGAGATGCCGTCAACGGTGAAATAGGGGTCGATGGTCGACAACACCACCGTGCGGTTGGACTTGCTGGTGTTGAGTTCGATGCCCAGGTAATTGCCGGTGCCGAACACATTCTCTTGTTTGATCGAGGCCGTGAACGTGACCTTGTCGCTGCTCGAGTACCCGGCGCCTATGAGCAGGTTGCCGGTTGGTTTCTCAGTCACCTTGACCGTCAAATCGACCTGATCTGCGGTGCCCGGAACCTCCTCGGTCTCGATCTCGACGTCCTTGAAATAGCCCAGGCGGTCGACACGGTCACGCGACAGCTTGATCTTTCCGCCGTCATACCAGGCCGACTCAAACTGACGGAACTCGCGACGCACGACTTCGTCACGGGTGCGGTTGTTGCCGGCCACGTTGACCCGGCGGACATAGACTCGGCGCTGGGGGTCGGCCTGCAGCACGACGGCGACCTGACCGGTGGCACGGTCGATGTCGGGCCGCGACTGGGTGCGCGCAAAGGCGTAGCCGTAGAGGCCGTATAGGTCGCCAAACGACTTGGTGGTGGCAGCCACATCTTGACTGCGGTAGGGCTCGCCCGGGCGGATGCGCACCAGGCGCCTGAACTCTTCATCCTTGCCGAGATAGTCGCCTTCGAGCTTGACAGCGGTCACGGTGTAACGCTGGCCTTCGCGCACCACCACGGTGATGCTGATGTCTTGCTTGTCGGGCGAGATCGTGACCTGCGTGGCCTCGATGTCGAACTCGAGATAACCACGGTTGGTGTAGTAGGCGCGTATCGTCTCGAGGTCGGCGTTGAGCTTGCTGCGCGAGTAGCGGTCGGTCTTGGTGTACCAGGTCAGCCAACCGCCGGTGGACAGCTCGAGCAGGCCGAGCAAGGTGCTTTCGGAGAACACCTTGGCGCCGACGATGCGAATTTCCTTGATCTTGGCCGCGTCGCCTTCGGTCATCGTGAAACTGACATTGACGCGATTGCGTTCGAGCGGCGTGATTGTCGTCACCACCTCGGCGCCGTACAGGCTGCGCGTCAGGTACTGGCGCTTGATCTCCAGCTCGGCGCGATCGATCACCGCGCGGTCGAACGGCAGGCCTTCGCCGATGCCCGAATCCTTCAGCGCCTTGGACAGCGTATCGGTGTCGAACTCCTTCAGGCCGACGAATGTCACCGTCGCAATGATCGCCCGCTCGTCGACCACCACCACCAACACCTTGCCGTCGATCTCGATGCGAACATCCTTGAACAGACCGGTGGCGAAGAGGGCGCGCAGCGCGGCGGCGCCCTTCTCATCGCTGTACGTATCGCCGACGCGGAATGGCAGCGAGGCGAACACGGTGCCGGGATCGGTGCGCTGCAGGCCCTCAATGCGAATGTCGGCAACGACGAAGGGCTCGGCGGCGCGGACCGCCGGCGCTGCGGCGATGGCGCCGAGGGCCATTGCGACAGCCGCGATCGGACGCAGTGGGATGGGAGCAAAGACAGAGTGCATCGGGGAGTTGGGCGCAACAGGTGGCGCGTCAGTGCTGACCCAGCAGGCGGGCCACGTCGTTGGAAAGGGCAAGGGACATGAGCAGCACCAGGATCAGCGCGCCGCCGCGCTGGAGCCACTTGAGCCACAGGTCGGAGACCTGGCGGCCGGTGACGGCCTCGAAAAGATAATACATGAGGTGACCACCATCGAGCATCGGCAGCGGCAACAGGTTGAGCACACCGAGGCTGACACTGACCAAGGCAAGGAAGCCCAGGTAGTAGGCCAGACCGAGTTGCACCGACTGGCCGGCGTAGTCGGCAATCGTCAACGGACCCGACAGATTCTTCAACGACGCCTCACCGATCAGCATGCGTCCGAGCATCCTGACGGTCAGCACCGACACCTCCCAGGTGCGCGCCGCACCCTGAACCAGACCGTCGATCGGGCCCTTCTGCAGAGTCACCATTTCGGCGGCACGGCCGACGAAGGCATCGATGCGGCCAAAGCGCTGGTTGGCATCGATCATGACGCGCGGCTTGACGCTGAGTTCGCGGGTGACGCCAGCGCGTTCGACTTCCCAGGTCATCGCCGCCACACTTCCATCCGCAGCCAGGCGACGTATGCGTTCGCGCAGTTGTTGTGCGTCCGTGATGACCGACCCGTCGACTCGGAGCACTCGGTCGCCACTCTTCAGACCGGCCTTGTCGGCCGGGCCATCGGCCTTGACCTCCCCGATGACGGCCTCGCTGTATGGCGCGCCGAGACCGACCCGCTGCATCAGCTTGGAGTCCACCTCGCGGCTGTCGATTCGGCCCAATTCAAGCGTGAGCTGGCGGCCACCACGGCCATGCCGGTCGCTGACCGTCAAGATCAACGGCTCGCCATGCAGTGTCGCTTGCGTAATCTGCCAACGCAGGTCGGTCAGCGACTGCACTTCCTGCCACTCCACGCTGTCGCGCGACCAGGCTCGCACCCAGTCACCCGAGCGCATGCCCGCCCGCTCAGCCGGACTGCCGACGCTCGGGGCGCTGAGCACGGCTTTGGGTTCGTCGACGCCAATCCAGTGCGCCGTGGCGTACAGCAGCACCGCCAGCAACAGGTTCGCGGCCGGCCCGGCCGCGACGATGGCTGTGCGCTGGCGCAAGGACTTCCGGTTGAAGGCCTGGTCTCGCTCGTGCGGCAGCACATGGTCTTCGCGCTCGTCGAGCATCTTCACGTAGCCACCGAGCGGCAATGCTGAGACGACGAACTCTGTGCTGCCTGGCGTGGCCTGCCGGCGCCAGATGACGCGCCCAAACCCGACGGAGAAGCGCAAGACCTTGACGCCGCACCAGCGCGCCACCTGGTAGTGGCCCCACTCGTGGATCACGATCAGCACGCCCAGCGTGACCAGAAATGCCAGGACCGTGGTAATCATCGCGCGCGCTCCTTGATCAATCCCTGCGCATGCGCCCGGGCACGGGCGTCGAGCGCCAGCAAGTCTGTCAATCCGGCCGCGGGCGGCAGGTCCGGCAACACGGCATCGATGGTTTGGGCATTGACCCGGTGGATGTCGGTGAAGCGGATGACTCCGGCCAGGAACGCGGCCACCGCTTCTTCGTTGGCGGCATTGAGAACCGCCGTGCTGCCTTCTCGCGCACGCAACGCATCCCAGGCCAGGAACAGCCCCGGAAAACGCGCCGGATCGACGGGCTCGAAGCTCAGGTCTTTCAAGGTCTCGAACTCGAGCCGGGATGCGCCCGAGGCGATGCGCTCGGGAAACGACAGGCCGTAGGCAATGGGCACCCGCATGTCGGGCGTGCCCAGTTGGGCCAGTACCGAGTGGTCGCGGCAGACGACCATCGAGTGGATGATGCTTTGCGGGTGAATCACCACACGCACCTGCTCAGGCGCCAGGTCGAACAGCCAACGCCCCTCGATGACTTCAAGCGCCTTGTTCATCATCGTTGCCGAGTCGACCGAGATCTTGCGGCCCATGGCCCAGTTTGGGTGCGCCACCGCCTCGTCCGGTGTGATGTCATGCAGTGAGGCCGGGTCACGACTGCGGAACGGACCGCCCGATGCCGTCAGCACGATGTGGTCGATGCGGTCAGGCCAGCTGGCGCGGTTTTCGGGCAAGCATTGGAAGATCGCCGAATGCTCGCTGTCGATCGGCAGCAGCGTCGCCCCGCCCTCACGCACCGCATTCATGAACAGGGCGCCGCCGACCACCAACGCCTCCTTGTTGGCCAGCAGGATGCGTTTGCCCGCTCGCGCCGCGGCCAGGCAGGGCGCCAGGCCCGCAGCACCGACGATCGCCGCCATCACGCTGGTGACATCCTCGTGCGCAGCCATCTCGCACAACGCCTGTTCACCCGACAGCACCTCGGTAACCAGCCCTTGCGATCGCAGACGGCGCTGCAGTTCGCTCGCAGCACCCGCTTCACCAAGTACCGCGAAGCGCGGCTTCCAACGCAGACATTGGGCTTCAAGTTCGACGCTGCGGCTGTGGGCCGTCAGGGCGAAGACTTCGAAGCGATCGGGGTGGCGGGCCACCACGTCGAGCGTGTTGACACCCACCGACCCGGTGGCGCCAAGGATGGCAAGCCGCTGTCTCACGGTTTCACAGACTTGACAAGGCCAACGCCGCCGGTAGCACCGGCAGCAGGGCGTCGATGCGATCGAGCACGCCGCCGTGCCCTGGCAGCAGACGGCTCGAGTCCTTGGCACCTGCGGCGCGTTTGACCAGCGACTCGAACAGGTCGCCAACCACGCTGAAGCCGGCCAGTACAAGGGCCAGCGGTACCAGCCCGACCCAGCCCAGGCGCTCGACCCAGACCGTGTAGAGGCTGGCCGAGTCGACCGGCCATTGGCGGTCGATCGCCAGCACCCACAGCACGGCAAGCAACAGCACGCTGGCCATGCCGCCGGCTACGCCTTCCCAGCTCTTGCCGGGGCTGATCGTCGGCGCCAGCTTGCGTCGACCGAAGGCGCGGCCGGCTGCGTAGGCGCCAATGTCGGCGGCCCAGACAAGGCACAGCGCAGAGAGCAGGAAGTTGACACCGATCGCGCGCGCCTTGGCCAGCGCCAGCCAAGCCACCCACAGCGCGAGCAGGCCGAGCGCAAGTCGCACGGTCGCCGGCCAGCGAGTCCACCGCGCTGGCCCACTGCGCAGCGCCAAGGCGCCAATCACCAGCCAGGCTGCACAGGCGCCCCACCACACGGTGGTCGGCACCTTGTCGACGCTGCCGGTGTACACCGCCCACAGCCCGGCCAGTGCCAGCAAGGTGCCGGGGCCCAGCGCCGCCACCCGGGCCACGCCATTCAGCCGCGACCATTCCCAGCCGGCCGCCGCGATCAGGAGCAAGCTCAGCAGCGCGAAGGGCCACGGGGAGACGACCCATAACGATGGCAGCAGCAGTGCCAACAGCACCGCGGCGGTGATCACTCGCTGCAGCAGCACTGTGGAGCGCCTCAGGCGCTGACGACCTGCGACGCAGGCCCGGCTGCGACGGCACCGAATCGGCGGTCGCGGGCGCGATAGTCTGCCAATGCGGCGTCGAGCTCGGCGTCGCCGAAATCAGGCCACAGGCAGTCGGTGAAATACAGCTCGGAGTAGGCCACCTGCCAGAGCAGGAAGTTGCTGATGCGGACCTCGCCACCGGTGCGAATGAACAGGTCAGGGTCGGGCGCGTAGTGCATCGCCATGTGGCGGCCCAGCGTCGCTTCATCCAGGTCCGCGGCAGCAACGCCATCTGCCAAGGCCCGCCGCGTGGCCTGCACAACGTCCCAGCGGCCACCGTAGTTGAACGCGACTGACAATGTGATGCGCCCATTGCGCTCGGTCGCTCGCTCGGCCTGATCCCAGGCGGAGCGCACCTTGGCCGATACCGCGTCACGGTCGCCAACGATTCGGATGCGCACACCCTCCTTGGCCAGCTTGGTCAGGTACTTGGACACCGCCACCAGCACCAAGCCCATCAGGCCCGAGACCTCGTCGCTGGGGCGCTTCCAGTTCTCCGACGAAAACGCGAACACCGTCAGATACTCGATGCCGCGGTCGGCACAGGCCTGCACCGTACGCACCAGTGCGTCCACTCCCTGCTTGTGCCCAAAAAAGCGCGGCATGAAACGCTGCTTGGCCCAGCGGCCGTTGCCGTCCATCACGATGGCCACATGGCGTGGCGTAACAGGGACTGGCTGCACCTTGGCGTGATCTCAGGCAGCGAGGGGCCGCTGAAGAGCAGCCTGTGGCTCCGACTGGGGGAGCGAGCGAAGCAAACCGTGGGTCGCCATCGTTCAGACCGCCAGGATCTCGGCTTCCTTGGCGTGAATCAGGCGGTCGACCTCGGCAATCACGCGGTCGGTAAGCTTTTGCACTTCATCCTGGGCGCGACGCTCCTCGTCCTCAGTGGCCAGCTTGTCTTTGAGTAGCTTCTTCAAGTGCTCATTGGCATCGCGGCGCAGGTTGCGCACCGCGATCCGGGTGTCTTCACCGGCGTTGCGCACGACTTTCGTCAGATCCTTGCGGCGCTCTTCGGTCAGCGCAGGCATCGGTACGCGCAGCAAGTCGCCCTGGGCCGCCGGATTCAGACCGAGGTCACTCTCGCGGATGGCCTTCTCGATCTTCGCGCCCATGCCCTTCTCCCAGGGCTGCACGCTGATCGTGCGCGCGTCAAGCAGCGTCACATTGGCGACCTGGCTGATCGGCACCATCGAGCCGTAGTAATCGACATGCACCTGATCGAGCAGGCCGGGATGGGCGCGGCCCGTACGCACCTTCTGCAGTTCGCTCTTGAAGGCCTCGATGGATTTCCCCATCTTGGCCTCTGCGGTTTTCATGATCTCTGCAATGCTCATGGTTTCCCCACGTCTTCACACGTGCACCAAGGTGCCTTCGTCTTCGCCCATCACCACGCGCTTCAACGAGCCGGGCTTGTTGATCGAGAACACCTTGATCGGCAACTTCTGGTCGCGGCACAGCGCAAAGGCAGTCGCGTCCATCACCTGCAGATTCTTGGCGATGGCTTCGTCGAATCCGATCGTCGCATAGCGCGTGGCACTCGGATCCTTGTTCGGGTCGGCCGAGTACACACCGTCGACCTTGGTGGCCTTGAGCACGATCTCGGCGCCGATCTCCGCGCCGCGAAGTGCGGCCGCCGTGTCGGTGGTGAAGAACGGGTTGCCGGTGCCGGCGGCGAATACCACCACCTTGCCCTCTTCGAGGTACTGCAGCGCCTTGGGCCGCACATAGGGCTCGACCACCTGCTCGATGCCGATGGCGCTCATCACCCTTGCGGTCATGCCTTCCTGGCGCATCGTGTCGGCCAGCGCCAGCGCATTCATCACCGTGGCCAGCATGCCCATGTAGTCGGCGGTGGCGCGATCCATCCCGACCGAGCCGCCGGCCACGCCGCGGAAAATATTGCCGCCGCCGATGACCACGGCCACTTCGACACCCAGCTCGGTGATCTCCTGCACCTCGCGCACCATGCGCACGATGGTGGCGCGGTTGATGCCGTAGGCGTCGTCGCCCATCAGGGCTTCGCCGGAAAGTTTGAGCAGAATGCGTTTGTAGGCCGGCATGCGGCAGGACTCCTCAGGCGGTCAACTGGCGAGAGTTTAAGGGGCCGCGTCAGCGGCCCGCTGTCTGAATACGGTCTTAGGGGCCCTTGGCCGCAGCAATCTGTGCAGCAACCTCGGCGGCGAAGTCGTCGACCTTCTTCTCGATGCCTTCGCCGACCACATACAGCGTGAAGCCCTTGACCTGGGTGGCGCGCTCCTTGAGCATCTGTTCGACGGTCTGATTGTCGTTCTTGACGAAGGTCTGGTTCAGCAGCGACACCTCCTTCAAGAACTTCTGCACCGAGCCCTCGACCATCTTGGCTACGATCTCGGCAGGCTTGCCGGACTCGGCGGCTTTCTCGGCAGCAATCTTGCGCTCCTTGTCAACCAACGCGGCAGGAACTGCAGCCGAAGACAGCGCAGCTGGCTTCATCGCTGCCACATGCATCGCCACGTCCTTGGCGGCGACCTCGTCGCCGTCGAACTCGACGATCACGCCGATGCGCGTGCCATGCAGGTAGCTGGCCAGCTTGCCGCCGTCGCTGTAACGCCGAAAGCGGCGGATGGCCATGTTCTCGCCGATCTTGCCGATCAGGCCCTTGCGCACGTCCTCGAGCGTCGGGCCGAACCCGTCTTGGGCGTAGGCCAAGCCCGACAGCGCCGCCGCGTCCGCCGGATTGTGCTCGGCGACCAGTTGTGCACAACCCTTGGTGAAGGCCAGGAAGGACTCGTTCTTCGATACAAAGTCGGTTTCGCAGTTGACTTCGACCAGCGCCCCGGTCGTGCCATTGATGGCCACGCTGACCACGCCCTCGGCGGTCACGCGCGAGGCGGCCTTGCCGGCCTTGTTGCCAAGCTTGACGCGCAGGATCTCTTCGGCGCGCTCGGCATTGCCCTCGGCTTCGGTCAGCGCCTTCTTGCACTCCATCATCGGCGCGTCGGTCTTTGCGCGAAGTTCGGCCACCATCGTTGCTGTGATTGCGGGCATATCAAGTCTCTCTCGTTGGCTGGAAAAAAGGGGCCTCTTGCAGCCCCTTCGAATCGATCCGTGACGAACCGGTCAGGCGTCTTCGCTGACCTCGACGAACTCGTCACCGCCAGCCGACACGGCTTGCACGACTTCGTTGCCGGAATTGGCCTTGCCTTCCAGGACGGCGTCGGCGATGGCGCGGGCATACAGTGCCACGGCCTTGGCAGAGTCGTCGTTACCGGGAATGACGTAGTCGATGCCCAATGGGGAGTGGTTGGTGTCCACAATGCCGATCACCGGAATGCCCAGCTTGATGGCCTCGGCCACCGCAATCTTGTGGTACCCGACGTCGATGACGAACATCGCATCAGGCAGCGCGTTCATGTCCTGGATGCCGCCGATATCCTTCTCGAGCTTGGCGATCTCGCGCTGGAACATCAGCGCCTCCTTCTTCAGCGAGGGCTGGGTCCCCGCGTCGACCTGGGCCTGCATTTCCTTCAGCTTCTTAAGCGAGCCCTTGACGGTCTTGAAGTTGGTCATCATGCCGCCGAGCCAGCGTTGGTCGACAAAAGGCATGCCGGCGCGCTTGGCCTCCAGGGCGATCACGTCGCGGGCCTGGCGCTTGGTGCCGATCATCAGGATCGAGCCGCGCTTGGATGCAAGCTGGCGTACGAACTTCAATGCGGCCTCGAAGAGCGGCTGCGTCTTCTCGAGGTTGATGATGTGGATCTTGTTGCGATGGCCGTAGATGTACGGGGCCATCTTCGGATTCCAGAAGCGGGTCTGGTGTCCGAAATGGACACCGGCTTCCAGCATTTCGCGCATGTTCACAGACATGAAAACTCCAAAAAGGTTAGGTCTAGAATCCGGCGCGAATCGCAACGAAACGGGCACTTTGACCCTGCGTTGCGACACCTTTCGATGGCCGGCTTCGCGATTTGTCCTTTCCGCCGTGAATCGTCGCTCGCATCGATGCTCGAATCCACGCTGGGAAAAACCCGCAGAGTATAGCAGCCGCACCACCCATGCCGACCGACTTGACCCAGGCCGCCGCTGCCATTGCCGGCGGCCGCCTCAGCGCCCAGACTGCCCTTGACGAGGCGCTCGCGCACTCGGGCCGCGCTGCCAGTCGCCACAGTTTCGTGCGCCGCTTCGACCCGCAGTCTCGCGCCGCCGCCCGCGCGGTCGACAGTCTGCGCGCTGCCAACGCACCCCTGCCGCTGCTGGCCGGCCTGGCGTTGTCGGTCAAGGACTTGTTCGACGTCGCCGGCCAGCCAACGACGGCGGGATCGAGCTCGCTTCAAGACGCTGAGCCTGCAACGCGGGACTGCCCGGCGGTGGCCCGACTGCGCGCAGCCGGCGCGGCGCTCGTCGGCCACACCAACATGAGCGAGTTCGCGTTCTCGGGTGTCGGCATCAATCCGCACCACGGCACGCCGGCCAATCCGGCCACGGCAGCGCTTGATCCCGAACCGCGCATTCCCGGTGGATCGACCTCGGGCGGCGCGGTCTCGGTGGCCACCGGCGCGGCCTGGGCGGCGCTCGGATCGGACACCGGGGGTTCGATTCGAATCCCAGCCGCACTGCAAGGACTGGTCGGTTTCAAGAGCACGGCAAGGTGGGTCCCCACAACCGGCGCGATTCCGCTCTCAACCACCCTGGACACTGCCTGCGCGATTACACAGTCAGTGCGCGACGCAGTGCTGCTGCATGAAATCCTGGCCGCGCGTCGCGTCATGCCTGATGCGCGTCCGCTGTCGACCTGGCGTCTGGCGGTGCCGACCAGTGTCATGCTCGACGGGCTCGAGCCTGCGGTCGCGATGGCGTTCGAGCGCGCGCTCACGATCCTGCGCGCCGCCGGCGCACACATCGAGGACATTGCGCTGCCCACACTGGCCGATGCGGCCACGCTGCACCGCGGGGGTGGATTCGCGGCGGCCGAGAGCTGGGCCTGGCACCGTCACCGCTTGGCCACCTGCGCCGATTTGTACGACCCTCGCGTGGCCTTGCGGATTCGGCGCGGCGAGGCCATCGGAGCGGCCGACTACATTGACCTGTTGAACGAGCGCCGCGCCTGGATTGCAGGCACGGAGGCGGTGCTGGCAGGTTTTGATGCCCTGCTCTCGCCCACGGTGCCGATCGTTGCGCCGCAGGTTCAGCCGCTTATCGACAGCGACGAGGCCTTTTTTGCCATCAACGCCTTGCTGCTGCGCAATCCGTCGGTGGTCAACCTGCTCGACGGGTGCGCGCTGTCGCTGCCCTGCCACCGGCAGGGCGAGTGGCCCGTCGGCCTGATGGTCTGGGGTCCGGCATTGGCGGACGACCGCGTTCTCGCTGTTTCGCTGGCCATCGAGCAGAGTTTGCGAGGCGGCACGTAGTGCGTGTCGCGGTCATCGGTGCCGGCATCGTCGGCGTCACCACGAGCTATGAACTGCTGGGAGACGGCCACCAGGTCACGCTCTTCGAGCGCCGCGGCAGTGTGGCTGTCGAAGCCAGCTTTGCCAACGCCGGGGTGCTCGCACCAGGCTACGTCACGCCATGGGCAGCACCGGGCATGTTGCGCAAGGTGCTGGGCCAATGGGGGCGGCGGGACGCCGCCGTGCGACTGGCGGGGCTGCCGGGACCATCGCTCGCAGCGTGGCTTTGGCGTTGGTGGCGGGCGTGCTCAATGCCTCACTATTTGGCCAACCGCAGTGCCATGCTGGCGCTGGCCGACCTGAGCCTGGCGCGCACGCGGGAGTTGGCGGCCGCCCTGTCGATCGAACATGAGCGCGCGCGGGGTTTGTTGGTCTTGCTGCGCGGCGAGCATGAACTTGAGCAGGCACGGCCGGGACTGAAGTTGCTGTCCGACCTGGGCGTCGGCTTTCACCTCGTTGACGCTGCGGTGTGCCGCCGCATCGAGCCGGCATTGAACGAGGCCACCGCGATCCGCGCCGGCATTCACCTACCCGGTGCCGATGTCGGCAACTGTCGCCAATTTGCACTCGGGCTGAAGAGCGAGTTGCAGCGCCTGGGTGTCGAGTTCCGTTTCGGCCACTCGGTGCGACGCCTGACGCCGGGCGCAACGGTCGGCGTGGACAGTCTGACGCTGGAGAACGACGGCAATACGACCTTTGTCGGCGCTGCCAGCATGGGTATCGCGCGCAGCGATCGCTACGATGCCGTGGTGGTATGCGCCGCCCTCGGCAGTGGCCCCATGCTGCGCCCACTCGGCTTGGCCCTGCCACTGCAACCGGTGTACGGCTACTCGATTACCTTGCCCGTGCGCCACTTCGAGTCCCATCCCGACGTGGGGCCTCGGGCAGCACTGATGGACGAGCGCTACAAAGTCGCCATCAGTCGCCTCGGCGACCGTGTGCGCGTGGCCGGCGGCGCGGAATTGGGGGGCGCGCCTGACAATCTGGCCGCAGCGCCGATCGCGACGCTGCACCGCGTGCTGCAGGACTGGTTCCCCAGCGCGGCCCGACACTCGCAGGCGCAGACTTGGAAGGGTGCTCGGCCGATGCTGCCCGATGGCCCGCCGGTCATTGGTGCGGCCGGGGTCCCGGGCGTGTGGCTCAACACCGGCCATGGTTCGAGTGGCTGGGCACTGGCCTGTGGCAGCGCGCGGCTGGTGGCCGATGCAATCGCCGGCCGCACACCACCCCTGGACATGACTCGTTTTGCACCCCTGCGCCGGCGCTGAAGGCGACAATCGCCGCGGCCATGAACAGCCCAAAACTCATCGCCAGCCAATCACCGTCTTGGCCGCTGCATGACGCAGCCGGGACGCGGCAATTGGAGACGTTGGCCGCCGCGGCCTGCCCGCCGCACGCCTTGATGCAACGCGCCGGCCAGGCCGTGGCGCGACTGGCGCTGGCACTGGTCCCGCACGCCGAGCGCATCTGGATTGCCGCTGGGCCGGGCAACAACGGCGGCGATGGCTTCGCGGCCGCAATCCACCTTCACAACGCGGGCAAGCAGGTCACCGTCACGGCCATCGGCGAAGCCGCGCGCCGCCCCGCCGATGCCGCGGCGTCGCTGGTCCGGGCCCAGGCTGCCGGCGTGGCCATCGAATCCGGACTGCCTGCTGGCTTACATTGCGATCTGGCCATCGATGCCTTGCTCGGCCTTGGCACCACGCGCGCCGCCGACGGCACCATCGCCGCGGCGCTGCGGCTGTTCAACGCGCAGCCCGGGCCGCGCCTGGCGATCGACCTGCCCAGTGGTCTGGACGCGAACCAGGGTGTCGCCCTGGGCGCGCATGTCGCCGTCGCCTCGCACACGCTGTCCCTGTTGACGCTCAAGCCGGGGCTGTTCACGGCCCAGGGTCGCGACCATGCCGGCGACATCTGGTTTGACGACCTTGACACGCACAAGATTGCGGCACAGGTGCCGCCGCGCGCGTGGCTCGGGGGCGCCGACGCGGCGTTGCACGTGCAGACGCCACGCCGACACGCTCAGCACAAGGGCAGCTTCGGCGACGTGATCGTCATCGGTGGCGCAACCGGCACGGCGGGTGCCGCATGGCTTGCCGGGCGCGCGGCGCTGGCGGCCGGTGCCGGGCGCGTCTATGTCTGCGCACTCGACCCGGCGGTCGTGTCCCATGACCCGCTGTGGCCCGAACTGATGCTGCGGCCGACCCTGTGGCGCGACACACCGGCATCGCTTGCCGCGGCCACCGTGGTCTGCGGCTGTGGCGGCGGTGACGCCGTGCGTGAAGCACTGCCAGTCATCCTGGCACGGGCGGCGCGCTTGGTGCTCGATGCCGATGCGCTGAACGCGATTGCCGTTGACGCCGCGCTGCAGTCCCTGCTCAGTGCGCGTGCCGGTCGGGGCCTCGCCACCATACTGACGCCGCATCCACTCGAGGCGGCACGCCTTGCCGGCGTGGCCCATGCAGCCGCAGTCCAGGCCGACCGGCTCGGTCAAGCCGAACGACTTGCAGCGCGATTTGGCTGCGTCGTGCTGTTAAAGGGGTCGGGCAGCGTGATCGCCGCGCCACAACAACCGACGTCGATCAATGCGAGTGGCAATGCAAGGTTGGCCAGTGCCGGTACCGGCGACGTGCTGGCCGGATGGCTTGGCGGGCTGTGGGCCGCGGCGCAGGCACAACCGCATCCGCCCGCCGCGCACCTGGTCGCTCAGGCGGGCGCCTGGCTGCATGGCGCAGCCGCCGATGCAGGCGACGATCGCACGCCGTTGACCGCGTCGCAACTGCTGCAAAAGATGGCAGCCACGGACTGAGCCGGCTCAGCGGCTCTTCTTGATGCCGCGTGTCGCGGGCTTCTTCTCGCCGCGCCCGCTGCGCGTGCCGGCGCTGCCTTTGCCGGCCGCGCTGCCTGCCCTGCCCTTGCGCGTGGCCTCCTTGACGGCAATGTCGCTCTTCTTCACCGCCGCCAACTCATCGACCGCGCTGCCTGGCCCGCGGTGCGTTGCAGCCTTGTCGCGCTGACCCTTGACCAACTGGCGCATGCCCTGGCCTTCGCGCACCAAGCGAAAGTCGATCTTGCGGCCATCGAGGTCCACTCGGCTGACCTGCACGGTCAAGCGCTCGCCCGCGCCATAGCGAACACCGGTGCGCTCGCCACGGAGTTCCTGGCGTGCCTCGTCGAAGCGGTAGTAGTCGCCACCGAGTTCGGTGATGTGAAGCAAGCCCTCGACAAACAAGGCGTCGAGTTGCACAAACAGGCCAAAGCTGGTCGCCGCTGTCACGGTGCCGGCGAATTCCTCGCCCAGGCGGTCGCGCATGTAGCGGCATTTGAGCCAGGCCTCGACGTCGCGCGAGGCCTCGTCGGCGCGGCGCTCGTTGGCGCTGCAGTGCGCGCCGGCGGCCTCCCAATGCTCGCCTTCCTGCGCGTGGGCCTTGGGCGCCTTGCCGCCCTTGCGCACCTGAGGCAATTCTTCGAGGGAGCCGCTGTCGATGTGATAGCGCTTGCCATGCAGGATCGCCTTGATCACGCGGTGCACCAACAGGTCGGGGTAGCGCCGGATTGGGCTCGTGAAGTGGGTGTAGGCGTCGTAGGCCAGGCCGAAATGGCCGGCATTCTTGGCGGTATAGATTGCCTGCTGCATCGAGCGCAACAGCATTGAGTGGATCTGCAGCGCGTCGGGCCGGTCCTTGGTTGCTTCGGCAATGGCCTGGTACTCGCGCGGCTTGGGATCGTCACTGACCACCAGCCCAAGACCCAGGGCCTTCAGGTAGTTCTGCAAGGTGACCTTCTTCTCCGGCGTCGGCCCTTCATGCACCCGGTACAGCGCCGGGTGCTTGGCCTGGGCAATGTAATTGGCCGAACAGACGTTGGCCGCCAGCATGGCCTCTTCGATCAGACGGTGCGCCTCATTGCGCGTGCGTGGCACGATCTTTTCGATGCGGCCGTTGTCGTCGCAGACGATCTGCGTCTCCGTGGTCTCGAAGTCGATTGCACCGCGTTGGCTGCGCAGTTTCAGCAAGGCCCGATAGACCTCGTGCAGATGCACCAGGTGCGGCACCAGATCGGCGTGCTGGGCCGCCTCGGGGCCGCGTGTGTTGGCCAGGATCGCCGCCACTTCGGTGTAGGTGAAGCGGGCGTGCGAATGAATCACAGCCGGGTAGAACTGGTAGGCCTCGATCTCTCCCAGCGACCCGATGACCATGTCGCAGACCATCGCGAGGCGATCCTCGCCGGGGATGAGCGAGCACAGCCCGTTGGACAGCTTCTCCGGCAGCATCGGGATCACACGGCGGGGGAAATAGACAGAAGTCGCACGCTCGTAGGCGTCCTCGTCGAGCGGCTCGGCGGGTTTGACGTAGTGGCTGACGTCGGCGATCGCCACGATCAGACGCCAGCCGGTTTTCTTGGCACGGCCGCGGCCGGATTCGAGCGGCTCGCAGTACACCGCATCGTCGAAGTCGCGCGCGTCTTCGCCGTCGATCGTGACCAGCGCCACGTCAGTCAGGTCGATTCGGTGCTTGCGGTCGACGGCGCGCAGGCGCTCGGGCAGCGCGGCGGCCTGGGCGATCGTCTCAGCCGAAAAGCGGTGCGGCACCTCGTATTTGCGCACCGCGATCTCGATTTCCATGCCGGGGTCGTCAATCTCGCCGAGCACTTCAGCCACGCGACCGACGGGCTGCGAGAACATCGAAGCCGGTTCGGTGAGTTCGATCGCGACTACCTGTCCGGCCTGGGCGTTGGCCGTGGCGTTCTTCGGGATCAGGATGTCCTGCGCGTAGCGCTTGTCCTCGGGCGCCACCAGCCAGATGCCGCTCTCGTGCAGCAAACGCCCAATGATCGGCGACTTGCGCCTCTCGAGAATGTCGAGCACTTGGCCTTCGGGCCGGCCGCGGCGGTCGTAGCGCACGATGCGCACGCGCACGCGGTCGCGGTGCAGCACGGCACGCATCTCCTGGGGCGAGAGATAAATGTCGGCGGCGCTGCGGTCTTCACGGGTGACGAAACCATGACCGTCGCGGTGACCCTGGACGGTGCCTTCAACCTCGCTCATCAGAGCGGCGCCGAGCACCGCAGGGGTCGAGGAGACAATGTTTTTGATGATAAAGTCCTGCTTCCTGAGATGCCCAGATGGCGGAATTGGTAGACGCACTAGTTTCAGGTACTAGCGGGTAACTCCGTGGAGGTTCGAGTCCTCTTCTGGGCACCAAATGATTGATGGAAAGCGGGCCGTTGCGATGCAACGGCCCTTTTTCTTGCCTGTCAGATCGAGAATTTCTTGGCCAGGGCGTCCGGGCGAAGGCCATCGTATTCCTCGAACGGCTGGTGGATCCACGGGCTGGTCGGCAGCGATTCGACGAAATAGTCGGGCGTGTAGCTCGACGCCCCCTTGGTCCAGATCACGGCGGATCGCAGCTCGCTGATCGAGGGCATGCCGCGCAGGCGATCGACCACGGCTTTCAAGGTCACGCCAGAGTCGGCCAGGTCATCGACCAGCAGGACGCGGCCGGCCAGATCGCCCTTGGGCATGGTGATGAACTTGGCGATGTCGAGCCGGCCCTGGATCGTACCGGCCTCGGCACGGTACGAACTGGTACTCATGATTGCCAGCGGCTTGTCAAAGACGCGCGACAACACATCGCCGGGGCGCATGCCACCCCGCGCAAGGCACAGGATCTGGTCAAACTCCCAACCCGAGTGCGCTACCTTGAGCGCCAGGCGCTCTGTCAGCAGGTGGTACTCGTCCCACGAAACGTAGAGGTGTTTGCCGTCGTCGGTGAGCATCGTGCACGTCTCCTGGCTGTCAGATCTTGTAGGGGTGGCGCAGCAGGATGGTCTGCTCGCGGTCGGGGCCGGTGGACACCATGTCGATTGGCGCCTGCATGTACTCCTGCACGCGCTCCAGGTAGCGCCTGGCGTTGAGCGGCAACTGGTCCCACTGCGTCAGGCCGACGGTCGGCTCACTCCAGCCCGCAAAATTCTCGTAGATCGGCTGGCAGGCGAGGATGTCGTCGGCGTCCAGCGGCAGGATGTCGATGCGCCGGCCATGCAATCCGTAGCCGACACAGATCTTGATCTCGGGCAGGCCGTCGAGCACGTCGAGCTTGGTGATGCAGACCCCCGAGATCCCGTTGATGATCATCGAACGCTTGAGTGCGGCCGCGTCGAGCCAGCCGCAGCGGCGCGCGCGACCGGTGACGGTGCCGCGCTCCTGACCGACGCTCGACAGATGGTGGCCCACGCTGCCGGGAACGTCCATCGGCAACTCGGTCGGGAACGGACCCGAGCCGACGCGGGTGGTGTAGGCCTTGGTGATGCCCAGGATGTAATCAAGCTGGTCGGGCCCGACGCCCGCGCCCGCAGCCGCATTGCCGGCCACACAGTTGCTCGACGTGACGTACGGATAGGTACCATGGTCGATATCGAGCAAGGTCCCTTGCGCGCCTTCGAACAGGATGTTGGCGCCGGCGCGGTTGGCGCTGTGAATGCGGTAGCCCACGTCGGCCAGCATCGGCTTGATCTTCTCGGCCGCCGCCATGGCATTGTCGAAAATCGGCTGATACTCGAGCGCCTTGGCTTTCAGGTAACCGTTGAGCGCGAAGTTGTGCAGCTCGACCAACTCGCGCAGCTTGCTCGCAAAGCGCTGCGCGTGCTTCAAGTCCTGCACGCGCAGTGCGCGGCGCGCGACCTTGTCTTCGTAGGCTGGGCCGATGCCCTTGCCGGTCGTGCCGATCTTGCCGGCGCCACTGGTCTCGCGCAGCGCCTCGCGCGCCTTGTCGAGCTCCACATGAAACGGCAGGATCAGCGGGCACGACTCGCTGATAAACAGGCGCGAGCGAACCTCGACGCCAATGCCCTCCAGGCGCTCGATCTCGACCAGCAGGTGCGCAGGGTCAACGACCACGCCGTTGCCGATGTAGCAGGCCACGCCGTCGCGCATGATCCCGCTGGGGATCAATTGCAGGGCCGTCTTCACACCCTTGATGACCAGCGTATGGCCCGCGTTGTGCCCGCCCTGGAATCGCACCACGCCCTGTGCATGATCGGTCAGCCAGTCGACGACCTTGCCCTTGCCTTCGTCGCCCCATTGGGTGCCGACGACGACGACGTTGCGGCCGCGGCCGGTTGATGCTTGCATGGTGGTGCTAATTCCGGTTCTCGTTTCGAATTCAGAGTGCGCGCAAGACCCAACGGCCATCGACTTCGACCAGTTCGCGGTCACAGTCGTACTCCTGGGCTTCATGCTCGTGGCCGGGCAGCGTGCAAACCACCATCTGACCCTGCTCGCGCAAGCGCCGCACTGCGGCGCGCAATTCATTGGCCTCACCCCAAGGCGCACGCACTGCGGCCATTGCCGGCAGCTGTGCGGCGGTCTGCACCAAGGCCTTGACATCCAGGCTGAAGCCAACCGCCGGGCGGTTGCGGCCAAAGATCGCGCCCACCTCGTCATAGCGGCCGCCGCGCGCCAATGCGGCATTGGCCGCGGCGCCGTAGAGCGAGAAACGCGCGCCGCTGTAATAGGCGTAGCCACTGATGTCTGCCAAGTCATAGCCAATGCGCACGGCCGGGTGGGCCTTGTGCACATGACTGGCCAGCCAGGCCAGATCGTCAAGCGCGCGCATGATCGGCGGGTGCGCCGGCAACGCGGCGCGTGCCGCGTTGAGCACCTCGGGACCGCCGTAAAGACGCAACAGCACTTTCAGGTCAGCCTGGAGCTGTGCCGGCAGCAGGCCCGCCAGTTCGGCCAGTGCCGCCGCATCCTTGCGCGCCAGCGCGTCGATGACTGCCGGATCGACCGCGGCGTCGCCCAGCACCGCCCGCACGATGCGCGCATCGCCCAAGTCGAGCAGGACATCGTCCAGGCCTGCAGCATGCAGGCCGTCGAGCGCCAGATCGATCACCTCCAAGTCGGCCTCAAGACCGGCGTGGCCGTAGATCTCGGCGCCGAACTGCAGTGGCTCGCGCGTGCTCTGCGCATTGTCGGCGCGCGTGTGCAGCACCGGCCCGCAGTAGCACAGGCGTGCCACACCCTGGCGGTTGAGCAAGTGGGCATCGATGCGCGCCACCTGCGGCGTGGTGTCGGCGCGCAGTCCGAGCGTGCGGCCGGAGAGCTGGTCGCCCAGCTTGAAGGTCTTCAGATCCAGCGCGTGCCCCGTGCCCGAAAGCAGCGACTCGAGGTGTTCGAGTAACGGCGGCATCACCAGCTCGAAACCATAGTTGCGAGCGCCGTCGATCAGGGTGCGCCGAAGCTCCTCGATGCGCCGCGCCTGGTTGGGCAACACATCGGCAATCTGCTCGGGCAACAGCCACGCACGCGACATGGGAGAAAACGCTGCGTTGTTGAAAGAGGCATTGTACCGACCGCATTTCAGACTCAGGCCAGCGCAGGGCCGCCCCAAGCGGCCTGAGCTCCCCGCGGGGGACGACGACGCAGTCGTCCAGGGGCCGTCATATCCGCCACACGGCCAGCAGCACCAACCCGGCGATCAAGCTGATCAGCCCGATGAAGCGGATCTGGCCGTCGCTCAGGCGCGTTGCACGTTCGAACATCTGACGCCAGGAAGCGGGGCTCAGGAACGGCAGCAAGCCCTCGATCACCAGCATCAGCGCCAAGGCGCCGACCAGCAAGTCGCCCATCGTTGCGGCCGCAGCCCTACTTCTTGGCTGGCGCCGCGGCGGGCGAACCGCTGCCGCGCATCGCACGGAAGAAGTCACTGCTCGGGTCGACCACCATCATGTCGCTCTTGGTGCGAAAGCTCGCCCGGTAGGCTTCCAGGCTGCGGTAGAACTGGGCGAACTGCGGGTCGCGGCCAAAGGCGTCGGCGTAGAGGGCCGACGCCTTGGCATCGCCCTCACCCTTGACCTTCTGGGCATCGCGGTAGGCCTCGGCAATGATCACCTCGCGCTGGCGATCGGCGTCGGCTCGGATCTTCTCCGACTCCGCACCGCCCTGCGAGCGCAACTCGTTGGCCACCTTCTTGCGCTCGGACTCCATGCGCCGGTAGACCGAGTCGGTGATGTCGGCCACGAAGTCGACCCGCTTGACGCGCACGTCGACGATCTCGATGCCGAAAGCCTTGCCCTCGTCGGTCAGGCGTTTGCGCACGTCGTTCATGACGTCCTCGCGCTCGGTGGCCAGCATGCCGGTCACCGTGCGCCGTGTCACGACCTCGTTGAAGGTCGCCTGCACCACGGGTGCCAGACGGTTCTCCAGCGTGCGCAGGTCGACACCGTTGTTGCGAATGAACTGGCGCGGTTCGGCGATCCGCCACTTGACCAGCCAGTCGATCACCAGGCTCTTCTTCTCAGCGGTAAAGATCGGCCGCGTGTCGGGACTGTCCAGGGTCTGGATGCGCTTGTCGAGGTAGACCACGTTCTGGAACGGCGGCGGCAGCTTGAGCTTCAGGCCGGGCTCGGTGATGACTTCCTTGATTTCGCCCAGCGCAAAAATCACGGCCACCTGGCGCTGGTCGACGATGAAGACGGTGGAGGCGGCAAGCATCAGCGCGAGGACCACGCTGACGGCGATGAGTCCGATTCGGTTCATGTTGTTGTTCTCCTGGGGTCAGCGGCCGTCGCGGTCACGCGTGCGCGTACCGTCGCGCGAGCGCACATCCACGCCCTGCGCACCGCCAGCCTCCGGCACAGCCGCCGGCGTGGGCACGTTGCCGGCCGCGGCCGGCGCTGCCACGCCGGTCTGCTGCATCAGCTTGTCCAGTGGCAAGTACAAGAGGTTGGAGCCGTTGCGGCTGTCGACCATCACCTTGGTGACATTGCTGTAGACCGCCTGCATGGTGTCGAGGTAGAGGCGGTCCCGCGTCACCGTGGGCGCCTTCTGGTACTCGGCCAGCACCGAACGGAATCGTTGCCCGTCGCCATCGGCCTGTGCGATCACCCGCGACTTGTAGCCATCGGCCTCTTCCTTCAGCCGTGCGGCAGCGCCCTGCGCCTTGGGAATCACGTCGGCGGCGTAGGCCTGGCCTTCGTTCTTGAAGCGGTCGCGGTCGGCACTGGCCTTGACGGCGTCGTTGAAGGCCGCCTGCACCTGCTCGGGTACCTGCACATGCTGGACGTTGACGTTGGCCACGATGATGCCGGCGTTGAGCCGGTCGAGCTGGACCTGGATCGACTTGACCAGATCGGCAGCGATCGCGTCGCGCTGCTCGTACAACACCTGGTCGACCTTGCTGCGGCCGACGATTTCCCGCACCGCCGACTCGGCCGCTTGCACCACGGCTTCGTCAGGATTGCGGTTCTCGAACAGGTAGGCGCGTGCGTCTTTCAGCCGGTACTGCACGGTGAAGCGGATATCGACGATGTTCTCGTCCTGGGTCAGCATTGACGAGTCGCGCAGGCCCGTGACCTGTGCCACTGTGTTGCGGCCCACCTCGACCGAGCGCAGCTGCGTGACTGCCACCGTCTCGTGGGCCTGGAACGGATAGGGCCAGCGAAACTGAATGCCGGCGTCGCGGGTCTGGGTGTAGCGACCGAAGGAAGTCACGACCGCCTGCTGGCCTTCCTGCACGATGAACACACCGCTGCCAGCCCAGACCAGCACGGCCACGCCGGCAATCAGCCCAATGCCAATGCCGGCGCTCTTCATGTCGGGCTGGAAGTTGCCGCCTCCGCCATTGCCGCTGCCATTGCCACGCAGGGGCGGCTTGCCGGAACCCTTGCCGCCAAACAGGCCGCCGAGTTTCTTGTTGAAATCGCGCCACAACTCGTCGAGGTCGGGCGGACCGTCATTGCGGTTGGCGTAGATCAGGGTGTCCTCAGCGCCTGCAGCGGCGCGGCGGCGACTAGCGGGCCGCAGCGCGGCCGCAAGCAAAGCCCGCGTGGCACGGCCGAACTCGGATAGACGCCGTGCAAACGGGGCCGGGAAATCGGACGCGAGGCTTAGGGTCATGCTTGCTTGACTCGGTTGAAGAATTCTTCGGCGCCTGACGCGCCGTCGCTGTCATCTGAAAATTCAGGCAACGCCGGATATGGTGGCACATCGCCGGGCTTCAAGGTGTCACCGAGCGCCTGCTCGGCAATCACGGTGCGCAAGAGGTCGAGGCCGCGCCCGTCGCGGGCGCTGACAAAGACGCGCGGCGTGCGCACCCCGGGCGCGCGCTCGACCGCGTCGCGCATCGCGCGCGGGGTCTGCGCCGTGCCCAGCAAATCAAGCTTGTTGAAGACCATGATTTGCGGGATGCGCTCGGCGCCAATCTCTACCAGCACACGCTCGACTTCTGCGACCTGCTCGGCGGCCAAGGGGCTGGCCGCATCGACGACGTGCAACAGCAGATCGGCATCGGCCGCTTCTTGCAGTGTCGCGCGAAAGGCATCGACCAGCTTGTGCGGCAGGTCGCGGATAAAACCCACGGTGTCGGACAGCGACACCTGCCGTCCGGCCTCCTGCAGCCATAACGATCGCGTGGTGGTGTCCAGGGTGGCAAACAGTTGGTCGGCGGCGTAAGCGCGGGCCTTGACCAGTGAATTGAACAACGTCGACTTGCCGGCGTTGGTGTAGCCGACCAGCGAGACCCGGAAGGTGCCGCTGCGCTCGCGGGCGCGGCGCTGCGTCTGGTGCTGGCGCTTGACCTTTTCCAGCCGCGCCTTGACGGTCTTGATGCGCTCGCCAATCATGCGCCGATCAAGTTCGATCTGCGCCTCACCAGGGCCACCGCGAATGCCGATGCCGCCCGTCTGACGCTCCAGGTGGCTCCAGCGACGCACAAGGCGGGTGGCCTGGTACTGCAGCCGCGCCAACTCAACCTGCAGCTTGCCCTCATGGCTCTGCGCACGGGCGGCAAAGATGTCCAGGATCAGCGCAGTGCGGTCGGCCACCGATACGCCCAGGAGTTGCTCGAGATTGCGTTGTTGCGCCGGCGACAGTGCCTGGTCGAAGATCACGCCATGGGCCCGCTCGGCCAGCACGAGGGCCTTGATTTCGTCTGCCTTACCCGAGCCGACGAAGAGCGCTGCGTCAGGCGCCTTGCGACGGGCGATGACACGCGCCACCGGCTCGTCGCCGGCCGAGGCCGCAAGCAGCGCCAACTCGTCGAGCGTGGCGTCGAACGACGAGCCCGGACCGAGATCGACACCCACCAGGACAACGCGCGCGGCGTTGGTTTGGCTATCGTGGCCGATGATGGAAGAACCCAAGAGTTCGCGCGCCTGTCGCGGTCGAACGAATCATCACGCAGCGCTCGACTCGCTCGAATCGCCCGACTCCTGCGCGTGGAAATTGACCGCACGTCCCGGCACCACGGTCGAGATCGCGTGTTTGTAGACCATCTGCGTGACGGTATTGCGCAGCAGCACGACGTACTGGTCGAACGAATCAATTTGCCCCTGCAGCTTGATGCCGTTGACGAGGTAGATCGACACCGGCACATGCTCCTTGCGCAGCAGGTTGAGGAACGGGTCTTGTAGCAGCTGCCCCTTGTTGCTCACGATATTCACTCCGTGTTGAAAGTTCGAATGCTTGCCACGTTATCACAGGGTTGCTCCCTATGGCGCCCGCGGTCATCACCAGCTTAGGAGCCCTTATCGTCGAAAGGGTTCCGCGAGGTTTTCATCTCGATGCGCATCGGCGTGCCGACCAGCTTGAAGTGGGCCCGGATGCGGCCTTCAAGAAAGCGCTTGTAGGCGTCGGTCACATGCTCGAGCGAGTTGCCATGGACCACGACGATCGGCGGGTTCATGCCGCCCTGGTGGGCGTAGCGCAGCTTGGGCCGGAAATGCCCTGCCCGCTTGGGCGCCTGATGCTCCACCGCCTCGAGCAGCAGCCGGGTGAGCACCGGCGTGGGCATCTTCTTGATCGCCGATGCATGGGCGTCGGCGACGGCCTGCCACAGCGGGCCCAGGCCCTGGCGTTTCAAGGCCGAGATGTGCAGCCGCGTAGCGTACTTCAGGAACGCCAGGCGCGACTCGATCGAGCGCTCGAGCATCTCGCGCTGGTAGCTGTCGATCGCGTCCCATTTGTTGATCGCGATCACCACCGCCCGGCCGGCATCGAGGATGTAGCCCGCGATGTGTGCATCTTGATCGGTCACGCCCTGGGTGGCGTCGAGCAGCAGGACCACGACATGGGCGTCAGCGATGGCCTGCAGCGTCTTGACGACCGAGAATTTCTCGATCGCCTCGAAGACCTTGCCTTTGCGCCGCAGGCCGGCCGTGTCGATCAGTTCGAACTTCTGGCCGGCGCGCTCGAACGGCACATGGATCGCGTCGCGCGTGGTGCCCGGCAGGTCAAATGCGATCAAGCGCTCCTCACCGAGCCAGGTGTTGATCAGCGTGCTCTTGCCCACGTTGGGCCGGCCCGCCACCGCCAGCCGGATCGGGTGTTCGACGCCGTCGCCAAAGATCTCTTCTTCTTCGCCGAAGTCGAAGCCTTCGAGGACCGCATCGATCAGGCTGCGGATGCCCTGGCCATGCGCGGCCGACACCGGATTCGGTTCGCCCATGCCGAGTTCGTGGAATTCGGCCAGGTGCGGCGAATCGCTCATCCCCTCGGCTTTGTTGACGACCAGGAAGACGCGCTTGTTGGCCGTGCGCAGGTAGCGAGCGATATCGTGGTCCTGCCCTGACACGCCGGTGCGGACATCAACGACGAAGATGACTGCGTCGGCCTCGGCGACGGCCTGCTTGGTCTGCTTGGCCATCTCGGCGACCACGCCGATCGGCTTGTCGGGCTCGAAGCCGCCGGTATCGACGACGATGAACTCGTGCTCACCGAACCTGGCGTCACCGTAGTGGCGGTCGCGCGTCAGGCCGGCGAAGTCGGCCACGATCGCGTCACGGCTCTTCGTCAGGCGATTGAAAAGCGTCGACTTGCCAACATTGGGCCGGCCGACAATGGCCACGACGGGTTTCACGGTCGCTCTCTGGCCCTATTCCGGACGGAACGCGAACAGGCCGCCGTTGCGCGTGACGACCAGGATCGTGTTGCCCGCTCGCACGGGAACGCCGACCACGGGCGAGCCATCGGTGGGCAGGCGCAGCAAGGTCTTGCCATCAGCGCGATCAAGGAAGTGCACCTGACCTTCCGCGTCGCCAAAAATGACCATGCGCCCGGCCACCAGCGGACCTGACAGACTGCGGTAGCGCAGGCTCTCGCTGTGCCAAGCCAGGTCGCCATTGTTCGCACGCCAGGCGGTGATACGGTCGCTGGCGTCGGCACCCACCACCAGTTCCGCGTCGCCGCCGACGGCCTGCACGCCGCCGACACTCTTGGTCCACAGCAGCGTGGCGAGCTGGGCATTGGCGCAGCCGACCGCTGATTGGAACGAGCGTGCGCAGACGACGTCGCCCACACGCAGCGGCGGTCCCGTCAGGTCGGCCAAGCGTTCGACTTCGTTGGTGCCGCGGGGGTTGGCCAAGGCCACTTCCCAGCGCACCGTGCCTCGCAAGGGGTCAACACCGGTCAGGCGCTGGGCCAGGCCAACCAACAGGGTGTCCTTGAACGCGGCGATCACGCCCGGTTGCGACAAGGTCAGCGCTTCACCGGGGCGCTGCAAGGTCCACAGCAGGCGACCGTCGAGCGCGTCAAAGGCACTGACCACCCGGTCGACGCCGATCACGAAGACTCGTTCACCGGCCACCAGCGGCGCGGTGGACACGCGTGAGTTCAGCCTCGCACGCCATTTGACGGCACCGCGCTCGAGGACCACGACCTCGTTGTCACGGGTCACGACCGCGGCATAGCGTCCGTCACTGCCCACGCCCGCACTCAGTCGCGCGCCGGCGTTGCCCCGCCAGACTTCGCGGCCGTTGTCAGCCTGCAGCGCGAGCACCGTGCCGTCGGCTGCAGCGACCGTGAACTCGGTGTCGCGCGCCAGCGCGATTAAGCCCGGCGCGGCGCCCTCGATGCGCGCACTCCAGACCAACCGACCCGCGATCTGTGGCGTGATGGCTTCGAGCGGCGTGGGCTTGGGCTTGTCGCTCGAACAGCTTGCGAGCAGCGCGAGTAGGACGACGCCACTCACGCGCAAGAAGGAATTCATTTCGCAGCTCCGCTGGCGGCCACTGGCGCTGCACCGAGCGCTGTCAGCTTGGCATCGATCAAGCGCCGGTACTCAAGCTTCTCGTCCATCGCCTTGTAAGCGGTCTCGAATGCCTTGCGCGCCTCGTCCTTCTTGCCCTGTGCCAGCAACACGTCACCGCGACGGTCGGCGAGCAGCGCTTCAAAGGCCTTGACGTTCTTGTTCTGCGCTGCGGCGTCGAGCTGGGCCAGCGCCGCGTCGTACTGCTGCTTGTCCAGCATCAGCCCGACGGCGCGCAGGCGTGCAATGGTGCGGTACTCGGCGTCGCCCGCGTTGTCGCTGGCCCACGCCAACGTGGCCAGGGCGGCATCGGTCTGACCTTTGTCGGCTTGCACCTTGGCCGCCAGCAACGCGCCCTGCTGGGCATAGGCAGTGCGGGGAAAGCGCTCCTTCAAGTCGGCAAACACCAATGCACTGCGCCCGGCGTCGGCCGCCTGCGCTGCGCGCTCCAATTCTTCAAACATCGCGCTGGCCTTGCCGGCCTGGTCGCGCTGCCACAAATTCCAGCCGTTCCAGGCCGCAAAGCCGCCGAGGGCGAGAACCACAATCCAGGTGATCAAGTTGCCGTACTGCGTCCAGAACGCCTGGAGCTGATCAACTTGTTCTTGGTCTTGCAGGTCGAGATGGGTCGCCATGAGGGGGTCTGTTCAAACGAAGGCGAGATTATGGCGTGCGCAATTCATGCGCCCAGGTAGCCACGTCGCCGAGCTTGCGGCAGAACTGGACTGCCTTGGCGTCGCGCAGGGGCTTGACAGCCACTTCGTCACGCGCAAGTTCATCGTCACCGAAGATCAGCGCATGCGCCGCGCCGCTGGCGTCGGCGCGTTTGAACTGCGACTTCATGCTCCCCCCGCCAGCATTCATCAGCACGGCGATGCCCGCGCCACGCAAGGCCTCCAGTACCGGCATCACCCGTGCCAACATTTGCGGGTCGGGCACCAGCGCATAGGCCTGCGGCGCTATTGAGGGCGCCTGGATGCCGGCGCCTTCAAGCATCAGCATCAAGCGCTCCATCCCCAAGCCGAAGCCGATGCCCGGCGCGGGCTTGCCGCCCAGGGTTTCGATCAACTGGTCATAGCGGCCGCCACCGCAGACCGTGCTCTGCGCACCGAGCAAGTCACTCTTCCACTCGAAGACCGTGAGGTTGTAGTAATCCATCCCGCGCACCAGGCGCGGGTTCACGCGGTAGGCCAGGCCGGTGGCATCGAGCACAGCGCGCACGGCATTGAAGTGCCCGAGCGATTCGGGGCCGAGGAAGTCCATCAGCGTCGGCGCGCTCTCGACCACGGCGCTCATCGAGGGGTTCTTGCTGTCGAGGATGCGCAGCGGGTTACTGTGCAGGCGCCGCTGAGCCTCGGCATCGAGCCGATCGGCGTTGGCCTCGAAATGTGCAATCAGCGCAGCACGGTGCGCCTTGCGCTCGTCGGCCTGGCCCAGGCTGTTGAGCTCGAGCGCGATGTGCTGGCCCTCGATCAGCCCAAGCTCGCGCCAGAGCGCGCGCAGCATCAGGATCAGCTCGGCATCGACGTCCGGCCCGGCATGGCCCAGGGCCTCGACATCGAGTTGGTGGAACTGCCGCGAGCGCCCCTTCTGTGGCCGCTCATGGCGGAACATCGGGCCCATCTGCCAAATGCGCAGCGGGCCGTTGTAGAGCGCGTTGTGCTCGTTGATTGCGCGCACGATGCCCGCAGTGGCCTCGGGGCGCAGCGTCAGGCGGTCGCCGTTCATCGCGTCCTGCCAGGAAAACATCTCCTTTTCGACGATGTCGGTCACCTCGCCGAGGCCGCGCACGAACAGCGCCGTGGGCTCGACGATCGGCGTTCGCAGGTTGCAGTAGCCCCAGCGCGCGAGGAGGTCGCGCGCCTTGCCCTCGACCCATTCCCAGCGTGCCGCCTCGTCGGGCAGCATGTCGTTCATGCCTTTGACAGCAGCGATGCGTTCAGTCATTTTTCAGTCGGATCCGCCGTGGTCGGCGTCAATCAATGCGAGGCAGCGACGGCGCCGAAACGCTTCTCGATGTAGGCCTCGACCAGGCGATGGAATTCTTCTGCAATGCGCTCGCCGCGCAGCGTCAACGCCTTCTCACCGTCGATGAACACGGGCGCGGCCGGCGCTTCACCGGTGCCCGGCAGGCTGATACCGATATCGGCATGCTTGCTCTCGCCGGGGCCGTTGACGATGCAGCCCATGACCGCGACTTTGAGGTTCTCGACGCCCGGGTACTTGGCCTTCCAGATCGGCATCTGCGCGCGCAGGAAGTCGTCGATCTGCTTGGCCAGTTCCTGGAACGTGGTGCTGGTGGTGCGGCCACAGCCGGGGCAGGCCGTGACACTGGGGTTGAAGGTGCGCAGACCGAGCGACTGCAGGATCTCCAACGCCACCGCCACTTCCTGCGTGCGCGCTTCGCCCGGTTGCGGCGTCAGGCTGACGCGAATGGTGTCGCCGATGCCCTCCTGCAGCAGCACCGCCAGCGCGGTGGCCGAGGCCACCGTGCCCTTGGTGCCCATGCCGGCTTCGGTCAGTCCCAGGTGCAAGGCATAGTCGCAGCGTGTGGCCAGCGTACGGTAGACCGCGATCAGGTCCTGCACGCCACTGACCTTGCAGCTGATGATGATGTTGTCCGGCTTCAAGCCGACTTCACGCGCGTACTCGGCCGACTGCAGCGCCGAGGAAATCAACGCCTGGTACATCACCTGCTTGGCGTCGCGGGGCTCGACGCGCCGGGCGTTTTCGTCCATCAACGAGGCCAGCAACTCCTGGTCCAGGCTGCCCCAGTTGACACCGATTCGAACGACCTTGTCGTAGCGCACCGCGGCCTCGATCATCTGCGCGAACTGGCGATCGCGCTTGTCGCCCTTGCCGACATTGCCGGGATTGATGCGGTACTTGCTCAGCGCCTGCGCCATCGCCGGGAAATCGGTCAGCAGTCGGTGGCCGTTGTAGTGGAAGTCGCCAACCAACGGCACCTCGATGCCCATGCGGTCGAGCTGCTCGCGGATCGCCGGTACCGCCGCCGCCGCCTCGGGCGTGTTGACTGTGATGCGCACCAGTTCCGAGCCGGCGATGGCCAACTCCTTGACCTGGATCGCGGTCCCGATGACGTCGACCGTGTCGGTGTTGGTCATCGATTGCACGCGCACCGGCGCGTCGCCGCCGACGGTGACGACGTTCGAAGCCCAGGTGACGCGCGCCTGTCGCGTGCGGCGCCGGGGTGCAGTGGCCCCTGCGAGGGTTTCAAAAATCGGCTCGTTGTTCATGTCAGCGCAACTGCAGCCGCGCGACGTTGTCACGCGTGCTGGCTGCCAAATCCACGGGTTGACCGCGAAACACCAGTTGCGTCGCGGCCGCATTGCCAATCGTCAGGCGCAGCGGCAGCGCGCCGTCCAGGCCCACTGCCTCGCCGGGCTGGACGGTGCGCGACAACAGCATCTGACCGCGGCCGTCCTGCACTTCGACCCATGACTCGCCGCTCGTTCGCACGGCGAGCACGCCGGTCGGCGCGTCCCCAGTTCTCGCGGCACCGTCCGCGGCCGGCAGTGGTGCCGAATGAACTGTCTCGACCTGTGCCGACGCAGGCGCCATGGCTGCCGACAGCGCGTCAGCCGGTGCAGACGCAGCGGGTGCCGGCGTCGCGACGGAGACAGGCGCCGCCGCAGTGGCGGGCGATGACTCGCGAACCGGCCCGCTCGTTGATGCACGCCACGGCATCCAGCGCTCGGGCAGAAAGGCCAGAACGAGCGCACTCAGCAGCACCGCCAGGGTGCCCCAGAACACTGGCTTGCGCAGCAGCGTGAACTCGCCGGGATCGCGACTGCCCGGCGCCTCGCGGTAGGGCGCATTGAGCCCGGCACCGAGCTGGGACAGCCTGGGCATGTCACCGGCCTGTGGCAGCTTGGCAAGCACCGGCGCGGCATCGATCTTCAGCGCGCGACACACCGTCTGTGCCAGCGCGCGCGTGAACGTCATGTCCGGGAGATCGCCGTGACGATCGGCCTCGAGCGCCTCGAGCTTGCGCGGCGAGACCTTGATCGCCGCAGCCAGCGCCGCAATGTGCAGGCCGCGCCTGTCGCGGGCGGCACGCAGCATCGCGCCCGCGCTCATCGCCTCCGGGCCGGCCGCGGGCGTGGCGTTGTCCTCAGACTCAGTCATCGAAGCGCCCTCGCTCGTAGGCCAGCGTCTCCGCCGCCTGGGGAAAACGGTTTCGCAACTGGCGCCCGAATTCGTCCATGGCGTTGCGGTTGCCAAGCCGATGTTCGACTCTCAGCGCCAACCAAAGTGTCTGCGCGTTGGACAGTTCTTCGCGCTGGTTGACACGGCGAATATAGAAGCGCGCACGCTCGTAGTCGCCGCGCCGGTACAACACATCGGACAGATTCAGCGCCGTGCTCGGGTTGGTCGGATCGAGTTCGTAGGCCCGCAACAGCTTGCGCTCGGCCTCCTCGAATTTTCCGGCTCGCGCATGGCACACGCCCTGGGCCATCAGGCTGCGCTGCACGTCGCGGTACTGAGGCAAGGCCAGGGCCTGCTCGAACAGCCGGTCTGCCTCCGCAAACTTGCTGCGCTGGCACAGGAACCAGGCGCGGTTGTGCATCGTGTCAGCGTCACGCGGATTGATCTGCATGGCGCGGTTGAAACTGTCGTCGGCCAGCGACTCTTCACCCATGCTGGCGTAGATCAGGCCGCGCAGGGCGAAGGCGGGGCCAAGCTCGGGCTTGGACTGCAACGCGAGCTTGACTTCGTCGAGCGCGGTCTCGTACTGGCCGCGACCGAAGTGCAGCGCAGCGAGTTCCATGCGCACCGCGGCGCGACGGTCGTCGTCGGTCTGGTCGGAGGCGGTACGCAATTCGACGAGTGGCGCCGCAGCCGGCCCGCCGCCGGGTGCTGCACAGGCTCCGAGCAGCGCCGCGACGCCGAGGGCAGTGGCAAGGGCAGGCAGTCGCATCGGCGTCAGGCGCGAGGCGCCGGTTGAAGGATGGCAATCGGCACCCGCTGCATGCGCTGGCTGGCCTGCGTGCGGTCCTGAACTTCGCCCGCTAATTGTCCGCACGCGGCATCGATGTCGTCGCCACGCGTCTTGCGCACCGTCGTGACGATGCCGGCATCCTGCAGGCGTTTGGCAAAGGCAGCGACCCGCTCTCGCGGCGAGCGGGTCAGACCCGAGGCCGGAAACGGGTTGAACGGAATCAGGTTGAACTTGCACGACAGATCCGCTCGGCGCACCAGCTGAACCAGCGCGTCGGCCTGCGCCGGGTTGTCGTTGACACCATCGAGCATGCAGTACTCCATGGTGATGAAGTCGCGCGGCGCCGCCTCGAGGTAGCGCTTGCAGGCGGCCAGCAACTCGTCGAGCGGGTACTTCTTGTTCAGCGGCACCAGCTGATCGCGCAGCAGGTCGTCGGGCGCATGCAGCGACACCGCCAGCGCGACGGGGCAATCTCCACGCAGCCGGTCGATCATCGGTACCACGCCCGAAGTGCTGACGGTCACGCGGCGGCGCGACAGACCATAGCCATGGTCGTCAAGCATGACACGCAGCGCCGGCAGCAGCGCCGCGTAGTTCTGCAACGGCTCGCCCATGCCCATCATCACGACGTTCGTGACCGCCCGATCGCCGGCACCCAGGTTCATGCGTCGGCGCAATTCGTGCTCGGCGTGCCAGAGCTGGGCCACGATCTCGCCGGTGCTCAGGTTGCGTGAAAAGCCCTGGTGACCGGTGGAGCAGAAGCGGCAACCGACCGCACAGCCAGCCTGCGACGAAATGCACAGCGTGCCGCGATCGTTCTCCGGGATGAACACGGTCTCGATGGCATCGCCGCTGCCGACGTCAAACAGCCACTTCACGGTCCCGTCGGTCGAGACATGCTCAGAGATCACCGCGAGCGGCCGGACTTCCGCCACACCGGCCAGCTTGTCACGCAGCGATTTCGCCAGATCGGTCATCTGAGCGAAGTCGCCTGCGCCCTTCTGGTGAATCCATCGGTAAAGCTGGGTCGCGCGAAAACGCTTCTCGCCCAGACCGCCGCAAAAGGCCGCAAGCCCTTCGAGATCGAAATCGAGAAGGTTCGCGGCCATCGCTAGGCCGCGCAGGGCCGCCCCAAGCGGCCGACTCCCCTCGGGGGGCGCGAGCGCAGCGAGCATGGGGCCAACATGATCAACGGCTGAATACGTTCATGCCGGCAAAGAAGAACGCCACTTCAGCCGCAGCCGTCTGCGGCGCGTCCGAGCCATGCACAGCGTTGGCATCGATGCTGTCGGCAAAGTCGGCACGGATCGTGCCCTTATCGGCGTTCTTCGGATCGGTCGCGCCCATCAAGTCGCGATTCTTGGTAATCGCGTCCTCGCCCTCGAGTACCTGGATCATGACCGGGCCCGAGATCATGAAGCTGACCAGATCATTGAAGAACGGACGGGCCTTGTGCACCGCGTAGAAGGACTCCGCCTCGCCGCGCGACAGATGCGACATGCGTGCCGCAATGACCCTCAGGCCAGCGCCCTCGAAGCGGGCATAGATCTGCCCAATGACACTTTTTGCCACCGCATCGGGTTTGATGATGGACAGCGTGCGTTCGATCGCCATGATTGAGAAATTCTCCAGAAAAACAAGGACTTGGCAAAGCTTTGCATTGTAGCCCGCAGGGCACGCCAGTCGCGGTTCAGCGACTCCTGCCGCCAGTGCCACCGCGGCCTCGACCGCCACCGCCACCGCCACCGCCACCGCCACCGCCACCGCCACCGCCACCGCCACCGCCACCGCCACCGCCACCCTTACCACCGCGGTCACCGGATTTCTTGCGCAGGAATGCGTCGCCCCCGATATAGCCGACCGCCGTCTTCATCGGGTCGGGCTGGCCGCCGGCCGGTTTGCCGGGACCCTTGCGCCGGGCACCACCACCCGCTGCTGTGCCGCGCCCACGCCCTCCTCCGCCACCACCACCGCCGCCACCGCCACCGCCACCGCCCTGCGCGAAGCGCTTGTCGTAGGTTTGCTGCAGCGGGTTGGGAATCGGGCCGTCGTCCTCGGCATCCGTGTCTCGGCGCGGCTCGCGAGCCTCCTTCAGCGCTCGTTTGTCGTAAGTCTGCTGCAAGGGGTTCGGAATCGGTGCGTCGTCGCCGAGCTCGCGCCTGGCATTGCGCGCCTCGCGAATGGCCCGCTGGTCAAAGGTCTGCTGCAACGGATTGGGAATGTTGACGACCTCAACGACGTCGACGTGATCACCCTCGTGAAAGTCTTGGGCGTGCACGGCCGCGTCACCAAAGCCGGCCTGCAGCCGTTGCTTGCCATGGGAGCGGTTGGCATGACTGACGCGCTCGGCGCGTGGCCCACGCTCGGGCGCGGGCACACGTTCGCGCCGCGTCGGCTCGCTGCGGGCTTCCTTGCGAGGGCCGCCTTGGCGCACCTCGCCTTGCGGCCGCGGGACCGGCTCATCACGGCTGCCACGCACGCGCGGGTTGTTGCGACGGCCCGCACCGTCGCTCTGCCCGCCTGGAGTGCTCAGGCCGGTCAGGCGGCGCAGCAGCTTGACATCATCCTCGGCCAGATCAACCCAGACGCCGCGCCGCAGACCGCGCGGCAACACCACCGAGCCGTAGCGGATTCGGATCAACCGGCTGACGGCCAGGCCCACGGCGTCGAACAGCTTGCGAACTTCGCGATTGCGGCCCTCGGTGATGACCACGCGGTACCAATGGTTGACCCCCTCGCCGCCGCCGTCTTCGATGCTCTTGAAGGCGGCGTGCTGACCCTCGATCGCGACGCCCTCGAGCAAGCGCGCGCGAGGCTCTTTTTCAAGCGTGCCGAGCACACGCACCGCGTACTCGCGTTCGACGCCGAAGCGCGGATGCATCAGTTGATTGGCCAACTCGCCCGAGGTCGTGAGCAGCAGCAGGCCTTCGGTGTTGATGTCCAGGCGCCCGACCGACTGCCACTTGCCGTGGGCCAGGCGCGGCAGGCGACGGAACACCGTCGGACGCTGCTGCGGGTCGTCATGGCTGACGACTTCACCGGCGGGCTTGTGGTAGGCGATCACGCGCGCCGGCAGCGGCGCAATGCGCACGCGCACCGGCTTGCCGTCGACGGCCACGCGGTCGCCCCAGGAGACGCGCTGCCCGGTATGCGCCGGCTCCTCATTCACCGTGACGCGCTTGTCGATGATCATCTGCTCGAGGTCACGGCGCGAGCCGACCCCGGCTTGCGCCAGCACCTTTTGCAGCTTCGGCGCCTCGGCGTCGGGGGCGAGCACGCGACGCGCCGGGTCGAGCGCAGCGTCAACGCCCGCGTCCGCCTGCTCGGGCGGGGCAGTCGTCGCCTGCAGACTCGGATCGTTGGCCGCACTGTCGCTTGGCGCATCGGCGTCGCTCAGGTCGGCCGGCGACGCTTCGCTGTCAAAGGCGCCTGACGTGACGGTGGCAAACAACTCGCCGGCATCGGGTGTTGGCAACGCCGCGGGCTGACTGCCACGGTCGCCGCCCGGCTCGCCCGGTGGGCCGCCGTCTTCGCGCGCGGCGCGACCCTTGCGGCCTCGCCGACGGTTGCGTCGAGAGCGGCGCGATGGGCCCTCGCCCGCCTCGGCGGCATCCGCGGCGCCGGGCGTTGCGTCGCCAACGGCGTGGCCTTCGCCACCGTCGCTGCCAAGGCCCGGCTCGTTGGACTGGCCCGCAGCGGCGTCCGCAGGCGCATCGACACCGCTGGCTTGCGCCGCGTCGTCTGCGCCCTGGACCGGTTTGCGCGGGCGCCGCCGCCGCTTGGGTGCGGCTTCCGTCCCGATGGCGTCAGCCGGCGCGGGCTGGCCCAGGTCATCAGGGGTGGCAGGCGGGTCGGCGTCTTGCGGATGGTTCATGGTGCGGGGGCGAAGGACTCGCTGGGTTCATTGGGGCCGCTCGGCGTGCTGGGCCTGGCGGGGTTGGCGATTTCTGCGTCGACACTGAGTTCAAGTTCCAGCGAGGATTGACCATCGGAGTCAACCTCTGCGTCGATCAGACCAGGCTGGTGTGAAAGCGCCAGATCAAGTCGCTGGTCGATGCCGCCGCCATCGAGCGTCGGCAACTGGTCGAGGCTGGCCACGCCCAGGTCGTCGAGAAACTGCCGTGTGGTGGCGTACAGCGCCGGCCGTCCGGGCGCTTCGCGGTGCCCGATGGTTTCGATCCAGCCGCGGTCTTCTAGCTGCTTGACGATGGGGCTTCCGACGACGACACCCCGGATGTCCTCGATGTCGCCGCGCGTGACTGGCTGGCGGTAGGCCACGATGGCCAGCGTTTCCAGCACCGCGCGCGAGTACTTCGGCGGCTTCTCTGGGTTCAGGCGGTCAAGATAGTCGCGCATCTCGGGCCGGCTCTGAAAGCGCCAGCCACTGGCCAGTGGCACCAGCTCGACACCGCGGCCTTCCCAGTCATGCACCAGCTCATCGAGCAGGCTCTTGATCGTGTCGGCGCCGACCTGGTCATCGAACAACGCACGCAGCGCACCCAGCGGCAGCGGCTGCTGGGCGCAGATGAGCGCGGTTTCGAGGACGCGCTGTGCATCCTGTGTCTTCATAGGTTGTGATCGTTGGGCGCCGGTGTCCTCCGGCGGCGTTCGCATCAAATGGGTTCAGTGGCTCGTCCCGGAAGCGCGGCACCTAGGCAGCGGCGCGAAAATTCAATGCGGGCGGGCCGGTCTGGGCGGCTTCGGCCAGCACCAGGGGGTTGGGCGCATTGTAGCCCCGCTGCGGTGCGGCCTCGCGCCCGACTCCTGCCGTGGCTACGGCCACGCTCAGCAGTCAAGCCGACTTGGCAGCGCCGCGCGCTCGACCCCGCCTCATCCGCACACGACGGCCCATGCCGGTGCCAAGTCAGGCGGTAGCGGTTCCTCGAACACCAACGCGGCGTCCGTGATCGGGTGGCGCAGACCCAACTTCACCGCGTGCAGCGCCTGACGTTCGAGGCCGAGCGCCGGCGCGCCGCCGTACATCGTGTCAGCCACCAAGGGATGGCCCCGCGCGGCCAGGTGCACGCGAATTTGATGCGTGCGCCCGGTGTGCAACGTGCAACGCACGGCGCTGAGGCCATCATGGCAGGCCACACGCGCCACGTCCGTGCGCGCGGGCTTGCCACTGGAGACGACCGCCATGCGCACCCGCGACACCGGATCGCGACCGATCGGAGCGTCGATGGAGAACGGCGTGACACCCACATCGCCATGCACCAGGGCGACGTACTCGCGGCGCACCTCGCGCGCGGCAATGGCGCGCACCAGCGCGGTCATTGCCGGCAGCGACTTGGCCACCAGCATCAGGCCCGAGGTGTTCTTGTCAAGCCGGTGCACGATCCCCGCGCGCGGCAGTTGCGAAGCACCGCGGTGGTACGCCAGCAAGCCGTTGAGCAGGGTCCCGCGCCAGTTGCCCGGCGCCGGGTGCACAACCAGGCCTGCTGGCTTGGCCAGCACCAGCAAGTGCTCGTCCTCATGGCGGATCGCCAGCGCCATCGGCTCGGGCGTGAAGGCGCGGCTCTCATCGGTCGGCTGCAACGCCACGCTGACCGACTGCCCCGCACGCAATCTGCGCGATGCGGTGGTCGCGACCACGCCGTCGACCTGCACGCAGCCACGCTCGATCAACCCCTGCAGATGGCTGCGCGAGAACTCGTCGGCATGGGCCACCAGCAGCTTATCGAGTCGTTCACCGTGACCGTTGATAGCGACCTCGAAACGGCGCGTGTCAATGCCGGTGTCGAGATCCTCGTCGGAGGCGTCAACCCTATAATCGCGCTCGTTTTCTGCTCTCACGACAGGGGCCCGCTCGGGGCCGATGCACACAATGATCCGTACTCTGGATGGGCTGACCGGGCTGCTGCGCGCGGCTGCAATCACCGGCATGGCATTGACTCTGGTGGCCTGCAGCTCGGCACCCAAGGAAGACCCGAACTCGACCGCGGCCGTCGAGAGATTGTATGCAGACGCCAAGGACGACATGGCGAGCGGCAGCTACGACAAGGCCATCAAGACGCTGGAACGTGTCGAAGGCCGTGCCGCCGGCACGCTGCTGGCTCAACAGGCCACGCTCGACCTGGCTTACGCCAAGTACCGCACGGCCGAACGCGCGGCCGCATTGGTCACGCTGGACCGCTTCATCAAGCTCAACCCCTCCAGCCCGGGGCTGGACTACGCGCTGTACCTGCGCGGGCTGGTCAATTTCAACGACAACCTGGGCATCCTGGGTGCGCTGGCGCGGCAAGACCTGTCCGAGCGCGACCAGCAGGCCTCGCGCGATGCCTACCAGTCGTTCAGGCAGCTGGTGACGCAGTTCCCGCAGTCGCGCTATGCCGACGATGCGCGCGCGCGCATGGACTACATCGTCAATGCGCTGGCCGATTACGAAGTCCACGTGGCACGCTATTACCTGCGCCGTGGCGCATTCCTGGCTGCGGCCAACCGCGCGCAGCAGGCGGTGCTGGAGTACCCGCAGACACCGGCCAATGAGGAGGCCCTGCACATCATGCTGGCGAGCTACGAGCGCCTCGGTCTGGACCAGTTGCGCACCGACACCGAGCGGGTATTGAAGCAGAACTTCCCGGCCGGCCGCTTCGGTCCGGACGCTGTGCGCCAGGCCAAGCGGGCCTGGTGGCAATTCTGGTGAACGGCCCCGGGACTCAGTGAGCCAGCGCCAGTTCGGCCAGCCAGTCGAGCGCGGCTGACTCGTCGCCCAACAGCGCCATTGGCGGCAATGCGGCCCGCAGGCGCGCGCCATAGGGCATCTTGACCATGCGCGGATCGCACACCACGAGCAGGCCACGGTCGGTCTCGCTGCGAATCAGGCGCCCGGCACCCTGCTTCAACGACACGGCCGCATCGGCGACGAAACACTCCTTGAACGGGTTGCGGCCCTGGCTCTCTAGGCGCTTGACGCGGGCCTCGATCAGCGGATCGTTGGGCGGCGGAAACGGCAGTTTGTCGATCAGCACGCATTGCAAAGCATCACCGGGCACGTCGATGCCCTCCCAGAACGTCTGCGAGCCGATCAGTACCGACGCAGGCCGGCTCAGAAAGCGTTGCAGCAACGCGCGTTTCGGTTGTGTGCCCTGCACCAGCAATTCGATGTGGCTGCAGTCGGCAGCGTCGAGCTCCGTGCGCAAGGTCTGCGCAACCACTGGCAAGGCACGCAGGGTGGTGGTCAGCACGAAGGTACGCCCGCCCAGCGCTGCCGCGCACCGGGCCGCCAGAGTGGCCACCGCCACCGCGTGGCCGGCCTCGGCGGGCTTGGGGAAACGTACCGGCACGTACAGGCGTGCCAGGGCGGCGTAGTCGAACGGGCTGCCCAGGCGCAGTTTGACTGCGTCCTCCAGGCCGGTGGTGGCGGTGAACCAGCTCAGGTCGTCGTCGTCGCCCAGCGTGGCCGAGGTGAATATCCAGGCCTTGGGCGCGCGCACGCGCTGCTCGGTGAGCATCTCGCGGATGTCCAGCGGCGACTCGACCAGTCGCGCCTGCTGCGGGCTGACATCGATCCAGCGCACATGGCTCGGCGCAGCCTCCAGTTGAAACGCCGCGGCCAGCTGTGCCAGCGTTCCGGCGCGCTCCTTGAGTTTGACGAAGTCGGGCCCGAGGTCGATGACCGCCTGCACACCCTCGGCCGCCGCGGTGCAAGCCTGAGACAGCGCGTGCAAGGCGCTGATGAAGTCGATCTGCTCACTGCGTTCGCCCCAGCGCAACTTGAGGCTTCCCCGCACCTCGCCCAGGGTGCCGGCGGCGGCCAGGCGCAGGTCACGCGCCGCATGCTCGCAGGCACTGGCCAGCGCCTGCCAATCGACCAGGCCCCGAGCCCGCTGCAAGCCCACCGCGAGCAGGTCGCGGGCAAAATCGATCGCCTGGGCGCTGCCCAGGGTGGTGCCGAGAAACTGCACACCGGCCTCGACCAGCTGATGCGCCTCGTCGAACACTGCCGCGTCGACACTGGGCAACAGCTCGGCCACCCCGGTGTCGCGCAAGGCCATGTCGGCGAAGAACAAGTGGTGGTTGACGACCACGATGTCGGCCACCATCGCCTCGCGCCGGGCCTTGACCACATGGCAGGCCGCGAATTTCGGGCAGTCGCTGCCCAGACAGTTCTCGCGCGTCGACGTGATCAGCGGGATCACCGGCGAGCGCTCGTTCAGGCCCTCGAGTTCGGCCAGGTCACCGCTGACGGTGGCCTGGGCCCAGGCCTGCACGCGCGACAGCGCGCGCACGGCAAACCGGTCCGGCAGCAGCACCGGTTGGCCGGGTGCCCCGCCTTGGCCGGCCTGGTCGAGTCGATGCAGGCACAAGTAGCTGGCGCGACCCTTGAGCAGGGCCAAGCGCACCGGCACGCCCAATGCTTGGGTGAGCCGCGGAAGATCGCGCAGATAGAGCTGATCCTGAAGGCTCTTGGTGGCCGTGCTGACCAAGGCGCGCCGGCCCGACAGCAGCAATGGCACCAGGTAGGCGAAGGTCTTGCCGACGCCCGTGCCGGCCTCGGCCACGAGGGCACTGCGCTGGTCCAGCGCCGCGGCCACCGCCTGGGCAAAGCGCTGCTGGACCTCGCGCTCGACGTAACCGGCATCGGCCCGCGCCAGTGCCCCGCCAGCGGCAAAGGCCTGCGCCACCGCGCCAGGCAGCGCGTCGTCATCCACAGCGGCGGCCGGCATCAGGCGGGTTCGGGCGGGTCGACCTGCGCAGTAAGGTGCGCGATATGGTCGCGCAGTCGCAGGCGGCGCTTTTTCAGCCGGCGCAGCGCAAGCTCGTCGAGCGGGGGGTCCTCGCCCAGGCGGTCGATCAGGCTGTCGAGGTCGGCGTGTTCGATCCGAAGCTCGATCAGGCGGCGCTGGGGCGAATGCAGGTTCTCGATCATTGTGACGCTGTCAGTGTAGGCGAGCGGCAGGACTTCACGCCTTGCACAGAGGGGTGCACCGGGCCCATCCCTTACATTGCTCATATGGTCACCGCCGCACTTGCCTACCGACTCAGCGCCGCCACGGGGATGCACCGGGGCGATCGCTCCTACCAGCAAGACCAGGTTGAGATCATTGCCCACGCGCGCGCTCCCGGCTGTGCACTGGCCGTGCTGGCAGACGGCATGGGCGGCAAGAGTGGCGGGCGCAAAGCCGCCGATCAAGTCGTGATGGTTGCCAAGCAGATTTATGAGCGCCATTCGCCCACGCGCGACGATCCCTCCGATCTGCTGCGCCAACTGGTGCAGGAATCGCACCTGATGATCAAGTTGACCGCAGTCGCCGCCGAGGAAGAGCCGCACAGCACGCTGGCAGCGATCCTGATCGGACCGGATCGGCGTTGCGACATCGTGCATGCTGGCGACTCGCGTGTGTACCACTTCCGCGGCGCGGACATGGTCAGTCGCACGATTGACCACTCGTTCGTGCAGCGACTCATCAATGAGGGCCAGATCACCGAGGAAGAAGCCAACACGCACCCGCAGTCGAACCTGCTGACCGGCTGCCTGGGCACGCACCAGGACGCGCCGCTGACGCAAGGCCAACTGGGCCAGCTCGAGGTCGGCGACAGCGTGCTGGCCTGCAGCGATGGCCTGTGGCATTACTTCACGCCGAAAGAGTTGGGGGCGATCGTGCACACCTTGAGCCCGCGCGACGCCAGCGAGATGCTGGTCTCCAAGGCGCGCCAGCGCGCACGCGGCGGTGGCGACAACGTGTCACTGGCACTGCTGCGCATCGAAGCGCTCGCGCGCTGAGACGCAGCGCTGTCCGCTCAGGCCTGCGTCCTATTGGCTGGCCGCAGTGGCAGGCGGCAGCGACTTGGCAGGCGCCCGCAGCGTCGCACGGTCTCGATTTCGCGCCTCAACCGCCTCGCGGTGCGCCTGCGCCTGTGATGCGCGCATTGCCGCAGCAGCGGCCCTTTGCTCTGCGGCGGCCTGCGCCTGCGACGCGGCAGCCTGTGACTGCGACGTGGCCGCTGCGCGCGAATGCACGGGCCGCACCGCTGCCGCGCTGGCGGCAGGTGAACGAGACCGCGGCGTCTTGGCGGGCCGCTCATCGGCACGCTCGGTCTGGCGTTGCTGAATCTGATCAGTGCGCGCGGCCGCACGCCGTTTGCGAGAGTCGTCATCGAGCACGGCGCGCTCCGCAGCCAGCCGCTGCAGTCGCTCGCGCCGCTGGTCGTTGGCACGCTCGACGCAGGCGCTGACAGCGAACTGCTGCGCACACACAACCTGCGCCGCCTGCGATTCACGCTCGACCGCTGCGCGCTCCTGCGCGATGCGCTCGCGTGCGGCGGCTGTGGCCGCGTCGACGGTGTCCGCGCACGCTGTGCTCGTCGCCAGCAGCAACACCAGCAGCCACTCAGGTGAGCGAGGTATCAACATCGCGGCGCTCCAGGGCCAGGAACTCGGCCGACTGCATCTCGTTCAAGCGCGACACGGTGCGCGGAAACTCGTGCACCAGCGGTCCTTCCACGTAAAGCTGCTCGGGCGGTACTTCGGCCGACACGATCAGCTTCACGCGGCGATCGTACAGAACGTCGATCAGCCAAGTGAACCGCCGAGCCTCGCTGGCCATACGCGGCTGCATTTGTGGCACCCCGGCCAGGATCAAGGTGTGAAAGCGCGTGGCGATCTCGAGGTAGTCGTTCTGCGAGCGCGGACCGCCACACAACGGCTTGAAGTCGAACCAGACCACGCCACCGGCCTTGCGCCGCGCGGTGATTTCGCGCTGCTCGATGTGCAACACCGGGTCTTCATCACGCACTTCGGCAAGAGCCTCAAAGGCCTGTGTCAGTGCGGCCTCTGCGGCCAGACCCAGCGGACAGTGGTAGCGCTGCACGCGCTCCATCGTGCGCCGCCGGTAGTCGGTGCCATTGTCAACGCCGATCACCTCAAGCTTGTCCTTCAGCAGCTCGATTGCCGGCAGGATGCGGTCGCGGTGCAGGCCGTTTGGATAGAGCGCGTCGGGATGAAAATTGGAGGTCGTGACGATGCTCACGCGGTTGGCAAACAGCGCATCGAGCAGCCGATGCAGGATCATGGCGTCGGTGACATCGGCGACATGAAACTCGTCGAAACAGATCAGCCGAAAGCGCCGCGCGATGCGCTTGCCGAGTTCGTCAAGCGGATTGGCGGTGCCCTTCAGGTCCTGCAACTCACGGTGCACTTCGCGCATGAACTCGTGAAAGTGCAATCGCGTCCTGCGCTTGAGCGGCACTGACTGAAAAAAACAATCCATCAGAAAGCTCTTGCCGCGTCCGACGCCACCATGCAGATAGACGCCACGCGGGATCGGCGGATGGCGAATCAGCTGGGTCAGCGCATTGGCACGCCGGGCCTTGTAGTCGGCCCATTCGCGCTCGCAGCGTTCGAGTGCATCGATCGCGCGCAACTGCGCCGGGTCGCTGACGTAACCGCGCTCGCCTAGCGTTTTCGCGTAGAAGTCGCGGACTCCCACGACCTCAGGCCCACCGCCGGGCCGCCCCGAGGCGGGCCCGCTCCCCCTCGGTGGGGCGCGACGCGGCACCGCCGCTGGCTTGGGGGCTGCCTGCCATCCGGCTCAGAAGTTGAGCGTGCGCTTGTCGACGGCCAATGCGGCCTCCTTGGTCGATTCCGCCAATGAGGGGTGGGCGTGGCAGATGCGCGCGATGTCCTCGCTGCTGGCACGGAAGGCCATCGCGACGCAAGCTTCGGCAATCAACTCGCTGGCGAAGGGCCCGACGATGTGCACGCCGAGGATCTCGTCAGTGCTCGCGTCGGCCAGCATCTTCACCAGGCCGGTCGTGTCGCCAAGTGCGCGGGCACGGCCATTGGCCATGAACGGAAATGTGCCGGACTTGTAGGCGCGCCCGGCGGCCTTGAGCTGCTGTTCGGTCTGGCCGACCCAGGCGATTTCGGGGCTGGTGTAAATGACCCAGGGCACCAGGTTGAAGTCGACATGGCCATGCTGGCCGGCAATGCGCTCGGCCACCGCGACGCCTTCTTCCTCGGCCTTGTGCGCGAGCATCGGGCCGCGCACCACATCGCCCACCGCCCAGACATTGGTCAGGCTGGTGCGGCAGTCATCATCAACCACGATGGCACCGCGCTCGTCGAGCTTCAGACCCACCATGTCCGCCTTCAGACCCGCTGTATTGGCCACGCGACCGATCGACACTATCAGCCGCTCGACCGCCAGGGTCTTCGCCAGTCCCGTGGCGTCCGTGTAAGCCACGCTGACGCCCTTCTTGGCGCTCTTGATCTCGCCGACCTTGACGCCGAGTTCGATCTTCAGGCCCTGCTTGGTGAAGGCCTTGTGCGCTTCCTTGGCAATCTGTTCGTCAACTGCGCCCAGAAACGTCGGTAGCGCTTCGAGCACCGTCACCTCAGCGCCCAGGCGGCGCCAGACCGAACCCATCTCCAGGCCGATCACCCCCGCGCCGATCAAGCCCAATGTCTTGGGCACCGAAGGAATGCGCAGCGCGCCGTCGTTCGACAGGATCTTGTCTTCGTCAAACTCTGCACCGGGCAGCGCGCGCGCGCTCGATCCGGTGGCGACGATGATGTGTTTGCCGACCAGCGTCTGCTCGCCGACCGTGATCTCGTAGCCCTGGCCTGAGCCTGTCGAAGCGGCGCCATCGACGGCTTTGGCGAACGCGCCGCGGCCGTGGAAAAAGCTCACCTTGTTCTTCTTGAACAGGTACAGGATGCCGTCGTTGTTCTGCTTGACCACGGTGTCCTTGCGCGACAGCATCTTGGCCACATCGATGCTCAGGTCCTTCAGCCCGATGCCGTGATCGGCGAAGTGGTGGCCGGCGTGCTCGAAGTTCTCGCTCGACTGCAGCAGTGCCTTGCTCGGGATGCAGCCGATGTTGGTGCAGGTGCCCCCCAGGGCCGGGCCGCCCTGGTCGTTCTTCCACTCGTCGACGCAGGCAGTGGCGAAACCGAGTTGGGCCGCGCGGATCGCAGCGATGTAGCCGCCGGGGCCGGCGCCGATGACGATGACGTCGAAGTTCTTGGGCATGGTGCTTTTTCAGCGATCTTCCGGAACGAAGATCCAGAGCAGGATGTAGAGCACAACGCCGGTACCGCCGAACAGCGCCAACAACACCAGGATCAGGCGCCAGACCCAAGCCTCGGCACCGGTGGCCACGGCGACGCCGCCGCACACGCCACCGATCCAGCGATCGCTGCGGCTGCGGCGCAGGCGGTTCACCGCCGCGAACGCCGGGATCTCGGAACTCGGCGCCGGCGCGTCGAGCAGCCGGGCCTTGGCGCGCTGGTACTCGTCGTCGCTCAGCGCGCCGCGCGAGCGCAGTTCATCCAGTCGTGAAAGTTCATCGGCCAGGCCCATAGTGATCTCCTCAGATGTCGAACAACAGCCGCGCTGGATCTTCCAGCGCTTCCTTCATCGCCACCAGCCCGAGCACGGCCTCCCGGCCGTCGACGATGCGGTGGTCATAGCTCATCGCCAGGTAGTTGATCGGGCGCACCACCACCTGGCCGTTCTCGACCACGGCGCGGTCCTTGGTCGCATGCACGCCCAGGATTGCGCTCTGCGGCGGGTTGATGATCGGCGTCGACAGCATTGAGCCGAACACGCCGCCGTTGCTGATCGAGAAGGTGCCGCCGGTCAACTCGTCGATCGACAGCTTGCCTTCGCCGGCCTTCTTGCCGAACTCGGCGATCTTCTTCTCGATGTCGGCAAAGCTCATCTGGTCGGCATTGCGAACGATCGGCACCACCAGACCGCGCGGGCTGCCCACCGCAATGCCGATGTCGAAGTAGCCGTGGTAAACGATGTCATTGCCGTCGACGCTGGCGTTGAGCACCGGGTACTTCTTCAGCGCCGCCACGGCGGCCTTGACGAAGAAGCTCATGAAGCCGAGCTTGCAGCCATGCTCCTTCTCAAATTTCTCCTGGAACTTCTTGCGCATCTCCATCACCGGAGCCATGTTCACCTCGTTGAACGTGGTCAGGATGGCGTTGGTGGCCTGCGATTGCAACAGCCGCTCTGCCACGCGGGCGCGCAGGCGCGACATCGGCACCCGCTGTTCGGGACGCTCGCCGAAATTCATCATCGTTGGCGCGGTGACCGCGGGCAGGGCCTTGGCGGGCGCCGGCGCGGCAGCGGCTGGCGCTGCGGCCGCTGCCTTGGGTGCTGTCACTGCGCCCAGCACATCGCCCTTGGTGACGCGGCCGTCCTTGCCCGTGCCGGCCACTGAACCGGCGGGCAACTGGTGATCCGCCATCAGCTTGGCAGCGGCGGGCATGGCCACATCGCCCTTGCTACCAGCGGGCACCGCCGCTGGCGCGGCTGCTGTCGCCTTCGCGGGCGCGGCCGACGCTGCCGCACTGATCTTTCCGTCGGTGTCGATCTGCGCGATCAGCTGATCCGCAATCACGGTCGCGCCACTGGCCACGACATGGGCGGTGAGCACGCCAGCGGCCGGCGCCGGCACCTCGAGCACGACCTTGTCGGTCTCGACCTCGATCAGGATCTCGTCGATCTCGACCTGTTCGCCGGGTTGCTTCTTCCACTGCAGCAGCGTGGCTTCGGCCACCGACTCGGACAACTGCGGAACTTTGACTTCGATGATTGCCATAGGAATCTCTAGTTACTTACTTGCTCAGCACGAAGCCCTTGAGCTTGCCGAAGGCCTGGTCGAGCAGCGCCTTCTGTTGCTCGTGGTGCAGGTGGGCGTAACCCACAGCCGGTGAGGCCGACGCGGGGCGCCCCGCATAGCCGAGCTTCTGGCCGTCGAGCATGTTTTCGTGGATGTAGTGCTGCACGAAGAACCAGGCACCCTGGTTCTGCGGTTCGTCCTGGCACCAGACCACCTCGGTCGCGTTGGGGAACTTCTTCAACTCGGCAGTGAAGGCCTTGTGCGGGAACGGGTAGAGCTGCTCGATGCGCAGCACCACCACGTCCCAAGCCTTCTACTCCTCGCGTCGCTTGACCAGGTCGTACACCACCTTGCCTGAACAGGCGATCACGCGCATGACCTTCATCGGGTCGATGTCGGGATGGTTTGGCCCGATCACGGTGCGGAACTCGCCCTTGGTGAACTCCGACAGCGGCGAGGTCGCGTCCTTGTTTCGCAGCAGGGACTTGGGCGTCATGATCACCAGCGGCTTCCTGAACATGCGCACCATCTGCCGGCGCAGCACATGGAAGATCTGGCTGGCCGTGGTCGGCTGCACGATCTGCATGTTGTTGTCGGCCGCCAATTGCATGAAACGTTCGAGCCGGGCCGAAGAGTGCTCGGGCCCCTGGCCTTCATAGCCGTGCGGCAGCATCAGGGTCAGGCCATTGACGCGGCCCCACTTC
>JANMSS010000219.1:0-5842 GCA_031389585.1 Burkholderiales bacterium | reverse complement strand
GCGGTTCTTGCGCACCTTCTTGTCTTCGACGTCCTGCAGCACGCGCTCGATGATGTCGGCAACCTGCTCCATGTTGATGACGAAGGAAACGATGTCGGTCCAGCGCCGGCTCTCGCGCTCCGACAGGGCCTCGCGCGAAATCTGCGTCAGGTAGAACTTGATCGCCGAATAGAGTTCGTCGACCGTGTCGTCCATCTGGCGCAACTGCTCGGCCAGCACCAGGTCGTTGTTCTTGATCACCGGCAGGATCCCGCGCAGCATGGTCTCGACCACATCGGCCTGATGCAGCGCCTCGCGCGATGCACAGCTGATCGCCAGCGAGGGCGTGCCCAGCGCCACCGGGTCGAGGTGCCGCGGACGGGTCAAGTCAACGTGATGCGCGCGCACCGGCAGCATGCGGTCGACCCACCTGCCGACCATGCCGGTGAAGCTTATGAACAGAAGCGCCAATACCGTGTTGAAGGCGAGGTGGAACCACACCACCTGCTCGTGCACGGCGCCCCCGGTCTGCTGCATCAACTGCTGCACCTGCGGCACCAGCGGAATCACGATCGCCAACCCGACCAGCTTGAAGATCAGGTTGCCCAGCGGCAATCGCCGCACCTGGGTCGACGCCCTGCCGGTGGCGATCATTGCGAGCAGGCCGCTGCCCAGGTTGGCGCCGAGCACGAGACCGAGGGCCACGCTGGTCGGAATGATTTCCGAGCCTGCCAACGTGGCCGTCAGCAGCACGATCGCCAGACTCGAGTACGACAGCACCGTCAGCACCGCGCCGACCAGGATCTCGAGCAGGATCTCATTGGGCAGCGCGGCCAGCAGCGCGCGCACCGCCGGCGAATCGGTCATCGGCTTGGTCGCACCGATGATCAATTGCAGCGCGAGCGTGATCAGCCCCAGGCCGATCAACACGCGGCCAATGCGGCCGACCGCCGAATTCTCACGCGAGGCGAGCATCACCACGCCAGCAAAGATCAGCAGCGGCGACAGCCACGACAGGTCGAAAGAGAACACGACTGTCATGAATGCGGTGCCGACGTCGGCGCCCAGCATCACTGCCAGCGCCGCACCGCTCGTCACCAGACCCTGCCCGACGAAGGACGCCACGACCAGGCAAGTGGCCGTGCTCGACTGCACCAGGCTGGTGACGCCCAGGCCCGCCAGCATCGAGCTGCCGCGGTTGCTGAAGCTCTTGCTCAGGATGCCGCGAATGTTTTCGCCGAAGACCCGCAGGATGCCGGTGCGCACAATCTGCGTGCCCCAGACCAGCAGGGCGATCGCGGCGAACAGATTCAGTAGGTGAAGCATCTGGTGGTGGGATCGTCTCGCAAATTCATGCCCACGGCAGGCTGTAAGTCTTGAGGTTCGTGAAACTCTTCATCGCCTCTTGTACACCCTCTTTGTACCCGAGGCCCGAATCCTTGATTCCGCCGAACGGTGTCAACTCCAAGCGGTAGCCGGGCACCTCGCGCACGTTCACGGTGCCCATATGCAGCTCGTTGACGAAGCGCATGATCACATCCATGCGGTTGGTGCACAGCGCCGACGACAACCCGTAGGCCGTGCCATTGGCGATGGCAATCGCGTGGTCGACGTCGCGGAAGCTGATGATCGGCGACACCGGGCCGAAGGTCTCCTCCAACACCACCGTCATGTCCGGCCGCACCTGGTCGATCACCGTGGGCGAGTACAGCGCGCCCTCGCGCCGGTTGCCCAGCAACAGCCTCGCACCCTGGGCCACGGCTTCATTCACGCGAGTCTCGAACAGGCACGCCGCGGCCTCGTCGATCACGGTGCCCATTTCGACCTTGGGGTCGGACGGGTCGCCATAGGTCCAGGCGCGTGACTTCTCGACCACCATCTCGGTAAAACGCGACGCGACCGCTTCGTGGACCAGCATGCGCTTGACCGCGGTGCAGCGCTGGCCGGAATTCTTGTACGAGCCCTGCACGGCCAGCGACGAGGCTTCGTCGAGGTCGGCATCGTCCATTACGATGATCGGATCGTTGCCGCCGAGCTCGAGCACGACGCGGCGGTAGCCGGCCTTGGCCGCGATGGCCTTGCCGATGGCCACGCCGCCGGTGAAGGTGATCAGATCGACAGCGGGGTTCGTCAACAGCTCGTCGGCGATCTCGTGGGGATCGCCGGTGAGCACGCTCAACATCGGCGGCGGCAGGCCGGCTTCGTAAAGCAGGTCGGCAAACATCAGTGCCGACAAGGGCACCTTCTCCGACGGCTTGAGGACCATGCGGTTGTTGGTGGCCACCGAAGGCACCACCTTGTGCGCCACCTGGTTCATCGGGTGGTTGAACGGCGTGATCGCCGAGATCACGCCCAGCAGCGGCTCACGCTGGGTGTGCACGCGGCGCTTGCGGCCATGCGGCGTGATGTCGCAGGAGAAGGTCTGGGAGTCGTCGCGCAGGCACTCGTTGGCGCCGAACATCAGCACGTCGGCGACGCGGCCGGCTTCGTATACCGCGTCCTTCATCGAGATGCCCGACTCGGCGCTGATCAGCGCGGCGATCGGCGCGGTTCGCTCGCGGACCAGCGTCGCCGCCTTATTGAGGATGTTGCTGCGCTCGAAACGCGTCAGGCGCGCCTTGTAGGCCTGCCCGATCTCGAACGCCCGGCGCACCTCGTCGACCGTCGCCTTGGGCACCGTGCCGATCAGCTCGCGCGTAAACGGGTTGTGGACGCGAATGAGCCGATCGCCGCTGAGATCGGCGCCGATTTTTTCCCCGGCCAGGCGAAGTGCTTCTGTGCGCATGAAGAGTCTGAGTGCGGCTACTGGGCGCGGTTGAGCGCCAGATCGAAGGCGTCGAAGTTTCGCCAGCGCCGGCCCTCCTCCAGCCCGGCGATCGGCCGGTTGAGGATCAGCGGCACGCGCTGCTCGGAGACGCCACCGTGGGAGCGCAGGGGCACTTCCAAGGCCGACAGGTCATGTCGCGCCGCCGAGGTACCGATCACGGTGGAACGCTCGGACACCACCACCAGGTCGCCGATGCGGTCGGCGGGCAACTCGAATGCCGCGGCGGCTTGCGCGCGGGTGAGCACGCGGTCGACGCCGCGCAGCTTGGCGATTCGCGCCGCAGCGTCGGCCACGGCGTCGGCCGGCAGGTAGACCGTGGCAAAGGAGCCCAGGGCACCATGGTGCACCACATAGGGGTCGGTGATCGGCAGAATCGTCCGCGCCTTGCCGGCACCCAGCCAGCCGTCCAGGCGGTCCTGCAGGTAGATCACGTCGGGCGTGCCGTCCATGCGGGTCTTGGCGTTCATGCCGTGGTCGGCGGTGAGCGCAATCACGCAGCCCATCTCGTCCAGAGCGCCCAGATAGCGGTCCATCATCGCGTAGAAGGCGTTTGCGCCGGGCATGCCCGGCGCGTGCTTGTGCTGGATGTAGTCGGTGGTCGACAGGTACATCAGGTCCGGCCTCAGATCCGCGCTTCGGCCCATCAGCGCCACCCCGGCAGCGAACACGAACTCGGACAGCGCCGCGCTGTAGACATCAGGCAGAGGTTGTCCGACCAAGGCCAGCACACCCTCGATACCGTTCTCGTCCTGCGTGGCGACATCCGCCTTCTCCGACGAGAAGCAGATTCCGGTCATGCCCTTGCCGAGCAGCTTGCGCAGCTTGTCCTTGGCGGTGATCACGGCGCAGCGCTTGCCCGCATCGGCCAGCGCCGCCAGGATCGTCGGCGCCCGCAGCCACTTCGGGTCGTTCATCATGACCTCGGTGCCGCTCTCGACATCGAACAGGTAGTTGCCGCAGATACCGTGCACCGAGGGCGGCGCGCCGGTCACGATCGACAGGTTGTTCGGGTTGGTAAAGCTCGGCACCACGCAGTCGGCGATCAGCGCCGTGCCGCTTGCCAAGGTGCGTTTCAGCCACGGCATGTCGCCGCCGGCGACGGCCTGGGCCAGGTAGTCGGGCTCGCAGCCGTCGACACAGACCACCACGGTGGGCTGACGCGGCAGGGCATAACGCCGGCCATTCACGTCAACAATCGCTTCAAGCATGGATCACCTTTTTTGCGGGGCCAGCGACTCCCCGGCCTGAGCCCTTGGGCGCCTGCGGCGTGTTGTTGCGCAGCGTGCGCTGCTTGCTGTCCATCACATGCTGGCGCATCGCCCGGCCGGCGACCTCGGGGTCGCCCGAAGCAATCGCCTTGACGATCGCGCGGTGCTCGCCGGCCGAGATCGGCAACAGCTTGGCGTCGACCAGATTCATGCGCCGAAATAGCGACAGCTCGTTGATCAGGCGGCGGTAAAACGCGGTCAGCTTGTGGTTGCCGGTGAACTCGACCAGCTTGTCGTGGAACTCGAGGTTGAGCAGGTGGTAGCTGTCGGCTTCGCCGGCCTTGACCGCCTTTTCCATCGCGTCGACCCGGCCGCGCAGCAGGCGCAGCTGTTCAGGCGTGATGCGCTCGGCCAGCTGGCGCCCGACCGCCTCGTCCATCATCGCGCGCAGGTCGAAGATCTCCATCGCCTCGTCCAGCGGGATGCTGCGCACGAAGACGCCGCGGTTCTTTTCCAGGCGCACCAAGCCGGCTTCCTCGAGCATGCGAAAGGCCTCGCGAACCGGCCCGCGCGACACGCCCAGCGCCTCGGCCAGCGTGGCTTCGATCAGCTTGTCGCCCGGCGCCAGCTCACCCTGCAGGATGCGCCGCTCGATCTCGCGCTGCACCACCGAAGTCAGTGAATGGGCTTGCAGCAGCGCAATCGTCGGATGGGGCACAGCGCTCATGCCCCGATTGGACTGGCGAACAAGTAAATTGTCAACAATCGGCAAAATACCGTTGACACGTGATGAACGCGCGGGCTAGATTGGCATCGCCATCGCTGGCCGGAGAGATCGGCGCGGCCGCCGCCTGCGCAGTGTTGACGGCATGGGCCCACACTGTGGCATTCTTCTTCATGGGTCTGTCGCGGTGGGCCGACCGCCCTGCCCGGGCCTGGACGCCAACTTGACCACTACAAGACGATGGACCGCGACCACATTCTGCTGACCCCCGGCCCGCTGACAACCACGCTGCGCACGAAACTGGCGATGCTGCGGGATTGGGGCTCGTGGGACGCCGACTTCAACGCCGTCACCGCCAGCCTGCGCTCGCGCCTGCTCGACATCGTCCAGGGCCACGACAGCCATGTCGTCGTGCCGTTGCAAGGCAGCGGCACCTTCAGCGTCGAAGCCGCCGTGGCCACCGTCGTGCCCCGCGCAGGACATGTGCTGGTGCTCGACAACGGCGCCTACTGCAAGCGCGCGGCCAAGCTGACGCAGTTGATGGGCCGCCGCGCCAACGTGCTGGCCTTCGCCGAGGACGAACCGGTGTCAGCGGCAGCGCTCGACGCCAAGCTGCAAGCCGACGCATCGATCACGCATGTGATCCTGATCCACTGCGAGACCGGCACCGGCGTGGCCAACCCCCTGGCCGATGTCGCAGCGGTCTGCGAGCGCCATGGCAAAGGCCTGATCGTCGACGCCATGAGCTCCTTCGGCGCGCTGCCGATCGACGCCCGCAGCGTGCGTTTCGACGCCCTCGTCGCCGCCAGCGGCAAGTGCCTCGAAGGCGTACCCGGCATGGGCTTCGTGTTCCTGCGCAAGGCCATCCTCGACGGCTGCGCCGGCAACAGCCAATCGCTGGCGATGGACCTGCACGACCAGCATGTCTACATGGAGAAAACGACCCAGTGGCGCTTCACCCCGCCCACGCATGTGATGGTGGCGCTGGCCGAAGCGGTGACGCAGTTCGTCGAAGAAGGCGGGCAGCCGGCCCGCCTGGCGCGCTACACCGACAACTACCGCACGCTGGTCGACGGCATGGCCAAGTTGGGCTTCGTGCCCTTC
>JANMSS010000129.1:0-2323 GCA_031389585.1 Burkholderiales bacterium | reverse complement strand
CAAGGGCGAACTCACCAAGGGCCTGGGCTATGACGTTGGTGTACTCACCTATCAGTACCCCAACAACAACCTGAGTCCGAACGCCAACACCACCGAGATCTATGGCGCGCTGAGCTTTGGCCCGGTGACCGCCAAGTACTCGCATGCCGTGACCAACACCTTCGGCAACCCCGACAGCAAGAATAGCTGGTACCTCGACCTGTCGGCCAGCTTCGAGCTGACTGACGGCTGGCTGCTGGCGCCGCACATCGGCCATCAAAAGTTCACCGGACCGGTGGGCAGCGTCGCAACCTACACCGACTATTCACTCACCGTGTCCAAGGACTTCAATGGGCTGGTGCCCAGCCTCGCGCTGGTGGGCACCGATGCAGACAAGACCTTCTATGTACCGGGCCCGGCCGCCAACAGCAGCAAGTTTCTCGGCAAGACCGGCCTTGTGCTGGGCGTGAAGTACAACTTTTAAGGAGAGCGACTCATGAAAATGGTGACGGCGATCGTCAAGCCTTTCAAGCTCGACGAAGTGCGTGAGGCCCTGTCGGGTATCGGCGTTCAGGGCATCACGGTGACCGAAGTCAAGGGCTTCGGTCGGCAGAAGGGCCATACCGAGCTCTACCGCGGTGCCGAGTACGTGGTCGACTTCCTGCCCAAGGTGCGCATCGACGCGGCGGTCGACGACGCCCTGGTCGACCGCGTGATCGAGGCCATCGAGGCCTCGGCGCGCACCGGCAAGATCGGCGACGGCAAGATTTTCGTCAGCGCGCTCGAGCAGGTGGTGCGCATCCGCACTGGCGAGACTGGCAAAGACGCACTTTGAAGTCCATCAAGAAGAGACAACCCACATGCTGAAAAATCTCATTGCTTCCGTTGCGCTGGGGCTGGCCATGCTGGGCTGCACTGGCGCGAGCTTCGCTCAGCCGGCGTCAGCGCCCGAAATGGCCGCGCCCGCCGCGACTGCGGCCGCGGCGGTCGCGCCAGCCGCAGCCGCTCCGGCGCCCGCCGTCGCGGCGCCGGTGCAGGTGCCCAACAAGGGCGACACCGCCTTCATGATGACGGCCACCGCGCTGGTGATCCTGATGACCATCCCCGGGCTGGCGCTGTTCTACGGCGGCCTGGTGCGCAGCAAGAACATGCTGTCCGTGTTGATGCAGGTGTTCATGATCTTTGCGCTGATCTCGGTGCTGTGGGTGGTCTATGGCTACTCGCTGGCCTTCACCGCCAGCAACCCCTTCATCGGCACCCTCGACAAGCTGTTCCTGATGGGCGTGACACCGGACTCGATCGCGGCCACCTTCAGCAAGGGCGTGGTCCTGCCCGAGTTCACCTTCATCGCGTTCCAGGGCACCTTCGCGGCCATCACCACCGCGTTGATCGTCGGCGCCTTTGCCGAGCGCATGAAGTTCGCGGCGGTGCTGATGTTCTCGGTGCTGTGGTTCACCTTCAGCTATCTGCCGATGGCGCACATGGTCTGGTACTGGGACGGCCCGGATGCAATCACCGACGCCACCACGCTCGCTGCAGTGACCGCCAACGCTGGCTACCTGTGGGCCAAGGGCGCCCTCGATTTTGCCGGCGGCACCGTCGTGCACATCAATGCCGCCACCGCTGGCCTGGTCGGCGCGTACATGATCGGCAAGCGCGTCGGCTACGGCAAGGAAGCCATGACGCCGCACAGCCTGACGCTGACGATGGTCGGCGCCGCCATGCTGTGGGTCGGCTGGTTCGGCTTCAACGCCGGCTCCAATCTCGAAGCCAACGGCACCGCCGCGCTGGCCTTCATCAACACCATCGTCGCTACGGCGGCGGCGACCCTGGCCTGGGCTGCGGGTGAAGCGCTGATGAAGGGCAAGGCCTCGATGCTCGGCGCCGCGTCGGGCGCTGTCTCGGGCCTGGTGGCGATCACGCCGGCCTGCGGTTTTGTCGGCGTGGGCGGCGCGCTGATGATCGGCCTGCTCGCCGGCATCGTCTGCCTGTGGGGTGTCAACGGCCTGAAGCGCCTGCTCGGCGCCGACGACTCCCTCGACGTCTTCGGTGTGCATGGCGTAGGCGGCATCCTCGGCGCCTTGCTGACCGGCGTGTTTGCCAGCCCCAGCCTGGGCGGCACCGGCATCTGCGACTACGTTGCCAACAAATGCGGCGAGTGGGGTGGTATTGGCACCCAGGTCTGGATCCAGCTGCAAGGCGTGCTGGTCACGCTGGTCTGGTCCGGCGTGGTGGCGTTGATCGCCTACAAGATTGTCGACATGGTGATCGGCCTGCGCGTGCCCGAAGATGAGGAGCGCGAAGGTCTGGACATCACCTCGCACGGCGAGACGGCGTACAGCAA
>JANMSS010000111.1:0-4381 GCA_031389585.1 Burkholderiales bacterium | reverse complement strand
CTCGAAGCGCAGATCGCCGCCAAGCTGGCGCATTTGCGGGTGGCGAACCGGGCCGCCGCGGGCGCGGCCGAAGGCGACGGCGAGCGCGACGAGCCCGGCATTGCGCGAGGGTAATCCCAGCACGGGGCACGTTACTTGCCTGCCTACAATCGCCCGCGAAAGCCGCACCAGGAGCAGCACTTGGAAACCTTCTTTCAGCAGATCATCAACGGCCTGGTGCTGGGCAGCATGTATGCCCTGGTGGCTCTGGGCTACACCATGGTGTACGGCATCATCAACCTGATCAACTTCGCCCACGGCGAGGTTCTGATGGTGGGTGCATTGACCAGCTGGACCGTGGTCAGCCTGCTGGCCGAGTCGGGCATGCCGGGCTGGTTGATGATGCTGATCTCGCTGGTCTGCGCCATCCTCGTTTGCGCCGCACTCAATTTCGCGATCGAGAAGGTCGCCTACCGGCCGCTGCGCAACGCGCCGCGGCTGGCGCCACTGATCACTGCGATGGGCATGAGCCTGCTGTTGCAGACGCTGGCGATGATCGTCTGGAAGCCCAACCCCAAGCCGTACCCGATTCTGTTGCCGAACGATCCGATCGACCTCGGCGGCCCGGTGATCAGCGTCGTGCAATGCCTGATCCTCGGCCTTACCGTCGTCATCCTGGCCAGCCTGATGTACCTGGTGCACCGCACCAAGCTCGGCCGCGCGATGCGCGCCACGGCCGAGAACCCGCGCGTCGCCGCGCTGATGGGCGTGCGGCCCGACATGGTGATCTCGGCCACCTTCATCATCGGCGCGGCGCTGGCGGCCGTGGCCGGCGTGATGTGGGCCGCCAACTACGGCATCGTGCAGCACTCGATGGGTTTCCTGCCGGGCTTGAAGGCATTCACCGCGGCGGTGCTCGGCGGTATCGGCAACCTCGGCGGCGCGGTGGTCGGCGGCGTGCTGCTCGGCCTGGTCGAGGCCATCGGCGCGGGCTACCTGGGCGATCTCACCGGCGGCGTGCTCGGCAGCCACTACGCCGACATCTTCGCCTTTGCGCTGCTGATCCTGGTGCTGACGAGCTTGTTTTTCATCATGGTGCTGCCCTCCTCACGCTCGGTCGGCGACGCGCTCGCCGAGCAGGCCCGAGGGCCTCAGCGTCAGCACCAGGATCAGCAGCGCGAAGGCGAAGATGTCTGCGTAATGGCTTCCGAGCACACCGCCAGTCAGCTCACCGAGGTAGCCCGCACCGATGGCCTCGACCAGACCGAGCAGCACGCCCCCGACCACCGCACCGGCCAGATTGCCGATGCCGCCAAGCACCGCCGCGGTGAAGGCCTTGAGGCCGGGCAGGAAGCCCATCGCATGTTGGACGGTGCCGTAGTTGGCGGCCCACATCACGCCGGCCACTGCGGCCAGGGCCGCGCCGATGATGAAGGTCGCCGAGATGACCATGTCCGGGCGCACGCCCATCAGCGCCGCCACGCGCGGGTTCTCCGCCGTGGCCCGCATCGCGCGGCCGAGTTTGGTGCGGTTGACGAGGTACATCAGCGCGGCCAGAATCATCACGGTCAGGCCCAGGATCAGGCACTGCGTGATGCTGATCACCGCGCCCCCAACGTGCAACGGCTCGCTGGGCAGCAGGATCGGATAGGGCTTGGGGTTGGGCTTCCAGATGATCATCGCCAGCGTCTGCAACAGCAGGCTCATGCCCATGGCCGTGATCAGAGGCGCGAGCCGCGGGGCGTTGCGCAGCGGCCGGTAGGCGAGTTTCTCGATCAGGAAATTGAGCGTCGCGCAGATGACGATGGCGAAGAACAGCGAGATCAGCATCAGCAGCCAGCCCGGCATGCCGGACTCGGCCAGGAACGTGACCACCGTCCAGCTGGTCAGTGCGCCCACCATCAGGACCTCGCCGTGGGCGAAGTTGATCAGGTTGATGATGCCGTAGACCATGGTGTAGCCGAGTGCGACCAGCGCATACATGCTGCCCAGCACCAAGCCGTTGATGATCTGCTGCAAGAAGATGTCCAAGCCGTGCTCCTGCGTCCGCTTTTGCGCGCGATTGTAGGCAAGCGCAACGCGAGCGCCGCGCAAGGATTACCCTCGCGATTCGGGCCTGAGGCCTGCGCTGTTCGCAGCCGGCCTCAGGCCAACAGCTTGTCGACGGCCACCCAGGGCTTTCCCAGGCCCTGGGCCACGACTTCGTACACGATCGCGCCGTCGTGCACCGTCAGGCCGGCGGCCAGGTGCGCGTCTTCACGGCAGGCGCGCTGCCAGCCCTTGCCAGCCAGCGCCAGCGTGAACGGCAGCGTCGCATTGTTGAGCGCGAAGGTCGACGTGCGCGGCACGGCGCCGGGCATGTTGGCGACACAGTAATGCACGATGCCCTGGACCTCGTAGGTCGGATCGTCATGGGTCGTCGCGCGCGACGTCTCGAAGCACCCGCCCTGGTCGATGGCCACGTCGACGATCACGGCGCCGGCCTTCATGCGCGAGAGTTGCGCGCGCTTGATCAGCTTGGGCGCCGCCGCGCCGGGCACCAGCACGGCGCCGATCACGAGGTCGGCTTCGAGCACCGCGGCTTCGGTGGTGTCGAGCGTGGCGTACAGGATCTTGGCGCGGCCACCGAACAGGTCGTCGAGTTGACGCAGCCGCGGCAGCGAGCGGTCGAGGATCGTCACTTCGGCGCCCAGGCCGACGGCCATGCGCGCGGCATGCGTGCCGACCACACCGCCGCCGATCACCACCACGTGGCCCGGCGCGACGCCAGGCACGCCGCCGAGCAGCACGCCACGTCCGCCGCTGGCCTTCTGCAACGCCACCGCGCCGACCTGGATCGCCATGCGGCCGGCGACTTCACTCATCGGCGCCAACAGGGGCAGCCCGCCGCGATCGTCGGTGATGGTCTCGTAGGCGATCGCCGTGCAGCCGCTGTTGAGCAAGGCCTCGGCCTGCGCGGGGTCCGGCGCGAGATGCAGGTACGTGAACAGGACTTGGCCCTTGCGCAGCATCGCGCACTCGGCGGGCTGCGGCTCCTTGACCTTGACGATCAGCTCGGCCGTGGCAAACACGTCGGCCGCGCTGGCCAGCACCTGAGCACCGGCATGGCGGTAGCTGTCGTCATCGCAGCCGATGCCCGCGCCGGCGCCGGCCTGCACCAGCACCTTGTGGCCGTGGTGCACGGCCTCGCGCACGGCCGAGGGCGTCATGCCGACCCGGTACTCATGATTCTTGATCTCTTTGGGAATGCCGATGCGCATGGGTTTTGCCTCAGTGGGAGGCGCATATCGTGGCGCGCACCGGTTCGAAGAGGCTTTCAAACACGGCCCTGGGAAACCCGCGGTTTGTGCACGATTCTTCGAAGATTGGCCGACAATGGCACCTGTTTACGAGTTCGTAACCGCCAATCGCGCATGAAACTTGACAAGTTGGACCGAGAGCTGCTGCGCGCGCTGCAGGCCGACGGGCGGCTATCGAATGCGGAGCTGGCGCCCAGGATCGGTCTCTCGCCATCGGCCTGTTTTCGCCGCCTGCAACGGCTGCAGGACAGCGGCGTGATCGCCGGCTACACCGCGGTACTCGACGGCGAGGCGATCGGTCGGCCGACCACCGTGTTCATCGAGATCACGCTCAACAGCCAGGGCGGCGCTGCCCTCGAAGCCTTCGAGCGCGCCGTGCAGGCCTGCCCCGAGATCCTCGAGTGCCATCTGATGTCGGGCGATTTCGACTACCTGCTGCGCGTGGCCGTGGCCGACATGCGCGATTACGAACGCGTGCACCGCCAGCAAGTGGCCGCGTTCCCGCATGTGGCGCGCATCCGCACCGCGTTTGCGATGCGCTCGGTGCTCGGGCGGCGCGGCTACGCGCTCTGATCGGCGTCGTCAGCGACCGCCGCATTGGCCTGGCGCAACCGAGCCAGTTTTTCGGCGATCTGCGCTTCCAGACCACGCTCGGTGGGGCGGTAGAAGATGGGCGGGCTCATCCCATCGGGGAAGTAGGTCGCGCCGGCCGCAAAGCCCTCGGCCTCGTCGTGCGCATAGCGGTAGCCACGGCCGTAATCGTGCTGCTTCATCAGCGGGGTCGGCGCATTGCGCAGGTGCAGCGGGACCGGTCGCGTGCCCTCAGCCGCCACCAACGCACGGGCTTCGTTCCATGCCGCGTAAACCGCGTTGGACTTCGGCGCCGCGGCAAGGAAGACCACCGCTTGCGCGAGCGCCAACTCGCCCTCGGGCGAGCCCAGGCGCTCATAGACCTCGGTCGCGTCCAGGGCCATGCGCAGCGCGCGCGGGTCGGCCAGGCCGATGTCTTCGCTGGCCATGCGCAGCACACGCCGCGCGACATAGCGCGGGTCGACGCCGCCGTCGAGCATGCGCACCAGCCAGTACAGCGCGGCGTCGGGGTC
>JANMSS010000024.1:0-2838 GCA_031389585.1 Burkholderiales bacterium | reverse complement strand
CCTTGCGTCGCGGCACCAGGCACCTTGCCATGGACGTCGGGAATCGCGTTGCCATCGACGAATTGCAGGACCGTGTGCGCCTCGAAGAAGGCGACCATAGGACCGCAGTTGTCGAGGAACGCATCGACCCGCGATGCGTCGTAGCGCTCGCCAAGTTCGTTCTTCAGGTAGGTGCGGGGCTGCTGCGGGTCCTCATGGATGCCTGCGCGCTGTGCCAGCGGATTGCCAGGCACCCACATCCAGCCGCCCGACCAGGCAGTAGCGCCTCCAAACACGGACTCCTTCTCGACGACCACGACCTCGAGACCGTGCCACGCCGCAGTCACGGCCGCCGCCAGGCCGGCCGCACCGGACCCGATGACGAGCAGGTCGCAGGTCATCTGGGGGGAGTGGCTCGCCTTCACCGGCGCCATGCCCGGCGTGGTCACGCGTCGAGTTGCGCAAGGACGCGCTCCGTCGCGTCCAACGCGCGGCGTGCGCGCTCAGTCGCGCCGACGCTGCGTGCCAGCGTGTGCGTCGGCACTTCGAGGCTGAGTGGGATATCGCGCGGCACAGCGCGCAGCAGGCCCAGTAGATCGACGCCACCCTCGCCAGGGAAGAGGCGTTCGGCGCGGGCCTCGGCGAGGATCGCGTCCATCGTCGGCGGGATCGCCGCTGGGACGTCGCAGAACTGCATGAAGTGCAGCCGCGACGCGGGGATCGCCGCGATGTCCTCGATGCGGCTGCGCGAGCGGCTCAGATGGAATGGGTCGATCAGCACGCCGGCGTTGGCGCGACCGCTGCGTTCGACGATGCGCGCGGCCTGCGGCAGATCCTTCGCGTCGGTCCAGGGCATGAACTCGAGGCTGGCGCGCAGGCCGTAGCGGTCGGCGAGGTCGCAGAACGCGGCGAACGACTCGATCGGCCGGAACTCGTCGGGATCGTTGCCGGCCCCCAGCAATTCAACTGCGCCGATTCGAGCGGCCGTAGCGATCGCGGCTTCGTACTCGGCGACGCGGGTCTCGGGCTTGATGCGGAAGATCTCGACATCGAGCACCTCTTCGAGTTCGAAGATCCGCGCGTGTGCGGCCGGGGCGCCCGTTACATCAACGACCGTATCGCCTGCGCCGCCTCCTGCAACGGCGGCAACACGCTCTCCAGAATGTGCTCGCTATTGCGATACGCCGTCATCGGCATCGTCGTGCCGACCGCGCCGCGGCAGCGGCCTTTGCGGTCGATCAGCGCCACCGCGACGCCGCGCAGGCCGGCGTCGAGTTGCTGTTCGGTGTGCCAATATCCCAGCGCCCTGGCCTGCCTGACCTGGGTGCGAAACAGCCCCTTGCTCACCACCGTATGTGGCGTGTAGCCGACGAAGTCATGCTCGCCAAGCCACCGCTCGAAGTCTGCATCGCCCAATGTGGCCAGCACCACGAAGCCTGGCGTCACCACATGCGCCGGGATGCGCACGCCAACGCCGTAGCCGATAGTCACCCAGCGCGGCGGGCTCGAGCGCGCGATGTAGACGACCTCATGGCCATCGAGCACGCTGGCGTTGACGGTGTGGCCGATCTGCACCGCAACGCGTTGAATGAACGGCTGCACCAGGCGCGGAAGGCGCGCCGCACCAAGGTAGCTCTGACCCAACCGCAGGACTCGCGGCGCGAGCCAGAACTGTTTGCCGTCGGTGGCCGCGTAGCCGAAATGCACCAGGCTCAGCAGGTAGCGCCGCGCCGCGGTGCGGCTCAGGCCGGCGCGCTCGGCGACTTCAGTGGTGGTCAGCTGCGCATGATCATCGTCGAAGGATTCGATCACGCGCAGGCCCTTGCCCAGTCCTTCGACCAGGTCGCGTCGATCGACGTCGGCGACCGCAGCCGCGGTTTGCATGCGCATAGGGACTAACCCGAAAAGCGCTCGCAGAGCGCGCGACTTGCGCGATTATCGAGCGCCCTAGGGCAATAACGCTTGTGGGTTCGGCTGGCCCGTCTATTGTCGGGGTCGGGCCGCCGCGCATGTTGCACGCGGCACTTCTTACTCCCTCATATCGACCTTGGAGACGCCATGAATCTGCTGCGCCGAACCCTCATCACCACCGCCTGCGCAATTGCGATGGGCGCCCCTGCGCTGGCGCAAGCCCAGGCCATCAAGATTGCCGGCCTGTACGAACTGTCGGGCGCCGGTGCCACCTCGGGCACCAACTTCAAGGACGGTGTCCAGCTGGCGATCAAGGAGATCAACGCCGCCGGCGGCATCCTCGGGCGCAAGATCGACGCGTCGGCGACCGACACGCAATCCAACCCCGGCGTGGCCAAGGGTTTGGCCAGCAAGGCCGTCGACGACGACGTGTTCGCGGTTTTCGGACCGGTGTTCTCCGGCTCGGTCATGGTCAGCATGAACGAGACCCGCCGTGCCGAGATCCCCAATTTCATCGGCGGCGAGGCGGCTGCGATCACCAAGCAGGGCAATCCGTATGTCTTCCGCACCAGCTTCACGCAGGAAACGGCCATGCCCAAGGTGGCGCGCTACATCGCCAATGGACTGAAGGCCAAGAACGTCGCCGTCATGTACGTCAACAACGACTTCGGCAAGGGCGGCCGCGATGCGGTCACCAAGGCGCTGACCGACGTCGGCGTCAAGGTGGTGGCCGACATCTCCACCGATTCGGGCCAGATCGACTTCTCCGCGCCAGTGCTGAGGGCCAAGCAGGCCAATGCCGACGCTCTGTTCGTCTACGTCAACGAGGAAGAGTCGGCACGCGCGCTGCGTGAACTGCGCAAGCAGGGCTACGACAAGCCGCTGGTCGGTGAGACCACGCTGACCGGCCAGAAGGTGATCGAGCTGGCCGGCGACGCCGCCAACGGT
>JANMSS010000011.1:0-50826 GCA_031389585.1 Burkholderiales bacterium | reverse complement strand
AACCGTTGATCCCAATCGGCCATCAGCCAGGGGTGGTGGTAGGCCTCGCGGCCGAGCATGACGCCGTCCACGTGGCGCAGGTGCTCGGCGATCTGCTCATTGCTGGTGACGCCGCCATTGAGCACAAGAGTCAATGTGGGAAAGTCGCGCTTGAGGCGATAGACGAAGTCATGGCGCAGCGGCGGCACTTCGCGGTTCTCTTTCGGCGACAGGCCCTTCAGCCAGGCGTTGCGCGCGTGAACGATGAACACCGAGCAGCCCGCCTGCGCGACGGTGCCGACGAAGTCGCGCACGAAGTCGTAGTGCTCGCCGCGGTCGATGCCGATGCGGTGCTTGACGGTCACGGGCAGCGCCACCGCGTCGACCATGGCCTTGACGCAGTCGCGCACCAGGGTCGGCTCGGCCATCAGGCAGGCGCCGAAGGAGCCGCGCTGCACGCGCTCGCTCGGGCAACCGCAATTGAGGTTGATCTCGTCATAGCCCCACTCGGCGGCCAGCTTGGCGCAGGCCGCCAGGTCGGCCGGTTCACTGCCGCCGAGTTGCAGGGCCAGCGGGTGCTCAGCGTCGCTGAAGTCCAGGTGCCGCGGCACATTGCCGTGCAGCAACGCGCCGGTGGTCACCATCTCGGTGTACAGCCGCGTGTGCCGCGTGATCTGCCGATGGAAATAGCGGCAGTGGCGGTCGGTCCAGTCCATTTGCGGCGCGACCGACAGGCGCCACGGGCTGAGTGCAGGGATAGCAGCAGTGCTCACGATCGGCATTGTCGCCGCCAGGCGGCAACCGTCACCGGGGCAGCGTGCGCCGCGTCAAGGCAGCGGCTGCACTGACAACCTAGGGGTCGACTCTTGTCGACGGCTGTCACGGCCGCTAGTCTGCGAGGGAGGCTGACCCACCTTTGTCGAACGGTGGCGGCCAGTGCAGGTGCGTTCACCTCGGCGACGATTGAGGCTTTTTGGGAACAGTCCATGTTTCGACTCAAACCACCATTGCCCGCAAGGAAGGTCTGGCGCATCAGCGAAAGCTCACCGATGGGCGAGTGGGTCGTTGTGGCGGCGCCGGGGATTGCACGTCCGAGCCGCGACTTGCCCGAAGTCTCGTATGGGACATGGGTCACGTCGTCGTATGACCTGTTGGACGGCGCCGACGTGGTCGAGGATCCGGACACGGTGCCTGGCGAACTGCTCGACGAGTTGTTCCCGCAGTGGCAAGACTCCACCAAACGACCCCCCAAGTGACCGGCCGGCGCGCGTGCGCAGGCCGTCGTCAAGGCAGGAGCCGTCCGACCAGCTCCAGTTGCGTGCCCGCGCGGCGTAGCACCACGCCCTCGCCCGACGCCGGAGAGACGCCGCTGAGCGCATTGATGTTGACCTGGTGCGTAACCACCACCAGGGCCGCGGGGCCGCGCCAGGCCAACAGCAACTCGCGCGCCGCGGCGGTCTGCGCCGGCTCACGATCGCGATCACCAAAGAACGAGTTGAAGGCCGGCATATCGCGCACCTCGCCTACTTTGAGCAGCTCGGCCGTCTGGCGCGTGCGGCACCACTGGCTGGACCACACCGCACCCACCTGAATCTTGCGCTGGCGCAGGCGCTCGCCAATGCGCCGCGCCTGCTCACGGCCACTCGCATCCAGGTTTCGCTGCGTCGCGCAGTCACCGAGTCGCATGTCGGCCGGGTCGCCGCCGCCGGGCGCGTTGGCGTGCCGAAAGACGACGATCGCGCCGCCACGCAGTGCGGCCCACGCGGCCTGTTCCGCGGGCACGCTCAAGGTTTGCTGCTCGACTCCGGCGCGGTCAGTCTGGGCGATCACCTGGCCCGCGATCCCCAGCGTAGCAACCAGGCCCGCGCTCAGGGCAGCGCAATAAGTGCGCAGACTCATGAAGCCTGGCCGCGCCCAATGGCCGCGGCAAATCGCGGCCACAACGGCTCCGGCAGGTCGTGCCCCATGCCCTGGATGACCTCAAGTGTCGAACCGGCGACATTGGCATGCAGGTCGTAGGCTGCCGCGACCGGCACCAGCGGATCGTCGGCGCCGTGCACGATGTGCGTTGGTGCATTGATGCGCGGCAACATCTGTGTGCGGTCGCCATCGGCAACCACGGCGACGAGCTGGCGCGCAACACCGCTCGGCCGCCAGGCGCGATACACCGAGGCGCTCAGCCTCGCCCTGAAGGCTTGCTCGTCGGGCCGGTAGGCGGGGCTGCCAATCAACGTGAAAAGGCGCATCAGCCGGTCGACCTCGGTGCCGACATCACGCGCCGCGGCGGCACGCCGTTCGAGCAGCGCCGCGCGCACGCGCAGGCTCGGCTGCGGCAGGCTGCGAGCGCCGGAACTGGTCATCATCAGCGTCAGTCGCGACACGCGCTCGGGTCGACTGGCCGCCATGTGCTGGGCAATCATGCCGCCCATCGACGCACCGCAGACCTGCGCCTGTTCGATGCCCAGGGCATCGAGCACCGCGAAGGCATCGTTGGCCATGTCGGCCAGCGTGTAGGGCGAATGCACCGGCAGGTGCAGCAGGTAGCGCAGCGTGACCCAGGCCAGGTTGGGCGTGCCTGCCGACTCGAAACCTTGCGACAGCCCGGCGTCGCGGTTGTCGATGCGGATGACGCGAAAGCCGCGCGCGACGAGCAGCCGCACCAGGCCTTCGGGCCAGGCCGTGAGCTGCATGCCCAGGCCCATGATCATCAGCAGCAGCGTGCCGTCAGGCGGCCCCTGGTCGTCGACCTCGATCGACACGCCGTTGGCGACAATCTGCATTCGTGTCAGCCGGCAACCTGCAAGGGTGCGTGGCCGGTGGTCTTGTAGAACCAGCGTCGCGCACCGCTCGCGTCGAAGGGATGCCAGTGCGCGGGGTCCTGCCGCAGGCGATCGGCCACCGCGTACAGCGCCAATGGGTTCATGCCCATGCCGATGTGGCTGGCATGGACCTCGATGTTCTCGGCCTGCGGCGCTTTCTCATTGATGCTGCATTGCCAGGCCACCACACCGTCGGTCTTGGAGTAGATCGAGGTCGTCGGCACGGGCGGCGTGCCGCGGATCTGCTCGATCAGTTCGGGGTCGTGGACGTTCTGGCCGCTGACCATCTCGTAGAAGCGCCAGGCATTGGTGGCGCGCGGATGGCCTGAGAACGGTGTCCCCAGCGTGATCACGCAGCGCGCCAGATCGGGCATCTCCTTGGCCAACTCGCGCGCGTACAGGCCGCCCAGGCTCCAGCCGACCAGGCTGACCTTGGCGCCATGCCGATCGGCCGTGCGGCGCATCAACTGGCGGCAGGCTTCGAGCACACCGTGACGCGGGCCAAAATTGAACCCCTGTTTCCACGGGTAGCTGCTGTAGCCCAGCGCCTCCAGCAAGCTGCGCAACGGCGCGGTGGTCATGTCGGCTGCGCCCAGGCCGGGAAAGACGATCACCGGATGGCCGTCACCGGGCGGCAGCCGCTTCAGCCAGGGCATCGCGGCCATCAGAGCCGCGTACTCCCATGGCGCACGGCCCTCCATCAGCATCAGCCATGGCGCCGGGGCCGTCACGTCGGCCTCATGGAACAGCGGCGGTGCGGGCGGTGGGCGTCGCGATCTCATCGGGGCCTATCGTATCGGGCGTCACTGCGGCTGCCGCCCGGAGATTGCCCTACTGCGCGCTGGGCTGCGCGACGGGCCACGTGCATCATCAACGCTTGCGCGAGGCAGCCTTGGCCGCGCGGGCAACGGCCCCGCCGACCGCCTTGGCCACTTTGCCGCTGACCGCCTCTTCGACTGCCCTCCGCGCCAGGCGGCCTGCCGGCTTGGCCAGCATCTCGGTGGCGCCATCGATTGCCGCACCGGCTGCGCGCTTGAGCACCCGGCCGGCGCTGCGCGCTGCACCCCGGGCGACCTGGGTCGCGGTGGCGGACGCCTCGTCGGCGGGCTCGTCGACCGGCAAGGCCCGCACGTCGTCGAATGCCACGCGCAACGAATCAGCGAGCTCGCGCACTTCGGGCATCGCCGCGGCATCGGCCATCAAGCCGAAGTCGAGCGACTGGTCGTAGCTCTGCACCGTGATGTTCAGGGCCACACCATGAACCACGATCGAGCAAGGGTAGTTGGTCAGCATCTTTGCGCCGGCCATGTACAACGGCACCGGCGGCCCCAGGACGTTGGAAATCACCACATTGGCCAGCGGCGGCAGTCGATCGGCGGCCTTGGCACGCCGGTAGAGCGCAGCGGCGGCCTCCATCAGCCAGGGCACGCCAATCGACGGAAAGTCGGTCGGCAGGATGCTCTTTACGCCAGCCAATGTGGCCTTCATGGATTGGGTGGCGGCCTTGATATGCGCCAGCCGGCGCATCGGATCGGCGATGTGGGTGCCCAGACTGACCAGTGTCATCGACGCCTGGTTGTCGGAGCGGGTATCGCCCTGCTCGCGCAGCGTCACCGGCACCGCGGCGATCATCGACTTGCGTGGCAACGGGCCATGGCGGCCAAAGTGCCGGCGCAACGCCGTACTGCACAGCAGCAGCACCATGTCGTTGAGCGTGGCGCCATGCAGCCGACCCAGCGCCTTGAGTTCGTGCAGCGGCAGCGTGACGGTAGCGAACGCGCGGCCAGCCGTCACCGAGGCATTCAGGCGCGTGCGCGGCGCCAGGCCCAGGCTGCCAGCGCGCTTTTTGCCGGTGACGATCTGGCTGCGCGCGGCCAGCTGGGTTGCGGCCGACGACAGCGAGCCGACTGCACCGGGCAAGGCGCGGATGAGTTGCGTGATTTGCTGCACTTCGCTGCCGATGGCGCCGGAAATCATCTCCACCAGGCCCAGCTCGAACCGCTTGACGCGACCGGAGCCGCGCAGCGCCAGCGGCGGTGGCCGCGGGCTCAAGTCGAGGATCGCGTTGGCCAGCGCGACCGCGGCCTGGCCGTCGACTGCGGCATGGTGCAGCTGGGTGTACATCGCGACGCGCTTTGCGCCGCCCTCACCCGGCGACAGGCCTTCGATGACATGGAACTTCCACAGCGGCAGGCTGCGGTCGAGCAGCCGGGGGTGCAATTGGCCGACCAATGCCTCGAGTCGCGCCATCTCGTCGCCGGCGCCCCGTGCCTTGGCCGGCAGTCTGGGCAGCTTGACCTCGACGATGTGCTGCCTGAGGTCGGGCACGGCGTCGATCCAGACCGGATTGGCCATGTTCAGCGGCATCTGCAGCGCACGCCGGCGCAGCGCGGGCGCCAGCGGCAGCCGCTCGGCCATGTGCTTGCGCAGGGCGTTGACGAAGCGACCGCGAACGCCGGCCGGCAGCTCGAACACGTGCAACGCGCCCACATGCATGGGCATCTCGGGGGTCTCCAGGAACAGGAAGGTGGCGTCCAGACCAGAGAGTCGCTTCATGCGGCCAATCCTAGGCGGGCTGCGCGTGCGCCGACCCGGTGATCACCCTAGGGCCGCGCGTCGTTGGCGCAAGGCCCAGCCTTCGTTGCCAACCAGCGCCGCCAGGACCAGCGCGCCGCCGGCGAGCGTGGCCGTGCGCGGCACCTCGTCGGCACCAACCCAGGCCAGCAGCACGCCGAAGATGACCTCCAGCAAGCCGAGCAGTGCAATCTCGGGCGCCGGTAACACGCGGGTCAGGCGCACGACGATCAGACAGGGGATGGCGAGTTGCACGACGCCGAGCAGGGCCAGCCAGCTCAGGTCATGCGGCGTGGCCGAGAACGGCAGCGCGAGCGGCAAGGTGACCGCGGCTGACATCAGTGCGCCCAGCAACACGGCCGGCAGCATCTGCGGCTCCTTGACGCTGGGGTCGGCGGCGTGACGCTGGTGCAGGTGTTGGAGCAGCGTCCAGTTGGCGGCGGCGGCCAGTGGAACTCCGAGGGCAACCAAGGCCCCGGTCAACGACGCACCGCCGGCCATCGCGTGGCGCCCGAACATCCAGGCGATTCCGATACCGGCCAGGCCGATCGCGGCCCAGGTTCGGGCGGGCAGTCGGTGGTTCAAGAACACCCGTGAAAAGATCGCGGTGACCAAGGGTCCGATCGCCATCGTGACCAGCACCGTGGCCACCGTGGTCAGCGTGATCGCGACCATGAAGTTGGTGAACATCACGCCCCAGCACAAGCCGGAGAACCACAACGCCGCGCCGCCGCGCCGGATCTCGCCCCACAGCGCCGCGCCGCGCATCAGCCGCAGCGCAACCAGCAGGGCTGCCGCATTGAACAGACTGCGCCAAAACGTGACCTCGAAGCTGCGCGCTGCGTCGAGCTGGCGCGTGACCACACCGGCGATGCTCCACAGCAGGGTGCAGAGAATCATCAGGGCCACAGCCCTTCGGTGCGTCATTGCATTTCAGACGGTCGCGCAGCGACCCGGGTGTCATTCAGGACAGCACCCCCCGCTCGGCGGGGGGCCGAGCGCCACGGCTCCAACAGTCCTGAGGACTGTTGGACGGCGCGAGGAGCCCGAGCTCTGCGAGGGCGCGGCCGGCAAGGCGGGGGGTGCACAGTGAACGGCGAAGCCGAAGCGCATTCGCCTTCGCAAACGGCGAGCGTCAAGCTGCCTCACGCGAAGCGCGTTTCCGATCGTGCTCCTTCAGGAACCGTTTGCGAAGGCGAATGCTCTTCGGCGTGATCTCGACCAGCTCATCGTCTTCGATGAACTCGACCGCATACTCGAGCGTCAAGTCGATCGCCGGCGTGATCTTGATCGTGTCCTCCTTGCCGCTGACGCGGAAGTTGGTCAGCTGCTTGGCGCGCACGGCATTCACCACCAGGTCGTTGTCGCGGTTGTGGATGCCGACCAGCATGCCTTCGTAGACCGGATCGCCGGCGCGCACGAACATGCGGCCTCGGTCGTCGAGCTTGCCCAAGGCGTAGGTCACGATCTCGCCGTTGTCCTGGCTGATCAGCACGCCGTTCTTGCGCCCGGCGATGTCGCCTTTGAAGGCCTCGTAGCCGTCGAAGATGTTGCTGATGAGGCCGGTGCCGCGCGTCAGGTTCATGAATTCGTTGGAGAAGCCGATCAGGCCGCGCGCCGGGATGCGGTACTCGAGGCGTACGCGGCCCATGCCGTCGGACTCCATGTTCACCAGCTCGGCCTTGCGTTCGCCCAGCGCCTGCATGATGGCGCCCTGGTGGCTGTCTTCGACGTCGGCGGTCACGAGTTCGATCGGCTCATGTTTTTCGCCATCGACTTCATGGAACACCACCCGCGGCTTGCTCACCGCCAACTCGAAGCCCTCGCGGCGCATCGTCTCGAGCAGGATCGTCAGGTGCAGCTCGCCGCGGCCAGACACCTCGTAAATACCGTCTTCGTCGGTGTCCTTGAAGCGCAGCGCAACGTTGCTTTGCAGTTCGCGCTCGAGGCGATCACGCAGCTGGCGGCTGGTGACGAACTTGCCTTCGCGGCCGGCCAGCGGCGAGTTGTTGACGCAGAAATTCATCGTCAGCGTCGGCTCGTCGATAGTCAGCATCGGCAGCGGCAGCGGGTTTTCGAGGTCGGTCAGCGTGACGCCGATGCCGATGCCTTCGATGCCGTTGATGAGCACGATGTCGCCCGGGCCGGCGGCATCAGTCGGCTTGCGTTCCAGGCCCTCGAAGACCAGCACCTGGTTGACTCTGGCCTTGATCGGCGCGCTGTCGGGGCCGCTGTACAGGGCCACGTCCTGCATCGGTTTCAAGGTGCCCTGGTTGATGCGGCCGATGCCGATGCGCCCGACGTAGGTCGAGTAGTCGATCGAGCAGATCTGCAGTTGCAGCGGCGCGTCGGGCGAGCCCTCGTGCGCCGGCACGTACTGCAGCATGGCGTCGAACATGGGGGCCAGGTCGGTGCCGACGACGCCCGCCTCCATCGTCGCCCAGCCGTTCAGGCCCGAGGCGTAGATGACCGGGAAGTCGAGCTGTTCTTCCGTGGCGTGCAACTTGTCGAACAGGTCGAAGGTGGCGTTGATGACGTAGTCGGGCCGCGCGCCGGGGCGGTCGACCTTGTTGACGACGACGATTGGCTTCAATCCCAGCGCCAGCGCCTTCTTGGTGACGAAGCGGGTCTGCGGCATCGGGCCTTCGACGGCGTCGACCAGCAGCAGCACGCTGTCGACCATCGACAGCACGCGCTCAACCTCACCGCCGAAGTCGGCGTGCCCGGGCGTGTCGACGATATTGATGTGGGTGCCTTTCCACTCGATCGCGCAGTTCTTGGCCAGGATGGTGATGCCGCGCTCGCGCTCGAGGTCGTTGCTGTCCATCACGCGCTCGGCAACCTTTTCGTTTTCACGGAAGGTGCCGCTCTGGCGCAGCAGCTGGTCGACGAGCGTGGTCTTGCCGTGGTCGACGTGGGCGATGATGGCGATGTTGCGAATGGGTCGGGTCATGGTTTACTTTCAGGAATCCAGCAGACCCTGCAATTCGGCAGGGCTCAGAAGACGGTCGGGAATCAGTTCACCGGCGACGATGTGGGCGGCGCCGAGCAACGCCTTGGGCTCGGGGCCATAGACGCGAACTCGCGCGCAATCGGGCGCGTCGACACGCCGGCGCAGGCCGGTCAGGAAGCGGCCAGCGTCGTCAGCGGCCAGGCATAAGGCAGTCCAATCGGCAAGCAGAACGTCGGGCGGCAGCAACCGGGCATCGCGCGCGGGCTCGTCCAGGGCGGCGAGTTGATCGAGCGTGATGGCGTGGGCAATGTCGAGCGACCCGCTGCCGGTGCGTCGCAACGCGGCCAGGTGCGCGCCACAACCGAGCGCTTCGCCGACCTCTGCTGCCAAGGTCCGGATGTAGGTGCCCTTGCTGCAAACGATATCCAGGACCAGCGTCGCCGCCTGCCAGTCGAGGATGTCAATCCGGTGGATGACGATGCTGCGCGGTGCACGTTCGACCTCGATACCTTGGCGTGCGTATTCGTACAGCGCCCTGCCTTCATGCTTCAGTGCCGAGTGCATCGGCGGGCGCTGCTGAAGCGGGCCGGTAAAACGCCGGCAGGCGGCCTCGATGTAGGCTCGCGTGACGCTCACCGGACGCTCGTGCACCAGCGAGCCCTCGAGATCCGCCGTGGTTGTTGTTTGACCCAGCGTCAGCGTCGCGGTGTAGCGCTTGTCGGCGTCAAGGCTGGTTTGGGAAAACTTGGTGGCGGCGCCAAAGCACAGCGGCAACAAACCCGACGCCAGAGGGTCAAGCGTGCCGGTGTGTCCGGCCTTCTCGGCTCGCAACAGTCGCTTGGCCTTCTGCAACGCATCGTTGCTCGACAGGCCGAGCGGCTTGTCGAGCAGCAGCACACCGTGAACGGCTCTGCGAGCGATGCGTGGGCGCGCAAGATTCATCAGTCGTCCAGTGCCCGTGTGGCGTTGGCGCGCTGAATCAGTTCCGACAACTCGGCCGCACGCTCGGTGGTGCGATCGAACTGGAAGTGCAGCGTCGGCACGGTGTGAATCTGCAGTCGCTTGAAGAGGCCGTTGCGCACGAAACCCGCCGCTTCGTTGAGCGCGGCCTCGCACTCGGCCGTGTCGCCCACCAGCAGCGAAAAACGCACGGTGGCATGGGCGTAGTCTGGCGTCACATCGACGCCGGTGATGGTGACCATGCCGATGCGCGGGTCCTTAAGCTCGCGCACCAATCCGGCCACATCGCGCTGGATCTGGTCGGCAACACGGAAGCTGCGGTTGGGGATGGCTTTCTTGTGGCGTGACATGGGGTCTCCAAGGAATCGGCGGGCCTCTCCCGAGACTCCTTGATCCCCTCGGGGGGGGTGGACTCGGCCTACCGAGTCCTTGGGGCAGCGTAAAAACAAACCCCGCCGACTTTGCAGTGGGCGGGGTTGGCTCAGGTGAGACGAACTCCGCACTACAAAGTGCGCGCGACTTCCTTGACTTCGAAGAACTCGAGCTGGTCGCCGGCAACGATGTCGTTGTAGTTCTTCAGCTTGATACCGCACTCGAAGCCTTCCTTGACGTCGCGCACATCGTCCTTCACGCGTTTCAGGGACTCGAGCTCTCCCGTATAGACAACCACGTTGTCGCGCAGCAGGCGGAAGCGTGCATTGCGCGTGACATGGCCCGCAGTGACCATGCAACCAGCCACGGTGCCGATCTTGCTGGCCACGAAGACGGTGCGGATCTCGGCCGTGCCGATGACCTCTTCCTTCTGCTCGGGCGCCAGCATGCCGGTCATGGCCGCCTTCATCTCGTCGACCGCGTCGTAGATGATGTTGTAGTAGCGGATGTCCACGCCGCTGTTCTCGCCCAGCTTGCGCGCGCCGGCATCGGCGCGCACGTTGAAGCCGATGATCACCGCCTTAGAGGCGATCGCCAGGTTGATGTCGCTCTCGCTGATGCCGCCAACGGCGGCATGCACCACTTGCACCTTGACCTCGTCGGTCGACAGCTTGACCAGCGATTGGGCCAGCGCTTCCTGCGAGCCCTGCACGTCGGCCTTGATGATCAGCGACAGTGTCTGCGCCGCGCCCTGTCCGATGTTCTCGAACACGTTCTCGAGCTTGGCCGCCTGCCGCTTGGCCAACTTGACGTCGCGGTACTTGCCTTGGCGGAAGGTCGCGATCTCGCGCGCCCGGCGCTCGTCGGACATGACCATGAACTCGTCTCCCGCCTGCGGCACTTCGGTCAGGCCCTGGATCTCGACCGGAATCGAGGGGCCGGCTTCGGTAATGGCCTTGCCGTCCTCATCGAGCATGGCGCGCACGCGGCCATAGCTCGATCCCGCCAGCACGACGTCGCCGCGCTTCAAGGTGCCCGACAGCACGAGCATGGTGGCCACCGGGCCGCGACCCTTGTCGAGCTGAGCCTCAACCACCAGCCCCTTGGCCATGGATTCCAGCGGTGCGCGCAACTCGAGCACTTCGGCCTGCAGCAGCACCTGCTCCAGCAGCGTATCGATGCCTTGGCCGGTCTTGGCCGACACCGCCACGAACGGCGCGTCGCCGCCGAATTCCTCCGGCACAACCTGCTCGGCCACCAGTTCGCTCTTCACACGCTCGAGATTGGCGTCCGGCTTGTCGATCTTGTTGATGGCCACGACGATCGGCACCCCCGCGGCCTTGGCGTGGCTGATGGCTTCCTTGGTCTGCGGCATCACGCCGTCATCGGCCGCCACGACCAGGATCACGATGTCGGTGGCCTTGGCGCCACGGGCACGCATCGCCGTGAAGGCAGCGTGGCCCGGGGTGTCGAGGAAGGTGATCATGCCGCGCGGTGTCTCGACGTGATAGGCGCCGATATGCTGCGTGATGCCACCGGCCTCGCCCGCGGCCACCCGCTTGCTGCGGATGTAGTCCAGCAGCGAGGTCTTGCCATGGTCAACGTGACCCATCACCGTGACGACCGGTGCGCGGGGCAGCTGTTCGGCGGTGGATGCGGCTTCTTCTTCCTCGGTGAACGCCTCGGGGTCGTCGAGCTTGGCGGCGAAGGCCTTGTGGCCCATTTCCTCGACCAGGATCATTGCAGTCTCTTGGTCGAGCGACTGGTTGATCGTGACCATCTGACCCAGCTTCATCAGTTGCTTGACCACTTCGCTGGCCTTGACGCTCATCTTATGCGCCAGGTCGGCCACTGTGATCGTTTCGGGCACATGCACTTCCTGGACCACCGCCTCGGTGGGGGCCACGAATGTCGAAGGGCCGCTGTCGCCCCGGTCGCCGCGGCCGCGACCGCCCTTGGGGGCGCGCCAGCCAGGGCGCGAACCACCGGTATCGCCGCGGGTCTTCAGCGCGCGCTTCTTGGCTGCGTCGTCAGCCCAACTCGACGACAGTTTTTCGGATTTGACCGACTTCTTGTCGCCGGGCTTGGCGACTCCCGCCGTGGTGCCAGGCGTCCCCGGTCGGGCTGCAGGCCTGTGGATCGTGCCCTTGATGCCGGCAGGATCTACCACCGGCTTGGCCGCCTCGGGCGCCTTGGCCACCATGACTCGCTTGGGCGCGTTCATCATGGCGCGGATTGCAGCGGCCTCGGTCTCGGCAACCTTGCGGCGACGCTCGAGATCAGCCAGGCGTTGCTTCTCCGCCGCCCCGGTGTCGACTGCCTTGACCACGCGCAGCGCCGGCTTGGCCGGCTCGGCCGCGGCCACGGCCACCGCAGCGACAGGTACCGGCTGCGCTGACGGCGTACCGGCAGCCATCTCGCTGGTCGCCTTGTCGACCGCGGCCTGAGCGCGCGCTTCGGCAGCATCGCGCTCGCGCTGTTCCTGCTCTTCGCGCAGCCGCTGTTTCTCGGCCAGGTCTTCCTCCTGGCGGCGCAACAACTCGGCATGACGGCGGGCCTCTTCGGCGCGGCGCTCCAGTTCAGCCTCGTCGATCAGCGGGGCTGCGGGCACCGCGGGCTCGTCCACGCTGGGCGCCTCGTCGCGCTTGACGAAGGTGCGCTTCTTGCGGACTTCGACCTGAATCGTGCGCGCCTTGCCTGATGCATCGGCTTGCTTGATCTCGCTCGTGCTCTTGCGCGTAATGCTGATCTTCTTGCGCTCGCCACTGGCCACAACGCCATGGCTTGAGCGCAGGTGCTCGAGCAGACGCGCCTTGTCGGCGTCAGTCAGCGCATCGTCGACGGACAGCTTTGACAGACCGGCGGATTGCAGCTGGTCGAGCAGCGAGGCGGCCGGGCGGTTCAGCTCGGAAGCAAGTTGTGCGACGGTGGTCACAGCCATTGTGGGAATCCTTGGTGGGCGTGAGGCGCGCTATGAATAGTCGTGTGCAGAGCGATCAATCGTTAAACCAATGGGCACGGGCTTGCATGATCAAGGCCTTGGCCGGCTCGTCCTCGATGCCGGTCATTTCTGTCAGCTCGTCGACTGCCAGATCGGCCAGATCGTCGCGGGTCTGGATGCCGCCCTCGGCCAGCTTGGAGATCAGCTCCGGCGTAAGGCCCTCGAGGTCACGCAGATCCTGCGACACCTCTTCGACACTTTCTTCCTTGGCGATCTCCATCGTCAACAGGGCATCCTTGGCGCGCGTGCGCAACTCGTTGACGGTGTCCTCGTCGAAGCTCTCGATCTCGAGCATTTCCTGCATCGGCACATAGGCCACTTCTTCGAGGCTGGTGAAGCCCTCGGCGATAAGGATGTCGGCAACCTCGGCATCGACGTCGAGCTTGTCGATGAACAGCTTGCGCACCGAGTCGGACTCCACGGCATGCTTGGCGGAGGACTCCTCGGCGGTCATGATGTTGATGCGCCAGCCGGTGAGGTCCGACGCCAGACGCACGTTCTGGCCGCCGCGGCCAATGGCAATCGCCAGGTTTTCTTCGTCGACGACCACGTCCATTGCATGGCGCTCTTCGTCAACAACGATCGACTGCACGTTGGCCGGCGCCAGCGCGCCGATCACGAACTGCGCCGGATCCTCGGACCAGAGCACGATGTCCACCCGCTCGCCCGCCAGCTCGTTCGTCACGGCTGTGACGCGCGAGCCGCGCACACCGACACAGGTGCCGATCGGATCGACGCGCTTGTCGTAGGAGACCACCGCGATCTTGGCGCGCGAACCGGGGTCGCGGGCGCAACTCTTGATTTCGAGCAGGCCCTGCTCAATCTCCGGCACCTCCTGCGCGAACAATTCGATCATGAATCCCGGCGCCGAGCGCGAGAGCATGATCTGCGGCCCGCGAATCGTGTCGTCGATGCCGCCAATGAAGGCCCGCACGCGGTCACCCGAGCGCAGGTTTTCCTTCGGAATCATCTCGCTGCGCTTGAGGCGGCCCTCAACCCGGCCGCTCTCGACAATGATGTCGCCCTTGTCCAGGCGCTTGACCGTACCGACCATGACCCTTTCGCCACGCGACATGAAGTCATTGAGCAACTGCTCGCGCTCGGCATCGCGGATTTTCTGCAGGATCACCTGCTTGGCCGCCTGCGCGCCAATGCGGCCGATGGTCAGGGACTCGATCGGCTCTTCGATGTGGTCGTCGACCTCAATGTCTGGGATCTGCTCCTGGGCTTCGAACAGCAGCGTCTCTGCGTCCGGAATCTGCAGCCCGGCCTCGTTGGCCACCACGTGCCAGCGGCGAAAGGTTTCGTAGTCACCGGTCTCGCGATCGACGGCCACGCGAATATCGACCTCGCCGCCCTGCAGCTTCTTGGTTGCCGAAGCCAGTGCGGCCTCGACAGCGCCGAACACGACTTCGCGCTCGACGCTCTTCTCGCGCGAGATTGCATCGACCAGCATCAACATTTCGCGGTTCATTCTTCTCTCACTCTCCGTCGTGCGAAGTCACGGTCTGCGCCGGTGCCGCATCGGCAACCTTGCGAGCCTGTGCCTTGGCCTTGCCCTTGAAATCAACCACTGGCACGAGCTGCGCTTCGCGCACCTCGTCCAACACAAAATCGAGTGCTTTGGCTTCCTGACCTTTGGCCTTGGGCGCCATCTCCAGGCTCCAGCCGCCTTCGCGCGCCACCAGCGCGCCCTCGAACTTCTTGCGCCCTGCCAGCGGCAGCTTGAGCGTCAGCGCAATCGTCGAGCCCACGAAGCGCAGGTAGTCAGCCTCGCGGTGAAGCGGCCGATCCAGGCCGGGTGAGGACACTTCCAGGCGCGTGTAATTGCATCGCTCGACTTCGAGCACATACTGCAACTGGCGCGTCACGGCCTCGCAATCGTCGACTGTCACGAACTCAGACTCACCGGCCGGGTACACGCTGCCGGGTACCCGGTCGATAAACACGCGCAGCAGCCCGCCCCCCGAGCGATCGAGGCCGACGAGCTCATAACCGAGCCCGGTAACGGTGCGTTGGGTGGCGTCCTGCCAATTCATGCGCGTTGTGCGTGACGAAAGAAAGCGATCAAGCAAAAAAAATGGGCTGGAAGAATCCGCCCATAGGGGTTTTCAGCGAAACCGGGATTGTACTCTGCAAGGGCCGTACCGGCAACAAGCCCGCATGGCTGCGTGCCAGAATTGCCGCCTTCCATTTCTCTTCCCCCCGGAGCATTCCATGGGCTTTCTTGCCGGCAAGCGACTTCTGATCACCGGAGTCCTGAACAACCGCTCCATCGCCTATGGCATTGCCCGCGCCTGCCGCCGCGAGGGAGCCGAGCTGGCCTTCAGCTACCAGGGTGAGCGTTTCAAAGAGCGCATCGCCGAGTTTGCGGCCGAGTTCGGCTCCTCACAGACCTACGACTGTGACGTTGCCGATGACGCGCAGATCGAGCGCCTGTTCGGCCAGATGGGAGAGGTCTGGGATCAATTCGACGGCTTTGTCCACGCCATCGCCTTTGCACCGCGCGAGGCGATTGCCGGCGATTTCCTCGATGGCTTCACGCGCGAGAACTTCCGCATTGCGCACGACATCTCCGCCTACAGCTTCCCGGCGATGGCCAAGGCCGCCCTGCCCCGCCTGCGCCCGGGCTCAGCGCTGCTGACGCTGAGCTACCTAGGCGCCGTGCGCTACGTGCCCAACTACAACCTGATGGGCCTGGCCAAGGCATCGCTGGAGTCCAGCGTGCGCTTCCTGGCGCAGAGCCTGGGCGCACGCGGTGTGCGCGTCAACGGCATCTCCGCCGGCCCGATCAGGACCTTGGCCGCTTCGGGCATCAAGGACTTCGGTAAGCTGCAGGCGCAATTTGCGGCGACCGCGCCGATCCGCCGCAACGTGACCATCGACGATGTCGGCAACGCGGCTGCCTTCCTGCTGTCGGACCTGGCCGCCGGCATCAGCGCCGAGATCACCTATGTCGACGGTGGCTTTAGCCAGGTGATGGGGACGCAAGTCGAGGCGGGTTGAGCAGGATTGCGGCTCCCAGCGCCTCGGCCACCTCGATGCCATCGACGCCAGCCGACATGATCCCGCCGGCATAGCCAGCCCCCTCGCCGGCCGGGTACAGCCCCTTCACGTTCACGCTCTGTAAATCCTTCGCGCGGGTGATGCGCAGCGGCGACGAGGTCCGCGTTTCCACGCCAGTGAGCACGGCATCGGTCATCGCGAAGCCCTTGATCTGGCGCTCGAATGCCGGCAGCGCCTCGCGGATCGCGTCGATGGCGTAAGCGGGCAGGCTAGGCCGGCCGGCGTCTGCCAAGTCGGTCATCCGCACGCCCGGGGTGTAGGACGGAAGCACGTTACCCAGCACGCTGCTGGCCTGGCCCTTGATGAAGTCGCCGACCAGTTGGCCGGGCGCCACGTAGCCACCGCCGCCCAGGGCATAGGCACGTGACTCCCACAGGCGCTGGAAGACCATGCCGTCCAGCGGGCTCACCGCGCCCTCGGCCCGGCCGTCCTGACGGTAGTCCTGGGGTGTGATGCCGACCACCAAGCCGGCGTTGGCATTGCGCTCGTTGCGCGAGTACTGGCTCATGCCGTTGGTGACCACGCGTCCGGCCTCGGAAGTGGCCGCGACCACCGTGCCGCCGGGACACATGCAAAAGCTGTAAACCGAGCGACCATTGCTGGCGTGGTGCACCAGCTTGTAGTCGGCGGCACCGAGGATCGGATTGCCCGCCGCAGGGCCGAATCGCGCCCGATCGATCAGGCCCTGCGGGTGCTCGATGCGGTAGCCGATCGAGAACGGCTTGGCCTGCATGGACACGCCGCGGCGGAGCAGCATCTCGAAGGTGTCGCGCGCGCTGTGGCCGAGCGCGAGAACGACATGGTCGGCGCGCAACTGCTCGCCCGATGCCAGTGTGACGCCACGAATGGCGCCGCCTTCGATAAGTACGTCGGTCAAGCGCTGCTGAAACCGGATCTCGCCACCCAGCATCTCGATCTCGGCCCGCATCTTCTCGACTACGCCGACCAGCCGGAAGGTGCCGATGTGCGGCTTGCTGACAAACAGGATCTCTTCGGGCGCCCCGGCCTTGACGAATTCGGTGAGCACCTTTCGCGTGAGGTGCCGCGGATCGCTGATCTGGCTCCACAGCTTGCCGTCCGAGAAGGTGCCCGCCCCGCCCTCGCCGAACTGCACGTTCGACTCCGGATCGAGGACGCCCTTGCGCCACAGGGCCCAGGTGTCGTGCGTGCGCTCGCGCACGGCCTTGCCGCGTTCGAGCACGATGGGCTTGAGGCCCATCTGCGCGAGGATGAGCGCGGCAAACAGCCCACAAGGGCCAAAACCAACGACGACGGGGCGCAACGCGCCCCGCTCAAGGAAGTCGGCAGGGGCGTGACCGACAGAGCGGTAGCGGGTGTCCGGCGCTGGCCGTACGTGGGCGTCGCTCGCAAACCGGGCGAGCACGGACGCACCGTCGATCAACTGGCAGTCGACGGTGTAGATCAGCTGTATGGCCGTCTTCTTGCGCGCGTCGTAGGCCCGCTTGACGACGCTATAGGCCGCAAGCCCCGCATCGTGGACACCCAGCCGCGCCACGATGGCCGCGCGCAATGCGTCCTCGGCATGATCCAGCGGCAGCCGCAGCTCAGAGACTCTCAGCACATTGCTGCAGAAACAGACGGCGCGTGGCGCGCCGCGGGTTCAGCCGCCCTTCTTGGGGCGCTTGCCTGGGTTCTTCTTGCTGCGCGTGTGCGCACCGCGCTCGAGACTGACCTTTTGGCCGCGCGCGACCGTAAACGCCACGCCGGGTGGCGCGGCAGGGCGCGGGGTGGCCTTGCGATCGGCTTCGGTCTTGATCTTGTTGGCCATGGTGATGTCTGTGCTTGATAAAGGTAAGGCGAAGTCTGAATTAGGCCACAACTGGCATCAACCCTTGACGCAGTCGACGTAGTAGCGCTTTGTGCCGTCCGGGCCGGGGCTCTCGTCTTCGACCAGACCATGCACGTCGGTGTCAAAGCCCGGGAAGCGTTGGTTGAACTCGCGGGTGAAGCGCAGGTAGTCGACGATCTTCTTGTTGAAGCGCTCGCCCGGGATCAACAACGGGATGCCCGGCGGGTACGGAGTCAGCAGCGACGTGGTGATGCGGCCTTCGAGCTTGTCGATGTCCACCCGCTCGGTGTCGCGGTGCGCGATCCGGGCGTAGGCGTCGGCCGGCTTCATGGCCGTGTGCAGGTCGGACAGGTACATGTCGGTCACGAGCCGCGCAATGTCGCCCTTGGCATACATCTCGTGGATGCTCTGGCCCAAGTCGCGCAGACCCAGGCGTTCGTACATCGGGTGCGCCGCGCAGAACTCGGGCAGGATGCGCCACAGCGGCGCGTTCTTGTCGTGGTCGTCCTTGAACTGCTGCAGCGCCGTCAGCAGCGTGTTCCAGCGGCCCTTGGTGATGCCGATCGTGAACATGATGAAGAACGAGTACAGCCCGGTCTTCTCGACCACGATCCCATGCTCGGCCAGGAACTTGGTGACGATCGAGGCCGGGATGCCGGTCTTGGCGAACTTGCCGCTGACGTCGAGCCCCGGCGTGATGATCGTGCTCTTGATCGGGTCGAGCATGTTGAAGCCCGGCGCCAGGTCACCGAAGCCATGCCACTTCTCGTTGGCGTTCAGGACCCAGCCGTCGCGGCTGCCGATGCCCTGGCTGGCCAGCTTCTCCGGGCCCCAAACCTTGAACCACCAGTCCTTGCCGAATTCCTTGTCGACCTTGCGCATCGCGCGGCGGAAATCGAGTGCCTCGCGGATGCTCTCCTCGACCAGTGCCGTACCACCGGGTGGCTCCATCATCGCCGCCGCGACATCGCACGAGGCGATGATGGCGTACTGTGGCGAGGTCGACGTATGCATCAGGTACGCCTCGTTGAACAGATGCCTGTCGAGCTTGTTGTTCTGCGAGTCCTGGACCAGCACCTGCGAGGCCTGGGAGAGGCCCGCCAGCAGCTTGTGCGTGCTCTGCGTGGCGTAGACCAGCGCGTCCTTGGGCCGCGGGCCGTACTTGCTCATCGCGTGGTACTCGGCATAGAAGGAGTGGAATGCCGCGTGCGGCAGCCAGGCTTCGTCGAAGTGCAAGGTGTCGATCCAGCCGTCGAGCTTTTTCTTGATCGTCTCGGTGTTGTAGAGCACGCCGTCGTAGGTGCTCTGGGTGAGCGTCAGGATGCGCGGCTTGACCGTGCTGGCGTCGACGCCGGCCAGCAAGGGGTTGTCCGCAATCTTCCTGCGGATCGCTTCGGGCGAGAACTCGCTCTCGGGGATCGGCCCGATGATGCCGAAGTGGTTGCGCGTGGGCGTCAGGAACACCGGCACCGCGCCGGTCATGATGATCGCGTGCAGGATCGACTTGTGGCAGTTGCGGTCGACCACCACCACGTCGCCCGGCGCCACCGTGTGGTGCCAGACCATCTTGTTGCTGGTGCTGGTGCCGTTGGTGACGAAGAAGCAGTGGTCGGCGTTGAAGATTCGCGCCGCGTTCTTCTCGCTCTGCGCGATCGGGCCGGTGTGGTCGAGCAGCTGGCCGAGCTCTTCCACTGAGTTGCAGACATCGGCACGCAGCATGTTCTCGCCGAAGAACTGGTGGAACATCTGGCCGACCGGGCTCTTCAGGAACGCCACGCCGCCCGAGTGTCCGGGGCAGTGCCAAGAGTAGGAGCCGTCCTGGGCGTAGTGCATCAAGGCCTTGAAGAACGGCGGCGCCAGCCCGTCGAGGTAACTCTTGGCCTCGCGGATGATGTGCCGGGCCACGAACTCCGGTGTGTCCTCGAACATGTGGATGAAGCCGTGCAGTTCGCGCAGGATGTCGTTGGGGATGTGTTCTGAAGTGCGCGTCTCGCCATACAGGTAGATCGGTATGTCGGCGTTCTTGAAACGGATCTCCTGGATGAACTTGCGCAGGTTCAAGACCGCGGGGTCGAGCTCGGGGCCGGGAGTGAATTCCTCGTCGTCGATCGACAGGATGAAGGCCGAAGCGCGGCTCTGCTGTTGGGCGAAGGAACTCAGGTCGCCGTAACTGGTGGTGCCGATGACCTCGAAGCCCTCCTTCTCGATGGCCTGCGCCAGCGCGCGGATGCCCAGCCCGGAGCTGTTCTCGGAGCGGTAGTCTTCGTCGATGATGACGATTGGAAAGTTGAAGCGCTGCATCGTCGGGCCCCGGCGGGTGGCATCAGAGAGCGCGCAGTGTAGGGCGCGCGCGCTGGGCCGCCCCGGGTGCGTCCTTGCCCCCTGGCAGGACGACACCGGCGGCGCCATGCGGGCCAACGCGCCAGTGGCTACACTGGCGCCCGCCACAGGAGACACAGATGGACTGGAGTCAAGCCACGAATTGGTGGATCGTCGCCGGCGTGCTGGTTGCGGCCGAGCTGGCCACGGGTACCTTCTACCTGCTGATGCTGGCCGTCGGCGCCGTGGCCGCCGCCCTGGCGGCGCACCTCGGCATCGCCTTCAATGGCCAGCTACTGGCCGCCGCATTGATCGGCGGCGGTGCCGTCGTTGCCTGGCGCCTCAAGCGCGCCGGCCGCCCCGCCGGCACACCGGTGGGCCAGAACCGCGATGTCAACCTGGACATCGGCGAGACGGTGCACGTGAGCGCGTGGGACGCCGACGGCGCCGCCCAGGTCAGCTACCGTGGCGCCAGTTGGGCGGTGCGCTACGCGGGCAGCGGCACGCCGCAGCCAGGCGCCCATGTGATCCACGCGCTCGACGGCAACCGCCTGCTGGTCCGGCGCAGCCCACAGTCCAACTGAACCCCCAAAGGAACCCCTCATGGAATACGTCTTCATCATCATCCTGGTCATCGCCGCGATCTTCGTCGTGCGCTCGCTCAAGGTGGTGCCGCAGCAGAACGCCTGGGTCGTCGAGCGGCTGGGCAAGTACCATGGCTCGCTGACGCCGGGGCTGAACATCCTGGTGCCCTTCATCGACCGCGTGGCCTACCGGCATTCGCTGAAGGAGATTCCCCTGGACGTGCCGAGCCAGGTCTGCATCACCAAGGACAACACCCAGCTCACGGTCGACGGCATCCTGTACTTCCAGGTCACGGACCCGATGCGCGCCAGCTACGGCGCCTCGAACTACATCGTCGCCATCACGCAGCTGGCGCAGACCACCCTGCGCAGCGTGATCGGCAAGATGGAACTCGACAAGACCTTCGAGGAGCGCACCTCGATCAACACCGCGGTGGTTCATGCGCTGGACGAAGCGGCGCAGAACTGGGGCGTGAAGGTGCTGCGCTACGAGATCAAGGACCTGACGCCGCCGGCGGCGATCCTGCACGCGATGCAGGCCCAGATCACGGCAGAACGCGAGAAGCGCGCGCTGATCGCGGCGTCCGAGGGCCGGCGCCAGGAACAGATCAACATCGCCACCGGCGAGCGCGAAGCCTTCATCGCCCGCTCCGAAGGCGAGAAGCAAGCCGAGATCAACACCGCGCAGGGCGAGGCTGCCGCGATCGTCGCGGTGGCCGAGGCCACCGCCAGCGCGATTCGCCAGGTCGCCGCGGCGATCCGCGAGCCCGGGGGCGAGCAGGCGGTGCAGTTGAAGGTCGCCGAGAAGGCGGTCGAGGCCTACAGCCAGTTGGCGCAGAAGAACAACACCATGATCGTGCCCGGCAACATGACCGAGGTGGCGGGCCTGATCGCCACGGCCATGGCCATCATCGGCAAAGGCCAGCCTACCGGCGTCAAGTGAGCCAGCTTGCGCGCAATGTGCTGGGCACTGCACTCGTGCCATGCTCTTTTGATCCGCTGACCGGGTTCTATCGCGACGGTTGTTGCCACGTCGACGACCACGACCCCGGCAGCCACGTGATCTGCGCGAAACTGACGGTGGGCTTTTTGAATCAGCAGATGGAGCTCGGCAACGACTTGATCACTGCACGCCCCGAGCAGCGCTTTCGCGGCCTGCAGCCGGGCGACCGCTGGTGCGTCTGCGCCTTGCGCTGGCGCCACGCGCTGGCCGCTGGGCACGCGCCCCCGGTGGTCCTGGAGTGCACGCACGAGCGCGCCCTGGCGTTCGTCTCACTCGAGTTGCTGAAGGCGAATGCGCTGAGCACCGTCAGCTAAAATTCAGGCCTTCTGTCCGGAGGGATGGATGAGCGGTTTAAGTCGCACGCCTGGAAAGCGTGTGGGGGTTAATAGCCCCCCGCGGGTTCGAATCCCGCTCCCTCCGCCAAGCGCTCACGCGGCTATCAGTGCGTCTGCTTCGCGGTCCAGCAGCAGGCTCTGAATCCACTGTCCGGATTGCGTGATCGGACCGAAGTGGCGCGTTGGCTGATGGCGCAGCCCGATGGCCACGCGGCCTGTCCACCAGACCATGCGTCCGGTGCCTGGCAGCTCGATTGGGCCGATGTGGCCGCGCGGAATGGGCAGTGGCGGTGCAACGCCATGGCCGCGGATTGACGACGTACCGTCAGTCGCGCCTTGTATTCGGGGCGTGGAAAGTGTCGGCATGGCGGGCTCCTGAAAACGTGACCGGCCAATGGTTGCAGTCTTTTGCCGCCATGGCATTGCCTCGCTTGAGGGCGCGCAACTCGGTGTGGTTGCCGCGCGTCATGGTTACCAAGGCAGCGATGCGCCAAGAAAAACGCCCGCTTGCGCGGGCGTTTTCGCCTTCAAAGGGAAAGGCCAGGTCAGCGAACCACAGCGATCTGCTCGCGGGCACCGCCCTTGTACGTGAACAAGGTCAGCGCGCCGTTCTTGATGTCGCCCTTGTTATCAAAGGCGATGGTGCCGGTCACGCCCTTGTAACCGTCGGTCTTGGCCAGCACCGGCAGGTACTTGGCCGGTTCGGCCGAGCCGGCCTTGACCATTGCCGCGACCATCACGTTGAGCGCGTCGTACACGTAGGGTGCGTAAATCTGCACGTCGGCGTTGTACTTCTTCTTGAAGTCGGCCTTGAACTTGTCCAGGCTGACTTTGGAGGTACCTTCGACGCCACCGGCTTCAGCGCACACCACTTGACCGTCGCCCATCGTGCCGGCAGCCAGCTTGGGCAGTTCGCTCGAGCAGATGCCGTCGCCGCCAACGAACTTGGCGGTGATACCCAGCTGCTTCATCTGGCGCAGCATCGGGCCGGCCACGGCGTCCATGCCGCCGAAGAAGACCACGTCGGGCTTCTTGGCCTTGATGGAGGTCAGGATGGCGGTGAAGTCCGTGGCCTTGTCGTTGGTGAACTCGCGTGCAACGGTCGCACCGCCGGCGCCCTTGACACCCTTCTCAAACTCATCGGCCACGCCCTGACCGTAGGCCGTGCGATCGTCGATGACGGCAATGCTCTTGCCCTTGAGGTCCTTGACCGCATACCGACCAAGCGTGCCACCCAAGTGCACGTCGTCAGCCACGACGCGGAAAGTCGTCTTGTAGCCGTTGCGCGTGAACTTCGGGTTGGTTGCCGACGGACTGATCTGCGGGATGCCGGCGTCGCTGTAGATCTTCGACGCGGGAATCGAGGTGCCCGAATTCAGGTGGCCGACCACGCCATTGACCTTGGCGTCGACCAGCTTCTGCGCGGCAGCAGTGCCCTGCTTCGGGTCGCCAGCGTCGTCTTCAGCCAGAAGCTCGAACTTGACCTTCTTGCCGCCGATGGTCACGCCCTTGGCGTTGAGGTCGTCGATGGCCATGCGGGCGCCATTCTCGTTGTCCTTGCCCAGGTGCGCGATTGCGCCGCTGGTCGGACCGACGTGGCCAATCTTCACGACAATGTCTTGGGCATACGCTGCGCCCGCCATGTAGGCAGCCGCTGCAGCGACGATCGGGATCAATTTGATTCGCATGAAGTAAATCTCCGGTTGGGGATGTTGAGAGGCAGTTAGAGAGTATTTTCTCAACGGCCGTGACGATACTCCAAAAGCAGCACTCTGCTGCATCGGGTAAGCGCGGAGCGCCTTTTTTCGCTCTACCGTGGCCACAGCCCTCTGCGCCGCCGACCCCGGCTTAACGGTCCACCCCGGCTCGGCGATGACCGTCAAGGCTTGCGCCGCCGCGCCAGCACGTCCTCGACTGCCTGGGCCACGAGCCCCTGCAGCGCGCTGGCCAGTTCTCCTCGCACGCGGTGCACGGTGTCTTCGGCCAGCAATGAGAGTTCCGTCGCAAGGACCTCCCGCAGGCGGTCCTTGAGCAACGCGTCAATGCGCGGACGCAGCGCATCCCAGACCTGTGCTGTCAGTTCGTCACCCGGATCGACCGCTGCCGACGATGGCAACTCGATGGGCAGCGACTCGGGCGGCAGCGGTACGGGCGCAGCGCCCGCCGGCGGAAGCTCGCCTTCGACGTCGATGACTTCGGTGAGTGTCGGCAATGCGCCGCGATCGGCAGTCATGCTGCGGTACGCCGCTGGTGGTGCACAAGTTCGATCCCGGGTCGTGCGGTGTACTCACGCCAGCGCTGGCGGCCCGCGCCGGCGTCGCCGCTCTCAGCAGAGACAATTTCGACGACCCGCTCAAATTGCTCCCAGCCGGCGGCCATATCCGGGCCAAGATTGAGCAGGATCTCGCGTTGCTCGACGGCTGCGGGATCGTCAACCAGCCAGGTCGGCGTGCGCGCCAACGCCGTCGCCGGCGCAACACCTCTGACGCGCGCGTGGGCCACAAACGACAACGGATCGAAAGTCCACAAGGCGGCGTCGAGTCTGTCGAGCGTGGCGCGATCGCCGCACACCACCACGCTGGCGCCGGCGGCCTGCGCCTTGCGCAGGAACCGACAGGCCGCACCCAGCTTGTCAGCGACGCCCGAGTGGAATTCGACGCGCACCACGGCCGGTCAACAGGATCAATCTGCCCGGCCAAGCACGAAGTGCGTCAGCAGCGGCACCGGGCGGCCGGTGGCGCCCTTGGCGGCGCCGCTCTTCCAGGCAGTGCCGGCGATGTCCAGATGCGCCCAGGGGTACTTGGCGGTGTAGCGCTGCAGGAACTTGGCGGCCGTGATCGCGCCACCGGCGCGGCCGGCGATGTTGGCCATGTCGGCAAAGTTGCTTTTGAGGCCTTCGTCGTACTCTTCGTCGAGCGGCATGCGCCACGCCGGGTCCAGTGCGCTGCGGCTGGCGGCGAGCAATTCGCTGGCCAACGTCTCGTCGCTCGAGAACAGCCCCGAGTTGTGGTGGCCCAAGGCGATCACGCAGGCGCCGGTCAACGTGGCGATGTCAATCACTGCGGCCGGCTTGAAGCGTTCGGCGTAGGTCAAGGCATCGCACAGGATCAAGCGACCCTCGGCGTCGGTATTGAGGATCTCGATGGTCTGACCTGACAGGCTCTTGACCACGTCGCCCGGTTTCACAGCGCGGCCGCCGGGCATGTTCTCGCAGGTCGGGATCAGGGCCACGACATTGACCTTGGGCCGCAACTCACCGATCGCGCGCATGGTGCCGAGCACGCTGGCAGCGCCGCCCATGTCGAACTTCATCTCGTCCATCTCGGCACCCGGCTTGAGCGAGATGCCACCGCTGTCGAATGTCACGCCCTTGCCCACCAACACAAGCGGGGCTTTGCCCTTGGCAGCACCCTGGTACTCGATGACGATGAAACGCGGCGGCTCGTCTGACCCCTGCGCGACGGCCAGGAACGAGCACATGCCGATCTTGGCAACCGCCTTCTGGTCGAACACCTGAACCTTCAAGCCGAACTGCTTGCCGAGCTTCTTGGCCTCGCTGGCCAGATGGCTCGGTGTGGCATGGTTGCCCGGTCGATTGGCGCATTCACGGGCCACGCCGACTCCGGCCGCCACAGCCCGGCCCTGGCTCAGGCCCTGTGCCAGTACCTTGAGCTGCCCCTTGGCAGCAACGAGTGACACGTTGACGAGTCTGGGTGCTGCAGGTGCGCTGGGTTTGGTATGCCGATAGACATAGACGGCGTCACTGGCTGCAGCCACCAAGGCCTCGGCATGCGCTGCAGTCAACGCCTCGCCATTCGTGCTGGCCACCGCCAAGCCGGCGACACCCAGGGCCTTCAACTGGCTAAGCCCTGTCGCCACCGCGGCCTTGAACGCCTTGGCTGAACCGTCGGCCGCCGCAACGAACGCCAGCCGCGCCGCCTTGACGCCCGCTGGCCGGTGCACGTACAGGCAACGCCCGGCTTTGATTTCGAAGTCGCCCTGCTTGACCGCATCGCGCAGCAATGCGTTCAGCGGCTTGTCCAGCGTGGTCGGCACGGAGGGGCCGACGACGACCACGAGCAGCGCGTCGACTGGCAGCTTGGAGAGGCCGGCGGTGGGCGCGAGTTGAGTCTTGAAGTCCATAATGAGCGCAGGTTTTTAGATCCGCCGATGTTATTCGATACCACGTTACGCCGAGACTTGGCCCGCACGTTCGGCGGCACATTGGTCGTCATCCTGACCATTGTCCTGACCATGATGCTGATCCGCACGCTCGGACAGGCCGCGGGCGGTGCAGTGGCGCCGCAAGACGTCGTGTTGCTGCTGGGCTTCACCGCGCTCGGCCACCTGCCCACCATGCTGGCGCTGTCGCTGTTCATCTCCGTGGTCACGACCCTCGGGCGCATGTACCGCGACAGCGAGATGGCGGTCTGGTTTGCCAGCGGCATCCCGGTCACTCGCTTCGTGCGCCCAGTCTTGCGCATGGGTTGGCCGGTGCTGTTGGTGGTGGCCGTGTTGGTGCTCTTCGTCTGGCCCTGGGGCAACCGCCAGAGCGCGGACCTGCGCGACCGCTACCAGCAGCGCTCCGATCTTTCGCGCGTGGCGCCTGGCGTGTTCCAGACCTCAAGGGACGGCAAGCGGGTCTTCTTCATCGAACGTGACAGCCCCGACGCAGTGAATGCGCGCAATGTCTTCATCCTGTCCAACAGCGGCACGCGCGAAGCGGTCACGTCGGCACGCAGCGGTCGCCTGGAGAGTATCGACGGCGAGCGCTGGCTGGTGCTCGAGCGTGGCCAGCGCAACGAGGCCGACAGTGCCAGCGGCGACAAGACCCTGTCGAGCTTCGAGAGCTACCGTTTGCTGGCTGGCGAACAGGCCGCGCGCCGGGCCGAGGCGCGGCCGCCGCGGGCGATGCGCAGCATCGAGCTGCTGCGTGCGCCGACCCTGCGCAACCAGGCCGAGTTGGTCTGGCGCATCGGCCTGCTGTGCGGCGCGGCCAACCTGCTGTTGCTGGGCATCGGCCTGGCGGCAAGCAACCCGCGCCGGGCCAGCAACTGGAGCCTGCTCTTCGCCTTGCTCGCCTTCGTCGTCTACTACAACCTGATCAATCTCAGCCAGGCCTGGGTCAGCGGCGGGCGCGTAGGCATGGGCACGGCATTGATCGGCCTGCACGGCGGCGCGTTCTTGACGGCACTCGGTCTGCTGTGGTGGCGCGACCATGCCACGGTTGCGCGCCTGTGGCCGCGCCGCGCGGTTGGCGCATGAAGACTGTGCGCCGCCTGCTGTACCGCGACATCGCCTCGTCGGTAGTGTTTGTCGCGCTGGCTTTTCTCTCGCTGTTCTACTTCATCGACTTCGTCGATGAACTCGAGGACATCGGCAAGAACGGCTACACGCTCGGCCATGCATTGCTGGCCGGATTGCTCGAAGTGCCCGGGCATTTCTACGAGCTCTTCCCGATCGCGGTGCTGATTGGCACGATCTACTCGCTGGCGCGCATGGCGCAGTCCTCCGAGTTCACGATCCTGCGCACGGGCGGCCTGGGGCCGGGCCGCGCACTGGCATTGTTGTCGACCTTAGGCGCACTGTTTGCCGTCCTGACCTTCGGCATCGGCGACTATGTGGCCCCCGTGAGCGAACACGCTGCAGTCGCCCTGAAGGCAAGTTTTGCCGGCGGCCGCACGCTCGGCAGCAGTGGCGCCTGGCTCAAGGACCGCCGCAACCTGGGCAACGGCGGCGAACGCAACGTGTCGGTCAACGTCCTGCGCACCACGGCCGATGGCGTGCTCGAAGGTGTGCGAATTTTTGAATTCGACGCCGACAGCCGCCTCGTCACGCGCGTGGCGGCACGCCACGCGCGCATTGGCAATGGCGAGTGGCTGCTGGAGGATGCCCAGGTCACCGACTGGCCCACCAATGCGGGCACCGCCAATACGCTGCCGGTGCGCGCGCAGAGCTACAGCCGCCTGAGTTGGCCCACCGCGCTCGACGCCGGCGTCGTGGCGGCGGCCGTCCTGCCGGTGTCGACCATGTCGACGATCGAGCTCTGGCGCTACAGCCAGCATCTGAGCAGCCAGGAACAGGCCGTGAGCCGCCACGCGATCCAATTCTGGAAGAAGGCGCTCTATCCGTTGGCCTGCCTGGTCATGGTCGCACTGGCGTTGCCATTCGCCTACCTGCAGGCGCGTGCAAGCGGCATCAGCTACAAAGTGTTTGGCGGCATCCTGCTGGGGATCAGCTTCGTGCTGCTGAACAACGTCGCCGGCCATCTGGGAGTGTTGCGCGACTGGACGCCCTGGCTGGTCGCCGCCGCACCGAGCACCTTGTATCTGCTGCTGTCACTGGCCGCATTCGCGTGGCTGGTGCGTTACCGCTGAGGCACACCATGAAGTCCGGTCTCTTGCTGTTTGCCCACGGGGCTCGCGATGCGCGTTGGGCTCAACCCTTCGAGCAGGTCGCTGCGGCGGTGCGCGCCGCGCGTCCGGCGCAATCCGTCCGCTTGGCGTTTCTCGAGATCATGACGCCGGACATTCACGCGGCCGCGGCCGAACTGGCCCACGAAGGTTGCACCCAGGTCAATGTCTTGCCGCTGTTTCTCGGCGTCGGCGGGCACCTGCGCAAGGACTTGCCGCCCTTGATCGACGCATTGCGCGGCGAGCACGCGGGTGTCACCTTTATCTTGCATCCCGCGGTCGGCGAATCGCCTGCCTTGATCACGGCGATGACCGACATCGCTCTGGCATTGCCGCTGCCATGAACCTGCACCCGTTCCGCGTCGTCAGCACCCGCAGGTGGACGAAGCCCAGCCTGCCCGCGCCATGAACCTGCATCAGTTCCGCTTCGTCCAGGAGGCCGTGCGCCGCGGCCTGAATCTGACCGAGACCGCCAAGGCACTGCACACCTCGCAGCCGGGCGTCAGCAAGGCGATCCTCGAGTTGGAGGAGGAACTCGGGATCGACATCTTCGCCCGCCATGGCAAGCGCCTTCGCCGCGTCACCGAGCCCGGCGAGCAGGTGCTGAAGGCGGTCGAGATCATCCTGCGCGAGGTTGGCAATTTGCGGCGCATCGGCGACGAATTCAGCAAACAGGACGCAGGCCGGTTGTCGATTGCGGCCACGCACACGCAGGCGCGCTATTTCCTGCCCGAACCGGTGGCGCTGCTGCGGCGGCGTTACCCGAAGGTCAAGGTCAGCCTGCACCAGGGAACGCCCGATCAGGTGGCGCAAATGCTGCTCGACGAAAGTGCCGACATCGGCGTGGCCACCGAATCGCTGGCCGACTTCGACGAGTTGGTGACCCTGCCCTGCTACTCGTGGCAGCACATGCTGGTCGTGCCTGCCGCGCACGCCTTGGCCCAGGTCGAGCGGCCGACGCTTGAGCAACTGGCCGCCGAGCCACTGGTCAGCTACCACCCGACATTCACCGGCCGCCGCCGCATCGACGCGGCATTTGCGCGGGCCCGGCTTGAGCCCGAGGTGGTACTCGAAGCGATCGACTCCGACGTCATCAAGACCTATGTGCGGCTGGGCCTCGGGGTGGGCATCGTCGCCGAGATGGCGGTCCGCGATGAGCCCGCCGACAGCGACCTGGTCGTGCGTCCGCTGGGCCACCTGTTCGGCGAGAACCTGTCGCGAATTGCCTTCAAGCGCGGCACCTACCTGCGAAACTTCGTCTACACCTTCGCCGAACTGCTGACCGACCGCCTGACGCGTGCGCTGATCCTGCGTGCGATGGCTGGCAATGCGGCCGGTGAACCCAGCGACCCTGCCCTGTAATGATCACCACGCCTCGCACCCCCAACTTCGCCAGCCGATTGCCCCAGGTCGGGACCACCATCTTTACCGTCATGTCGGCGCTGGCCCAGGAACATGGCGCCGTCAACCTTGGCCAGGGCTATCCCGACTTCGATTGCGACCCGGCGCTGCTCGACGCCGTGAATGACGCGATGCGCGCCGGCCACAACCAGTACCCACCGATGGCGGGCGTGCCTGCGTTGCGCGAGGCGATGGCGGCAAAGATCGAGGCCCAGTACGGCCGGCGTTATGACCCCGGCGTTGAAATCACGGTCACTGCCGGCGCGACTCAGGCGATCCTGACCGCAATCCTGGCTTGCGTGCACCCGGGCGACGAAGTCATCGTCCTCGAGCCTTGCTACGACAGCTATGGCCCGAACATCGAGCTCGCGGGCGGGGTCGTCGTGCGCGTGCCATTGACTCCGGGAGCCTTCCGCCCCGATTTCGACGCCATCTCGCGCGCGCTGTCACCACGCACGCGGGCGATCATCGTCAACAGCCCGCACAACCCGAGCGGCACGGTCTGGAGCGCCGCCGACATGGACCGACTGGCCGCATTGCTGCGGCCGACCGACGTGCTCCTGATCAGCGACGAGGTCTACGAGCACATGGTCTATGACGGCCTGCGCCATGCCAGCGCCTCGGCCCACCCTGAACTGGCCGCCCGGGCTTTCGTGATTTCGAGCTTCGGCAAGACCTTCCACGTCACCGGCTGGAAGATCGGCACGGTGGCTGCACCCGCGACATTGACCACCGAATTCCGCAAGGTGCACCAGTTCAACGTCTTCACGGTCAACACGCCGATGCAGGTTGCGCTGGCGGCCTACCTGGCCGACCCGCAACCCTACCTGCAGCTAAGCGCTTTCTACCAGCACAAGCGCGACCTGTTTCGTGCCGGTCTGGCCGCCACGCGCCTGCGCGCGTTGGCTTGCGAAGGGACGTATTTCCAATCTGTCGACTATGCCGCGGTCAGCGACCTCGGCGAGGAGGCCTTCTGCCGCTGGCTGACCGCCGAGATCGGCGTTGCCGCAATTCCGCTGTCAGTGTTCTACGCCGGCGGGTTCGAGCAGCGCATCGTGCGCCTGTGTTTTGCCAAGCGCGATGACACGCTGCGCCGGGCACTCGATCGGCTGGCGAAAATCTAGTTCTCGCGCCGTTGAGCGTCGGGGTCGGTGCTCCAGGGGTCTGTTCCGTCACCCGGCAGCGGATCGACCGGCTCGGTCAGTTCCAGATCGAGCACCGAGGGCATGGGCTTGTCGCCTGCGTCCGCGGTAACCGGTGCCTCGGCGGGCGTGACCACCGGAGCGGTCAAGGCGCCGGCGACCGAAGCGCCGGAGAGGTCGAGGTCGAGCGACAAGGGCTGACCGTCGTTGAACTCGGGCCGCAGCACGATCGTGCCCGCTGCCGCGGCCACCGGTGCGGAACGGCCGCCGATCGGCAGCAGCACGTCGACATCGGCAGTGCCGCCGCGGTTTTCGGCGTCGTGCAGATCACGCGCCATCTGGTACAGGAACAACACCTCCTGGTACGCCGGCAGGTCGAACAATTCGGCGCCCGCGCCGCGGCGGAACAACAGGGCTTCCAGCTCTGCCGTGGCATCCAGCGGCGCCGGCCATGCGCGCTGAATGCGGCCCATGGCCAGCGTGTAGTCCTCCAGCTTGCGCCCCGCTTTCGGATCAGCTTGCCACTCCGGGGCCACGCTGTTGAAGCGCTGGTTGAAGCGCACCCGTGTGCGCTCATAGGCTTCTCGCTGGTCACGGCGGCGGTGAATCTCGAGCAGCTTTAGAAAGGGCAGCGGGCTGCCCCCGCCGGTGCTGCGCATGTGCGCCATCAACAGGTCGATGGCGGCGTCGTCGTGACCCAGGGCGATGAAGAAGTCGGCCTGCTGCTCGAGGTCGATCTGTTCGTCGACGCTCATCGCCCGATCGGCATCCTCGTCACGCGCCGGCGCCTGCGGCATGGGTGGGATCGTCACTGCCGTTGGCGCCGGCACGGTCTGCGGTGACGACATCGAGTCGGCCGCATGGCTGCGTGAGTCGGGCCAGTCCGACCAAGGCGCAGGCGCGGACGGCAAACGCCCCCGCGTTGACTGCACGCCCGAGGTCGTCGAAATTCTGAAATCCGCTTCGGCGTCGTACGGCGCCATCGACGTTCCGCCACGCTCCCACCAATCGGCGTTGTACTGCGGAATCTGCGCCTGCTTGCGCAAGCGCCAGCCCAGCCAGGCCACCAACGCCGCGAGCACAGCGGCCACGCCGAACAGGGCCAGCATCCAGGGCGACGGGCGCTCGCGCTCTGCGCGGCCGAGCGCGAGTTCCTGACGGATCTGCAACAGCGCGTCGGTCTGGGCCTTGGCCTCGGCGCGCACGCGTGCCAATTCGCCCTCCATCGCCTGCAGGCGCTCAGCGGCCGCCGAGGCCGCGGCCTCGGCGGCGCTGGCGGTGGCGCGAGCAGCAGACGCCTGGTCCTGCGCGGCCAGCACTGCGGCCTGGTTGAGGCCGACCTGTCCGGGGTCAAGCTGCAACCGGGACCTGGGCTCGGCACGCGTCAGCGCGCGTCGAGGCGCAGCCGCCTGGGGCGGCGAAGCCGCGGGTGCTGCCGGTACCGCAGCGGCCACCGTCGATCGGGCCGGCGGATTGCGCGCGGTACGGGTGGCGCGCTGTGGCGCCGGCGGTCGCGTCGCACGCGGCGACGGGCTGGCGCCGGGCGGCGCTGCCGCCGGCGTCAGGGAGGGCACCGGTGCCACCGTGGCCAGCGTGCGTGGCGGCTCGGCCGGCGCCGCGACGGTGCTCACCAAGGGCGGGTCGGCAAACAACACCAGGGTGCGGCTCAGGCGCGTCGGGCAGCCGGCGTTGACGGTCACGCTCAGCACCGGCTCGTCAATCGGACGCGAGGTCATCACGCGCAGCACGACTTCACTGGCGTCGCGGCCCTGCGTGACGCGCACCCGCACATCGCCGGCAGGCAGTTTGGTGTCACCCGAGGTGATTTCGGCACTGGCGCATTCGGCAGCCAGCGATTCACTTTCGGCCAGCACCACCGGCACGGCCAGGTTCAGTGGCTGGCCGAGCACCACGCTGGCGCGAATCGATCCGAAGCCGAGCGCTGCGGCACTGCCGCCGCCGGCAATAGCGACGAGCGCGACGAGCGCGACGAAAAACTGAGGCCAACCGAGGTGCATGCCGCTGAAGTTGACGTTTCTTTTTGTGACGCGAGGGACTCTAGCATGGCAACTCGGCGCCCAAGGCGGTGGAACACGGGCGCGATGCCACAATCGTCACACCTTGGGCAGGTCGCCGCTGCGGCGATCTGTCGGCGGCCACGGGCCGCACGGGGTGGATCCTGTTATCGCTCCAAGAGCCGTCCGACGCTGTACTAGAACTCCGCATGGATCAATTCACCGGCACTCGACCCGTCGCCCCGCAGCATGTCTTCGACAGCGCTGCGCTGCACGACTGGCTGCAAGCCCACCTGCCCGGTTTTGCCGGCCCGCTCGCCGTCGAGCAGTTCAAGGGCGGGCAGAGCAATCCGACCTTCAAGCTGCTGACGCCGGGCGCCGCCTACGTGATGCGCAGCAAGCCGGGCCCGGCTGCCAAGCTGCTGCCCTCGGCGCATGCGATCGAGCGAGAGTACCGAGTGATGGCCGCACTGGCCGGCCGCGGCGTGCCGGTGCCGCAGATGCTGGCGCTGTGCGAGGACGAGGCTGTGATCGGCCGCGCGTTCTTCATCATGTCGTTCGCCGAGGGCCGGGTGCTGTGGGATCAATCCTTGCCCGGAATGAGCCCAGGCGAGCGCAGCGCGATCTACGACGAGATGAATCGCGTGATCGCTGCGCTGCACAGCGTCGACATCGCCAGCGCCGGCCTGGCCGACTACGGCAAGCCGGGTAATTACTTCGAGCGCCAGATCGGCCGTTGGAGCAAGCAGTACCTGGCGTCGGTCACGCAACCGATTCAAGCCATGGATGAACTGATGGCCTGGCTGCCGGCACATATGCCAGCCAGCGCGCTCGACGCCACAAAGATCGCGGTCGTGCATGGTGACTATCGACTCGACAATCTGGTCTTCCACCCGATCGAGCCGCGGGTGCTGGCCGTGTTGGACTGGGAGTTGTCCACCCTGGGGCACCCATTGGCCGACTTCAGCTACCACTGCATGGCGTGGCGCATACCGCCCGGTGCGTTCCGCGGCATCGGCGGCCTGGACCATGCTGCGCTCGGCATCCCGATGGAGCCCGGGTACATCAAACGCTATTGCGAACGCACCGGTGTGGCCACGCCGCAGTCGCTTGCCGTCGACTGGAATTTCTATCTTGCTTACAACCTGTTCCGCATGGCAGCGATCCTGCAAGGCATTGCCAAGCGGGTCGAGGCCGGCACCGCGTCAAGCGAACAGGCACGCAACGCGGGTGCCGGCGCGCGGCCGCTGGCAGAACTCGGTTGGCGCTTCGCACAACAAGCCTGAAAGGAAACTTGAACATGGACTTCAGCTACTCCGAGCGCACCGCCGCATTGCAAGCACGTGTGAAGGCCTTCATGGCCGAGCATGTCTACCCTGCCGAGCCGCTGTACTGGCAGGAACTCGAGGCCCACACGTCGGCTGGCAAGCGCTGGACGCCACTTGAGGTGATCGAGGCGCTGAAGCCGAAGGCCCGCGCTGCCGGCCTGTGGAACCTGTTCCTGCCCGACAGTGAACGCGGTGCGGGTCTGTCGAACCAGGAGTACGCGCCGCTGGCCGAGATCATGGGCCGCGTTCCCTGGGCCAGCGAGGTCTTCAACTGCTCGGCGCCCGATACCGGGAACATGGAAGTGCTGGTGCGCTATGGCAGCGCCGAGCACCAGCAGCGCTGGCTCGAGCCACTGCTGGCCGGGGAGATCCGCAGTGCGTTCGCCATGACCGAGCCGGGCGTGGCCTCCAGCGATGCGACCAACATCGAAGCCCGCATCGAGCGCCGCGGCGATGACTACGTCATCAATGGCCGCAAATGGTGGATCAGCGGCGCCGGCGATCCGCGCTGCAGGGTGATGATCTTCATGGGCAAGACCGATCCCGAGGCGCCCAGGCATTCGCAGCAGTCGATGATCCTGGTGCCGATGGACGCGCCGGGGGTCAAGGTGCTGCGCCCCTTGACGGTGTTCGGCTACGACGACGCGCCGCATGGCCACATGGAAATCGACTTCGACAATGTGTGCGTGCCGGCGGCCAACATGCTGCTTGGCGAGGGCCGCGGCTTCGAGATCGCACAAGGCCGCCTCGGTCCTGGGCGCATCCACCACTGCATGCGCCTGATCGGACTGGCTGAACGCTCGCTCGAGTTGATGTGCCGGCGTGCGTCATCACGAGTGGCATTCGGCAAGCCGGTGGCGGCGCAAGGCGTGACCCAGGAGCGCATTGCCGAGGCGCGCTGCCAAATCGAACAGGCGCGCCTGCTGACGCTGAAGGCGGCCTGGATGATGGACGTGGCCGGAAACAAGGCGGCCAAGGCCGAAATCGCAATGATCAAAGTGGTGGCACCCAACATGGCATGCCAAGTCATTGATTGGGCGATCCAGGCCCATGGCGGGGCCGGCATGAGCCAGGACTTCCCGCTGGCCTACTTTTATACAGCGGCGCGCACCCTGCGCTTTGCTGACGGGCCCGACGAGGTGCACCGCAACGCGATCGCCAAGATCGAACTCGGCCGCCAGGCCGCGTGAGTCGACAACCGCGTCAACCCTGTTTCGGATCGCCTTCGGGCATCCGGCTTGGCGCCCCCCAGGTGCTCGGGCGGTCATTGCCGATTTCACCGCGGGCCAGTTCCTCGCCGACGCGACGCGCCGCGACCTGCGCCACGCCGAACAGGCCGAGCGCGCCTTGCAGCGCGGCCAACTCCGGTTGCGCTTGTGCACAGCGCAACGTCAGCCGGCCGCGTTGCACCACCAGCGCCAGCGGCTGGTCGACAGCCAGCCAGGCCGAGGATGCGTCTAGCTGTTGCGACAGCGGCGGCCCGACCCAATGCAAGGCCGCGCGCGGGAGGTTGGACAGCGCGCCGAAGCGTTCGCGCAAGACCCCGAGCTCGGCGCGCGGCACTTTCGGATAGAGCACCAGCCAGCGCATCTCTTCGGGCGTCTGGTCATCCATGCGGGTCAGGTTGCTCTCGGTGAACTCTTCGAACACCTGCTGCTCAAGCTGCGTCATCAACGCCCGCGTCATGATCAGCATCTGCAGATCGCCCGTCGGCCCGACCTCGCCACGCAAGCGCAACTCGGGGCTGCTGAAGTAATGCCGCTGCGGCGGACCCCACTCGACGCGCCAGCCTGCCGCAGCCTGCGCCGGTTGGACGATGAAGCCACTGCCGTCGCGGCTGCGTGTGAAGCGGTGGCCGGCTGCGTTGGCCCAATCGGCCACAGCGCCCCAATCCGCAGCGTCGCGAGGACCGCCAAACCAGCGCATGAAAAGGTTTTGCATCGCTGCTAGAGTGAGTCGCGCCAGCACGGCGCGAGGGGAATTGCCCAATGATCGAAGTGTATTCGTGGCCCACACCGAACGGCCACAAGGTCCACATCATGCTTGAGGAGTGCGGCCTGCCCTACCGCATGCACGCCGTCGACATCGGCGCGGGCGAGCAATTCACGCCCGAGTTCCTGGCCATCAGCCCGAACAACCGGATCCCTGCGATCGTGGACACCGACGGGCCCGACGGCCACCCGATCTCGCTGTTCGAATCGGGCGCGATCCTGGTCTATCTGGCGGGCAAGAGCGGGCGCTTTCTGCCGCCCTCAACACGCGGCAAATACGAGGTGCTGCAATGGCTGATGTTTCAGATGGGCGGCGTCGGTCCGATGCTCGGCCAGGCGCACCATTTCCGCATCTATGCGCCCGAGAAGATCGCCTACGCCGTCGACCGCTACACCAACGAAGCCAGGCGCCTTTACGGCGTGATGAACAAGCGCCTGGCCAACAGCAAGTACGTCGGCGGCCCCGACTACAGCATCGCCGACATTGCCGTCTTCCCGTGGCTGCGCTCGTGGAAGAACCAAGGTATCGACTGGGCCGACTATCCGCACCTCAAGGGCTGGTTCGACGAGATCGCGCACCGCCCCGCGGTGATGCGCGGGGTCGAGGTGCTGGCCGACCGGCGCCGACCGCTGCTCGACGACAAGGCGCGCGAGGTGCTGTTTGGCGCCACGCAGTACATGAAGCATTGATGGCGTCGCGCCCAGGCGCCGCGACGGGTTCCTTGACACCCCTGCGCGCTCACTCGTATCGCTGCTGTGCCTTCCACTTCGCAGCGTCGGTGAAGCTGACCGCTGGCGGCGTCTGCGCCTTGTGGTCGCGCGCGAAACCGAGAAAGGTCCGCGTACGTGCCGTCTTCGGCGCGAGTGCCGATCCAAAGATCGCTGCCGTGCGCTGCTTCGTCAGGGTGTCCAGTGCGGCGAGCGTCGCCTCGTCGCGCGCCCAGTCGGCGTCTCGCTCGTAGGCCAGGGCGAACAGGCGGCCGGCGCGAGCCGCCACCGACTTGTCCTTTTCCAGCAGTTTGGCGCGCACTCCGGCGACGATCGTCTGCCACTCGGCGTCGGGCAGCGCCTCGAGCCGGGCCGGCAACTGCGCGATCACTGCGCCGGCACGGGTCTCCAGCACATCGGCCGGGTAGTCGCCCGACTGGATGATGAAAAAGGCGAACTCGGAGTGGTTCTCGTTGGCGGCGCCGCCAAAGACGATGTAGCCCAGTTGCTGTTGCGTACGCAACTCCGCGTAAACCGGCGGCCCGACAAAAGCGGCCAGCGCCAGTGTCGCGGCACGCACTTCAGGCGTGTCCTTGCCCAGCATGACTTCGCGACGGAAGGCCGAGTTGTTGACTTGCAGTTGCTCGCTCGTGCGCACGGCCTGGCCCGGAACCATCGCATGCAAACGCGGCCTCAGCAGCTGAGCCTCGGGCGCAGGCGCGACCTGCAGCGCTGCCGACACGCGGCGAACCGCAGCCACCGCCTCGACCGGGCCAATGTTGCCGTGGCTCAGCGCCTCGACCTTGCCGCGCGCGTACAGCGTGCGTGCGAAAGACCGGACTTGCGCCAACGTCACCTCACGCGCCAGCGGCAGCGTCTCGTCGGGTCGGTAATGGAACTCGCGCACGACGCGGCGACGAGACTCCAGCAGCGTCATGTAGGCATCGACCCGGTCGAAGGCGGTGAGTTCGCGAAGCAACCGATCCTTGAGTGCGGCAAACCGTTCTTCCTGCAACGGACAGTCGCGCAGCCCGGCGGCGACCTCGTCGAGCAGCCTTCCGGTGGAAGCGTCATAGCCGTCCACGCTCAGTTGCACGCCCATCAGCGAGGCACTGAAGCTGAAATGCAGTCCCACTTCCGAAGCCGCGTAGGTGGTCTCGTTGAGCGACTCCTTCACGCACGCCTCGTAGAAGCGCAACAGCGTCGCATTGCGCGGCGTTGCCATGCTGCGCGGCAACCGCACGCGCAGCACATGGGCCAGCAGCGGTCGTTGAAATTCGGTGTCTTGCGCGTAGTACAGGCTCAACGCGGGCTCGTCGATCAACCGTGCGGGCTGGATCGGCAGAACACTCGTGCGCGCGGGCACGTAGGGGTTGGGCGGCGGCAGTCGAATCGCGGCGACTTCGGGCGGGCGGGCCAACGCGGCATACGCCGGGCCGGTGTCCTCGGTGTAGCTGTAGCGCGTACCAAAATACGGTTCGACCTTGTCCGTCGGCAGACCCTTGGCGATCAGCGTGATGAGCAGGTTGTCTGGGCGCAGGCGCTCGAGCACGGACTTCACGGCCGCCGGATCCTCGCGCAGCCACAAGTAGGGAATGCGCTCGGCGATCTCAATTGGGAAGTCCATCAACCGGTTGGCCAGCGCCACCGCCAAGTTGGCGCCCTCGCCCTTGTCGCGAAACTGTTCGTCGAGCCTGGCCATGGCACGCCGTTCGTTGAAGATGTGGGGCGGCACGCCGCTGCGTCGCAATTGTTCAATGGCGGTAAACACCAGCGCCAGTACGCGCGCTTGTTGCACAAGTCCCTGCGGCGTCAGGCTGACTCCGATGTCGAAGGAGCCGTAGTCGGGGGTGTCGGCATCGGCCCCGGCGCTCAGCCCGGTGGCCAGCCCTTCGGCCTTGAGTGCAGCCAGCAAGCTGCCGGAACCTTCGTTGCCCAGCACATAGCCGATCAGCTCCGCGGGCTTGCTACCGGCATCGGCGCGCAAGTCGGGCAGCGGGAAGCTCAGCGTCATGCGCCGCAGATCCTTCACAGGTTCCATCCGCAACATGCGCAGCGCAGCCTTGGGAGGCAGGTAGTCCGCCGGGTAACGCAGTTCCGGCCGACGATGGTCGGGCACCGGGGCGAAGTAGCTGCGTGCCCAGGCCTCGAGGCGGTCCAGGCTCTCCGGCCCGGTGAGCGCCAGCGTCATCCGATTGGCGCTGTAGTAGCGCTGGTGGAAGGCCAGCAACTCATCGCGAGTCGTGCCCTTGAGCGTTTCGCGGCTGCCGATATTGAAGTTGCGCGCCGGATGGCCCTCCCGATAGACGGAGTTGCGCAGCGCGTACTCGCGCCAGCCGTCGTTCTCGAGATTCTTCTGGAACTCCGAGTTGACCGCGTTGACTTCGCGTTCGTTGAATTCAGGCGTGAACTTCGGCGCGATGAAGAATTGCGCGAAACGATCGAGCGCACCTTCGAAGGCAGGGGGCCGGATCTCGAGGTGGTAATTGGTGCGATCGCGCGCGGTATAGGCATTGTTGTAGCCACCGTTGCGCTGCAGGTACTCACCAAACTCCTCGACCGCGGGGTACTTCTCGGTACCGAGGAACAGCATGTGCTCGAGGTAATGCGCCAGCCCCTGGCGCCCGGCCGGGTCGCTCAGATTGCCCACACCCACAGCCACCGATGCCGAAGCCACGTTGAGCTTGGGGTCCGACAGCAGCAGCACCTTCATGCCGTTGGGCAGCGTGAAGCGGCGATAGGCCGAGGCGTCGTTCGGAGCAGCCTGGCGCGCCGGCACTGAGGCCAGGTCGATGGCCGCGGGCACAGGCGCGCCGGCAGCCGGCGCGGCAACACAGGCTGCCAGCAGCAGCGGGACGAGGCGGGTGAAGAACATGGTGATCGACGAGCTCGGCACAGAACGGACGCCCAGTGTAGGGCGCAGCCACGCGCAGCGTGCCATCGGCGCCGCGACCGGCTATCGACTGGCGTGAACCTCGCATCGCCACGCGGCACTGCGCCGCATCATGCGGAGTGCGACGCCGCGATCCAATGCTCGGCAATTTCCCCGGCCGTCGTCAGCCAAGTCGACTCGCGGTGCCGCGCCAGATGTGCGAACGCCCGACGCAACTGGCGCAGCCGGAACGGCTGGCCGGCAATCATGGCGTGCAGCGAGATGCCCATCACCAGCGGCCGCTCGTGCGACTGCAGCAGCATCTCGTCGAACTGGTCGACGATCATGTCGGCGAATTCGGCCGCGCTGACATGGCGCCCGATGATCGCCGCGCTGTCGTTCAACTCCTGCGGGTAAGGCACCGAAAGCAGACGGCCGCGCCGGGTTCTCAACCACACGGGCTGGTCGTCCATGCACCAGTCGAGTACATAGCGGTACCCCGCCTCCTGCAGCAGATCGGGCGTGCGTTCGGTTTCGGCAATCCACGGGCTCAGCCAGCCGGCAGGCGGACGGCCCTCGCGGCCGGCGATCGTTGCAGTCACATGGTCGATCAGCGCACGTTCGTCTGCCTCGCTGAGCGCCGCCTGATGCTCGGAATTGGTGCGGCCGTGTGAGGCGATCTCGGCGCCGTAGTCGCGAAAAGCGGCGATGAGCTGCGGCGCCACCGCGTAAAGCTCCGAGTTGACCAACAACGACACCGGCAGCGCGTGCGCTCTGAGCAATTCGAGCAGGCGCCACGCGCCGACGCGGTTGCCGTAGTCGCGCCACGAGTTGTTCAGCACATCGGGCGCCGGAATGCCGGGAACGAGGTCTTCGACCAGACCTTCGCCCCAGGCGTATTGCTCCAGATTGAGCGCGACGTAAACCGCAAGTCCCTGTCCGTTGGGCCAGCGTCCCTTCGGCCGGCCGACGATCGGCGCATAGTCGTAGCGTCCGTGCGTGCGCAACATCGAGCGGACTCCTTGCAGGCAGCGCTCAGGACTGTCCGCGCGCAGCGGCAAATCGCGCTGCAATCGCCGCATCGACATTGATCACGTCGCGGCCCTCTGGCGCGGCATAGCTGCCACTGCGCGGCTTGGGATGCGCCAAGTGCACCAACAACTCGGCCTGACGCACGGCGCAGGCGATGCAGTCGATCAGCGGCACCGGCACGTCCTTTTGCAGCCGCGCCGGCACGCCGGCCATCACCGCGCCCGTCAGCACGACCGTCTCGGCGCCGTCACGCTCGACCAGCTCGCCCGCGGCGGCGATGATTTCGCTGTCGAGTTGTTCGTGGGCTCCGCGAGCGTAGGCGGCGGTGCTTTCCAGCACGCGCCAGCCGGCAATGCGCCCGGCCAGGCCATAGCTGGAAACCAGCTCGTGGTACAGCGGCAGGACTCTCCGTCCGAAGGTGATGACGCCGATGCGCCCACCGAGCATGCAGGCCGTGAGCAGGCCCGCCTCGGTCATGCCGACCACCGGCACCGACAGCAACTCGCGTGCGCCGCGCAGGCCGGTGTCGTATGACACTGCGATCACCACCGCATCGGCACCCGCCGCATGCGCGGACACCAGCGCGATCGTCGAATGCTCGCCAATCGCATGTTCGGCGCGGCTCCCGATCACGCGGCCACCGAAATTGCCGGTGACGGCAACGATCTCGGTGCCTGCGGAGGCGCTGGCGCGCGCCTGCGCGCTGACTTTCTCGGTGACGACTTCCGAGGTGTTGGCGTTGACGACCAGGATGCGCACGGCGGCCTCAGGCGAACACAGACTCGAAGTCGACTTCGTTGTCGCCGCTGCGTTTGAAGTCGAGTGAGGCCTCGACATGGCGCAGGTGCTCGACCATGTGCTCCGCGGCGCGCTCGGCGTCGCGGGCCTCGATCGCATCGACCAGGTCGGCATGTTCGTGGTACGGGCAGGCCGGCACGTTGGGCGCGTCGTAAAGGATGATGACCAGGCAGGTCAGCGTTTCCAGCTCGCGCATTGTCTTGGCCAGAAAACGATTGCCCGCGATGTCGGCGATCACCTGATGAAACTCACCCGACAGGCGGATGATGGCGCGCTTGTCGTTGGCGGCGTGGGCGGCCGATTCCTTGGCCACATGCTCGCGCAGGCGCTGAAGGTCGGTGCGCTGCGCCAGGCGCGTGGCCTGGCGAATCAGGTCGGGCTCGATCAGCCGACGCGCCGCGAAGAGCTCGCGCGCCTCCTCGACCGATGGGCTGCTCACGAATGCACCACGGTTGGGCTGCACCGTGACGATGCTGTCGTGCGCCAGGCGCTCGAGCACCTGGCGAATCTGCGTACGGCTGACGCCGAAGACTTTGGCCAGACGCTCCTCGCCGAGCTTGGTGGCGGGCGGCAGCCGGTGCTCGACGATGGCCATTAGCACGCGCTGGTGGATCGCATCCACGCTCGACATCACCGGCTTGGGCGGGACAGCCTGTGCCAGCCGTGCCTTGCGCATGCGCGTAGAAACCGGCGGCGTCGCGGCAACCTCGCGCCGGGATGTCATTTCAGTTCGGGGCATTGTTGTATCCAAAGTGGTGCATACATTGAATCCAAAACGCTTGAAGTATAGCCATTGGACAGACCTTGACAAGCCTCCGGCGCACGCGCAGCATCTGGCTGCTCAGTGCGACATGGCCTGGAAGTTGCTTACGGACCCTGTGCGATGGAGGCGGGCTCGGCTGTGGCGAATTCGGGTAAGTACCCAATAGATTGCATGCAATAGGTTTAACATCTTGTATCCAACCCACTAAGCTTTGTACGTCCAGAGTTGTCCGCAAATCGGCGCCAGCGGGGCGCCTCTGTGATTCACTTTCAATCAGGAGCAACAGCGATGAATACGACATGGGTACGCAGCGCCGCGATGGCGGCAGGTCTGGCGGTAGCGGCATTGGCGACGAGCGGCGCCTGGGCACAGGAGAAGTTCCGCATCGCCGGCAACTTCACCGACAAGCATTCGTCGTCGATCGCGATCGAACAATTCAAGAAAGACGTCGAGCAGGCCACCGGCGGCAAGCTGGTCATCGAGACCTTTCCCAACATGCAACTCGGCGGCGCACAGGAAAACGTGACGCAGACGCGCGCCGGCACCATCAATGCGACCTGGGTCGGCATGGCCTTTCTGTCGCGCACGGTGCCCGAACTCGAGGCCGTCAGCCTGCCCTTCCTGTTCCCGAACCGCGAGGTGGCGTACAAGGTGATGGACGGCCCGATCGGCGACCTGATCGACAAGAGGATGGAGGACAAGGGCTTCATCGCGCTGGGCTTCATGGAACTCGGTTCGCGCCAGGTCACCAACAGCGTGCGGCCGATCAAGACCGCGGCCGACCTGAAGGGTCTGAAGATCCGGCTGCAACCCAACGAGACCCACCTGGCCACGTTCCGCGCGCTCGGTGCCAATCCGCAGGCCATGGACATCCGCGAGGTCTATTCGGCAATGGAGCAGAAGGTGCTCGACGGCCATGAGAACCCGTACAACCTGATCTTCGACAGCCGCTTCTTCGAGGTGCAGAAGTACGTCTCGAACACAGCGCACTTCTTCGACTTCATCGCGGTGGTCGCCAACCGCAAGAAGTTCGAAGCCCTGTCGCCGGAGTTCCAGAAAGTGATCAAGACGGCGATGGACAAGGCCGTCGCCACCCAGCGCGTGGAGGCGGCAAAGGCCGACGCGGCGGCACTGGGGGAATTGCAGAAGAAGGGCATGCAGTACGACGCCATGCCGCCGGCCGAGCGCGAAGCGATGCGCAAGGCCACCGCCGGCGTGGTCGACGACATCAAGAAGCGCGTTGGCGCCGACCTGGTGGACCGCGTGCTGGCCGAAGTCAAGAAGGCCTCGGGTTCCTGATCCGCGCCCAGGCCGACCACGGAGCAAAACCAATGAGCCGCCTGTTGCCCTCCAAACTGATTCACCACAGCGGGCCGCTGCGCCCGGTCGCGCTGGCGCTGCACGCGCTCGACACCGCGGCCGGCTGGGCCATCGTGATCATGCTCGGCGTGATGGTCGCCGTGGTCTCGCTGCAGGTGTTGCTGCGTTACGCGCTGCACAGCTCGCTCGGCTTTGCCGACGAGATGTCGCGGCTGACCTTCGTCTGGTCGATCTTCCTGGCCATCCCGCTGGGCATTCGGCTGGGTTCGCACATCGGCATCGAGCTGCTGAGCTCACGCTTTGCGCCGCGCGTGCAGGACGGGCTCGCGCGTGCGATGGCGGCGCTGGCGGCCGCGATGATGGCTCTGGTGGCCTGGGAATCGATGGTCATTGCGTTCGACCAGTGGGACGAATCGATGGCCTCGATGAATGCCAGCGCCGCCTGGTTCCTGGTCGCCGTCGGCGTGGGCTGCGCGCACTCCGCGCTGCACTTGGTGTGGATCGTGCTGACCGGCAAGCCGACGATGATCGAAACGGTGGCCACGGAATGAGCGCGCTGGGCCGCCCCGAGCGCTCATGCTCCCGCTCGGCGGGACGGCGCGAAGCGCCAAGGGTGCACCAATGAGCCTGCTCATCATCTTCGTCTTCCTCGGCGTTGCCCTGCTCGGCATGCCGCTGGCGTTCTCGCTCGGCATCGGTGCCGTGGCCGGGCTGATCTACAGCGATGTCGACTTCAACCTGCTGCCGACACGGATGATGAACGCGGTCAACGCGTTCCCGCTGATGACGATCCCGTTCTTCATCCTGGCTGGCGAGCTGATGATGAAGGCCCGCATCATGGAGCGCCTGATCGACCTGGCCAACTCCGTCGTCGGCCGCGTGCGCGGCGGCCTGGCCCATGTGACGGTGCTCGCCGCCATGGGCCTGTCGACGGTATCGGGCTCCGCGGTGGCCGATGCCAGCGCCCTGGGCAGCACGATGATCCCGTCGCTGCGCAAAGTCTATGGCCTGGGCTTCTCGTCGGCGGTGGTCGCTGCGGCGGCGAATCTCGGGCCGATCATCCCGCCCTCGGGCGCAATGATCGTCTATGCCTTCATGGCCGGCCCGACGGTCTCGGTCGGCGGCATGTTCATGGCCGGCGTGATTCCGGGCCTGATCCTGGTGGCATTGATGATGTTGCTGGTCTGGTACACGGCGGTCAAGAACAACTTCCCGCTCACCGGAGATCCGTTCTCGTGGGCGCGTGTGGGCCACGAACTCAAGCGCTCGTGGGTCATCTTCCTGATGCCCATCGTCGTCATCGGCGGCATCGTCGGCGGCGCCTTCACCGCCACCGAGGGCTCGGCCATCGCCGTGGTCTATGCGATGGCGATCGGCTTCTTCGTCACCAAGACCTTGAAGCTCGCCGACCTGCCCGAAGCGATGATCCGCACCGCGATCATCTCGGCAGTCATCGGCGCGATGATCGTCTTTGCGTCGGTGGTGACCTACATGCTCACCGTCGACCATTTGCCGGCGCAACTCACCGCCTCGCTGCGCGGCATGACGCAGGACCCGCTGATGTTCATGCTGCTGGTGGCGGTAGCCTTGTTCGTCGTCGGCTGCTTCCTCGAATCGAACGCGGCCTACATCATGCTGGTGCCGCTGCTGCACCCGATTGCACTGCTGTACGGCATCGACCCGCTGCACTTCGGCTTCCTGTTCGTCTTCAACCTGGTGATCGGCATGCTGACACCGCCGGTCGGCGTGGTGCTGTTCGTGCTTTGCGGCATCACCGGCATCAAGCTCGGCGAGCTGGTCAAGCATGTCTGGCCCTTCATCGTGCTGATGTACGGGCTGCTCTTCGTCTGCATGTTCTTCCCGCAGATCGTGCTGTGGCTGCCGCGCTTGATGGGCTACTGAGCGAGCACTGAGGCCATGAGCTCGCTTGCCGAATCGCCGCGCGCGATCTTCACCGCGCCCACGAAGTTCATCGGCTGGATCACGCCATCGGCGAACACGGTGGTCGAGCGAATCACGCTGGGCATCCTGCGCGGGTTTCCGCAGGTGTCACCCCATTTCTCGCGCACCTCGGTCGTCGGCGCGGTCGATCCCTTTCCCTTGACCTACGACTTCGACGACATGCTGGCGACCGCCAAGGTGCTCGGCGATGCGCAACTCGATGTCGTGGCCTGGAATGGCAGCAAGGGCGGCAGCCTCGACTTCGCGCTCGACCACGACCTGGTCGCACGCATCGAATCGCTCACCGGCGCAAAGTCGACCACCTCGACGCTGGCGATCGACCGGGTCCTGCGCGAAGACGGCGTCAAACGCCTTGCACTCGCTTGTCCTTACGTCGATTCGTACCGCGATCGCATCGTGTGCAGCTTTGCTCGCGAAGGCTACGAATGCGTCGACGCACGCAACTTCGGCCTCGCCGACAACTACTCGTTTTCGCAGATCCCGCTCGATCACATCGCGGCGATGCTGCGCGAAGTCGCCAATTCCAAGCCGCAGGCAATCATCACGTTCTGCACCAACTTCCCAGCCGCGCCGATCGTCCCCGAAATGGAGCGCGAACTTGGCATACCCATCTACGACACCGTGACGATGGGCGTTTGGGGGGCCTTGCAGTGTGCCGGCATTGATACGCGGGCCGGGCGCGATTGGGGCCAGGTGTTCGAGCGATGAGCGCGACGGCGAACTCATTGCTGATCCGAGGCGCCCATGTGCTGACGCTCGACGAAGCCGACCGCGAGTGGGCCAACGCCGACATCGTGATCGAGGGCGGGCGCATCGCGGCGATCGGCCCCGATGCCGGCGCGGCCTGGCCGCAGCTGATCGAGCGCACCATCGACGGCCGCGGCCTGCTGGCAATGCCGGGGCTGATCAATGCGCACTTCCATTCGCCCGGCAACCTGATGAAGGGCAGCCTTCCGGGCTTGCCGCTCGAGATCTTCATGCTCCACGAGGTGCCGCCACTGGCGCCAAGCGGGGATGGCGGCCGCCTGGCCTATGTGCGCACGATGATCGGCGCGCTCGAGATGCTGCGCCGCGGCGTGACGGCGGTGCACGATGACGCGTACCACGCGCCGATTGCCAGTGTGGAGTCAATTGACGCGATCATGCAGGCCTATGCCGATACCGGCATCCGTGCGACGGTGGCGATCGACCAGCCCAACATCGTCGAGTACGAGAAGTACCCGTACCTGGCTGAGCTGCTGCCCGACGCCGAACGCCGCGCGATGGATGCGGCACCGCGCCAGACGACCGATGAGTTGCTATCGCTGTACGCGCACCTGATCCAACGCTGGCATGGCGCCGAGGGCGGCCGCCTGGCCGCCGCCGTGTCCTGCTCGGCTCCGCAGCGTGTCACGCACGACTACTTCGCTGGCCTGTCGGCGCTGTCCAAGCGCCACGACCTGCCGTTCAACATTCACATCCTCGAAACCAAGCTGCAACGCGTGCTCGGGCGCGAGAAGTTCGGCAAATCGCTGGTGCGCCATGTGCACGACCTCGGTTTCCTCGACGAACGCATGATGGTCATCCACGCGATCTGGATCGATGACGACGATGTTCGACTGCTCGCCGAATCAGGCTGCACCGTCGCCCACAACCCCGTCTGCAACCTGCGCCTGGGCAGTGGCGTGATGCCCTACGCCAAGCTGCGCGCAGCCGGCGTGCCGATCTGCCTCGGCAGCGACGAGATGAACACCGACGATTCCGTGAACCTGTGGTTCGTCGCCAAGACCGCGGCGCTGCTGCACACGCTGGCGACGCCGGACTACCGGCAGTGGCCGCAGCCTGCCGACATGCTGACGGCGCTGACGCGCGGCGGCGCGCGCGCGATGCGGCGCGCTGACAGCCTGGGCCAGCTTGCGGTCGGCTTCGATGCCGACATCGCGCTGCTCGAACTGGATACCGTTTCGTTCACGCCGCTCAACGACTTGCGCCGCCAATTGATCCACTGCGAAGACGGCAGCTCGGTGCGCTACACCATCGTCGCCGGCCGCGTCGTCTTCGAGCAGGGCCGCATCACCAGCGTCGACGAAGCCGCGTTGCGCGCCGAGATGCGTGAGCTGATGGCCGCAGGCCGCGCGCAGACCGAGCACGCTGCGCTGGCGGCTTCGCGGCTCGAGCCGTATTACCGAGACATGCTGCTGCGAGCCGCGGCTGAAGACGTCGGCATGAACCGCTGCCTCAACTGAACCGCCGTTTCCAACCCGAAGGAGTCCTGCCATGAAAACCCGCCCTTTGTTCCACCTGCTCGCCGTCGCAGCGCTGGCCGTGCCGATCGCCGCGACAGCGGCCGACCCGACATCGATGCGCATAGCCGGCAACTTCTCGTCGAACACCAAGCACATCGACCAGATCGAGCGGCCGTTCTTCACCAACCTGCCGAAGATCCTCGGCGCGCCGATGACCATCAACTACAACGCGATGGACACGGTGGGCGTGCAGGCGGCCGACGCCTTGCGCATGCTGCGCTCGGGCACCTTCGACGTGATGAGCGTGCAGATCGGCATGGCGGCGCGCGACGACCCGTTCTTCGAGGGTGTCGACCTGATAGGGGTCTCAACCAACCTGGTCGATCTGCGCCAGGCCGTCGATGCCTATCGGCAGGTGTTCGACGAGCGCCTGCAAAAGCGCTTCAATGCCAAGGTCATGACGCTGTGGCCGTTCGGCCCGCAGGTCTTCTACTGCAACAAACCAATCAAAACCCTGGACGACGTCAAGGGCCTCAAGGTGCGCAGCTTCACGCCCTCGATGGCCGCGCTGATCCAGAGCCTGGGTGCGACGCCGGTGACGATGCAGTTCTCCGAGGTCTATCCGGCCTTGCAGCGCGGTGTGGCCGATTGCGGTGTCACCTCGCCCACTTCGGGCAACGCCGGCAAGTGGCCCGAGGTCACCAGCCACTTCCTGCCGCTGTCGGTGTCGGGCTCGGTGCAGGGCCACTTCATGAACCTCGACTACTGGAAGAAGCTGTCGCCCGAATCGCAGGCGAAAACATTGGCAGCCTTCAAGAACATGGAAGACCAGATGTGGCAACTGGCCGACCGCGCCAATGCCGACGCGATGAACTGCAACGTCGGCGCCGAGCCTTGCAAGGACGGCACCAAGTTCAAGATGACGATGGTGGCCGTGTCCGACGCCGATGCGGCCCGCGTCAAAGCCTCGGTGACCTCGGTGGTGCTGCCGTTGTGGAAAGAGAGCTGCAACAAGGTCGATCCGAAGTGCAGCGAGAGCTGGAACGCCACCGTCGGCAAGGCCCGCGGCTACAAGATCAACTAGAGACCGAGCCATGCCGCCCAACCCCGCCACGCGCGTGATCGAACGCGCCATCGATGTGCTCGTGCTGGCCGTCGGCTGGTGGCTGATCGCGCTCTCGGTCGCCACCTGCGTCGAGATGGTCTCGCGCAAGCTGTTCGCTTTCAGCCTGCAAGGCGTCGATGAGGTCGGCGGCTATACGCTGGCCATCGTCGGCGCGATCGGGTTTTCCTACACCCTGATCACACGCGGCCACACGCGGATCGACTTCCTGGTCAGCAAGCTGCCGCTGCGCGCTCGGTCGGTATTGAACATGTTGGCGATGGTCACGCTGGCCGGCATGGCGGTGTTTGCCGTGCTGCGCGGCTGGGTCGTGCTGTCGGAGTCGATCGAGTTCCAGAGTCACTCGACCACGCCGCTGCAAACGCCGATGTGGGTTCCGCAGTCGCTGTGGCTCATAGGTTGGGCGCTGTTCGCCGTGGTGGCGGTCTATATGGCGATGCATGCCGTGAAGTTGCTGTTCAGTGGCAAGCACGCCGAGCTCAATACCTTCTACGGGCCGCAAACGCTCGATGAAGAGATCGAGGCCGAAGCCGGCGAGGTGCTGGCCGAGCTGGCGGCGGATAGCCAGGCCACTGCAGCCGCGGCCGGCACGAAAGCCAAGCCATGATCACGCCCATCGAAATCGGCCTCGGCTTCGTGCTGATGATGGCCCTGATGTTCCTGGGCCTGCATGTGGCCACGACGATGTTCATCACCGCCATCGTCGGCGGCGTGCTCTACCTGGGCATGCCGGCGGTGCTGGCCGTCGGCGGCCAGTTCTGGGCCGCGAACGAAGACTATGTGTTGCTGTCGATCCCGCTCTACATCCTGCTCGGCGAGATCCTGGTGCGCGGCGGCGCCACCGGCAAGATGTACCAGTCGCTCGCCGACTGGCTGACGTTTTTGCCCGGCGGCCTGCTCCACACCAACATCGGCGCCTCGGCCCTGTTCTCGGCCGTGTCGGGTTCGTCCGTGGCCACGGCGGCAACGATCTCCACCGTCGCGCTGCCGGCCTTCAAGACGCGCAAGTACGACCAGCGCATGGTGCTCGGCTCGATCGCCGCCGGCGCCAGCCTGGGCAACCTGATCCCGCCCGGCATCGCCTTCCTGGTCTATGGGGCGATGACCAACACCTCGGCCGGTCGCCTGTATGCCGCCGGCGTGGTCCCCGGCGCGCTGATGACGCTGCTCTTCATGTTGACCATCATCGGCATCGCGCTCTTGCGGCCGAACTTGATGGGCGTCGAAAAGAGCGGGTCGCCGCTGGCCGAAAAGCTCGGCCGCCTCAAGCACCTGCTGGCGCCGTTGATCGTCTTCACGGTCGTGATGGGTTGCATCTACACCGGCTGGGCGACTGTGACCGAGAGCGCCGCGCTCGGCGTGGTGGTGGTGCTGCCGATCGCCTGGGCCTACGGCCACCTCAACGTGAAGATGCTGCACGAGGCCTTTCGCGCCACGCTGCGCCTCACGGCGATGAGCCAGCTGATCCTGACCGCGGCCTTCTATCTGAACTTCGTGCTCGGCCTGCTCGGCGTCACGCAGACGATCGGCTCCCTGGTGCAATCGCTGAACGTGTCGCCGGTGCAACTGCTGTGGGCGCTGGCGCTGTTCTACCTCGTGCTCGGCATCTTCTTCGAGACCCTGCCGATGCTGGTCGGCACGGTGCCGCTGGTCTTTCCGGTCATCGTCGCGGCCGGCATCGACCCGGTGTTCTTCGGCGTCTTCATCGTGCTGATGTGCGAGATCTCGCTGATCAGCCCGCCGGTGGGCATGACCCTGTACGTGATCCAGGGCGTGCGCGGGGAGGGGACCATCGCCGAAGTCTTCCAGGGCACGATTCCCTTCTTCCTGACGATGATCGTGATGACCGCGATCCTGATCCACTTTCCCGAGATCGCGCTGTGGCTGCCGCGACTCTCGTTCGGCTGACGCACCAACCCAAGGAGATTTGTCCATGTTGCTTCGACTTCATGCCGGCT
>JANMSS010000008.1:0-4988 GCA_031389585.1 Burkholderiales bacterium | reverse complement strand
CAGGTGGTAGGCGGTGGAACAGCCGGCGATGCCGCCGCCGACGATGATGACACGGGCTTGGGTGGGCAAGGACATGGCCTGTAGCCTAGCGCGGATGGGTCTGCTCGGGCGCCGCGGAGCAGGGCGGGAAACCCCGACTGTCATCAAGCCGTAGCTCGGGGAAGATGGAATCCGCTTCCAAAGGAGAATCCCCATGTTCAAGTCTGCCCTTCGCCATCTGCTCACGGGTGCTGCGGCCGTTGTCGCCACGGCACTGGTCGCAACCCCTGCCTTGGCCCAGAAGACCAAGATCACGGTCTACTCTGCCCTCGAGTCCGACCAGCTCGGGCCCTACAAGCAAGCCTTCGAGGCCGCCAATCCCGATGTCGAGATCGCCTGGGTGCGCGACTCGACCGGCGTCGTCACCGCGCGCTTCCTGGCCGAAAAAGACAACCCGCGCGCCGACGTGATTTGGGGCCTGGGGGCGTCCAGCGTCGCGCTGTTCGATTCGATGGGCCTCTTGGAAGCCTACGCGCCCAAGGGCCTGGACCAGATCAAGCCGACCTTCCGCAGCAGCAAGAACCCGCCGGCCTGGACCGGCATGGACGCCTGGCTGGCGGTGATGTGCTTCAACACCGTCGAAGGCGGCAAAAAGAACCTGCCCAAGCCGGCCGCCTGGTTGGACCTCACCAATCCGGTCTACAAGGACGCGATCGTGATGCCCAATCCCGCCTCGTCGGGCACGGGCTACCAGGCGGTCTACGCCTGGACCCAGATCCTGGGCGAACAGGCCGCGTGGGACTTCATGGACAAGCTGCACCTGAACATTGCCGTCTACACGCACTCGGGATCGGCGCCCTGCGTGCAGGCCGCCAAGGGCGAGCGCGTGATCGGCATCGGCTTTGACATGCGCGGCGCCCGCGAGAAGACGGCCGGCGCGCCGATCGACATCATCCTGGCCAAGGAAGGCGCGCCTTGGGACATGGAGGCCACGGCGATCGTCAAGGGCACGAAGAACCTGGCCGCGGCGCAGAAGCTGGCCGACTTCGCAGTCAGCAAGGGCGCCTACGAGCTGTATGGCAAGTACTACGCGATCGTGGGCTACCCGGGCATGAACCCGGCGCCGCCGAACTACCCGCCGAGTGCCGACGCGGCCATGGCCAAGATCGACCTCGCCAAGATGGGCCAGGAACGGGCCAGGATTCTTGCCGAGTGGACCAAGCGCTACGACACCAAGTCGGCGCCGCGGTGAAGCGGGCCCCCTCTCCTGTTTGCGCGAGCAGACAGGGGATCCGGGCCTCGCGCCGACCCTCAGCCCAACCCTCTCCTGAATCCGGGAGAGGGGGTTCGTCATGACGGCGCCGTACCTTCGCATCGATCGGTTGGTCAAGCAGTTCGGTGCCTTCACCGCGTTGAAGGACATTTCGCTCGAGATCTTCCCGGGCGAGTTTGTCTGTTTTCTGGGCCCCTCGGGCTGCGGCAAGACCACGCTGTTGCGGGCCATTGCCGGCCTCGATATCCAGACCTCGGGGCGCATCTTTCAGGCTGGCAAGGACATCTCGGCGCTGCCGGCCTCGCAGCGCGATTTCGGCATCGTGTTCCAGTCCTACGCGCTGTTCCCGAACCTCACCGTGGCGGCCAATGTGGCCTACGGCCTGGCCAGCCGCGGCGTGGCCAAGGTCGAGCGCCAGACCCGCGTGGCCGAGTTGCTGCAGTTGGTCGGCATGCCCGAGTCGGCACGCAAGTACCCGGCGCAGCTCTCAGGCGGCCAGCAGCAGCGGGTGGCGTTGGCGCGCGCGTTGGCGCTTTCGCCGGGCCTGCTGCTGCTCGACGAGCCGCTGTCGGCGCTCGACGCCCGCGTGCGCGCGCACCTGCGCAGCGAGATCCGCCAGCTGCACCAGCGCCTGGGCGTGACGACGATCATGGTCACGCACGACCAGGAAGAGGCCTTGACGATGGCCGATCGCATCGTGGTCATGAACCAGGGCGTGATCGAGCAGGTCGGCACGCCGACCGAGGTCTACCGCACGCCCCGCAGCGCGTTCGTCGCCGACTTCGTCGGTACCACCAACTTCCTGCCCGCCGTGGTCACCGCATCCAACCAGGTGCGCTATGCAGGGATCGAACTGGCCTGTGATCTTGATGTGCGGCCTGGGGTCGGCCATGACGTCACACTGGCCGTGCGGCCCGAGGACATCGCCGTGCGCGGCGTCGCCGCCAGCATGCCCAATGCCTTCTCCGTGCGCATTGCCGACGTCGAGTTCCTGGGCTCGTTCTGCCGCGTCAAGCTCGCCGTCAACGGCAGCGAGGCGCCGATCGTGGCCGACTTCTCGATCAACCTCGTGCGCGACTTGGACGTCGGCGTGGGCAAGGACCTGCTGATTGCGCTGCCCCCCGAGCGGTTGCGCGTATTTCCACGGGCGCCGCTTCTGCCGTGACGACGGCGGCCACCCCAGCCGCGAGCGCCCCTGCGGCGATCCGGCGCCGGCTCGACCGCGACGACATCCTGATGCGCGCGGGCCTCGTCCTTCTGATCGGCTGGATGTTGGTCGCGCTCGTGCTGCCGCTGTGGGCGCTGCTGTCCAAGAGCTTCCAGAACCAGAACGGCGAGTTCGTCGGCCTGGCCAATTACCTGCTGTATTTCTCGACGCCGTCGTTGTTCGATTCGGTCTGGAACAGCCTGTACGTGTCGGTCGTCACCACGCTGATCGTGCTGCCGTTGGCCTTCGTCTATGCCTACGCGCTGCAGCGAAGCTGCATGCGCTGGAAAGGCCTGTTCCAGGCCTTGGCACTGATCCCGATTCTCGCGCCCTCGTTGCTGCCCGCGATCTCGCTGGTCTATCTCTTCGGCAATCAGGGCCTTCTCAAGGAGCTCATGTTCGGGGGCTCGATCTATGGCGCGGGCGGCATCATCGTCTCGCAGGTCTTCTATTGCTTTCCCCACGCGCTGATGATTCTGGTGGCCGCGCTGTCGATGGCCGACGGCAGGCTCTACGAAGCCGCTGACGCGCTGGGTGCGTCGAAATTGCGCGTCTTCTTCACAGTGACGCTGCCCGGGGCCAAGTACGGCGTGATCAGCGCCGGCTTCGTGATCTTCACGCTGGTCATCACCGACTTCGGTATCGCCAAGGTCATCGGCGGCCGCTTCAACGTGCTGGCCACCGACATCTTCAAGCAGGTGATCGGCCAGCAGAACTTCGAGATGGGCGCGGTCGTCGGTTTCGTGCTGCTGATTCCCGCCGTGGTCGCGTTCGCTGCCAACCGCATCACGGAGCGCAGACAGGTGGCGCTGCTGTCGGCGCGCGCGGTACCGCTGGAGCCCAAGCCGGAGGCGCGCCGAGACTGGCTGCTGTTCGGGTTCTGCGCCCTCGTCGGCAGCCTGATCGCGGGGATTCTGGCGATGGCGGCATGGGCCTCGTTCGTCAGCCGCTGGCCCTACAACCTCTCGCTGACGCTGAAGAACTATGCCTTCGGCGATTTCGATTCCAACGGCTGGAGCGCCTACTGGAGTTCGGTGGAGCTGGCCAGCTGGACCGCGGTGATCGGCACGGTGGTCGTTTTTCTGGGCGCCTACCTGCTCGAGAAGACGCGCGGCTTCGCCTGGGGGCGCAGCATTGCCCAGTTCATGGCCATGCTGCCGATGGCCGTGCCCGGCCTGGTGCTTGGGCTGGCCTATATCTTCTTCTTCAATGCGCGCGGCAACCCGCTGGGCTTCGTGTACGCGACGATGGCCATCCTGGTGATCAATTCGGTGACCCACTTCTATACCGTCAGCCACCTCACCGCGACCACTGCGCTCAAGCAGCTCGACAGCGAATTCGAAGCTGTCTCCGCCTCGCTCAAGGTGTCGCTGTTGCGCACGATGGTCCGGGTGACGGTGCCGGTCTGCCTGCCGGCGGTGCTGGATGTCAGCATCTATCTGTTCGTTAACGCGATGACCACGGTGTCGGCGGTCATCTTCCTGTACTCGAGCGAGACCAAGCCGGCCGCGGTGACGATCATCAACATGGACGAAGCCGGTTTCACCGCAGCCGCGGCGGCAATGGCCATGTGCATCGTCGCTACCTCCGCCACCGTGAAGATCGTCCACCTGCTGTTGACGCGCCGCCTGGAGCGCACGACGCAGGCGTGGAAACGCCGCTAGGAACGCAGTCATGGCTCCGCCCGCAAGTACCCGTGTCGTCATCATCGGTGGCGGTGTCATCGGCTGCAGCATCGCGTATCACCTGGCCCAGCGGGGCGTTGCCGATGTCATCGTGCTCGAGCGCCTGCAACTCACGCATGGCGCGACCTGGCATGCGGCGGGCCTGGTGGGGCAGCTGCGCAGCAGCAGCAACCTGACGCGCCTGATGCGCTACGGTGCCGAGCTCTACGGCAAGCTCGAGGCGCAGACCGGGCAGGCCACAGGCTGGCACCGCACCGGCAGCCTGCGCCTGGCCTCGTCGCCGGCGCGTTGGCAGGAGCTCAAGCGCTCGGCAACGATGGCCAAGGGTTTCGACTTTCGGGTCGACCTCGTGAGCCCGAATGAGGCGCGCGACCTGTTTCCGCTGATTGAACTGAGCGGCGTCGTCGGCGCGGCATGGATCGAAGGCGATGGCGATGTCGACCCGGCCAGCCTGACGCAGGCCTATGCCGCGGGCGCACGCGCCGGCGGCGTGACCATCCATCAAGGCGTGCGCGTGACAGGGCTGCGCAAGAAGGGTCGCCGCGTCACCACCGTCGTCACGGACCAGGGTGAGATCGCAGCCGAGTGCGTGATCGATGCGGCGGGCATGTGGGGCCGCGAGATCGCTGCAATGGTCGGCACGCGGGTTGCGGTGGGCGCCGTCGAGCACCAGTACTTCGTGACCGAGAAGAGCGATCGCATTCCTGCGGGCTTGCCCTCGCTGCGCGATCCCGACGGCAACTTCTACGTCAAGCCCGAGCCGGGCGGCCTGGCCGTCGGCGGCTGGGAGGCCAACACCCCGCCCTGGGGTGCCGCAGGCATCCCAAAGGATTTCGGCCCCGAA
>JANMSS010000382.1:0-3650 GCA_031389585.1 Burkholderiales bacterium | reverse complement strand
TACCGTTGTCGTGGCCCAAGCGCGGTGCGCCGCGGTGCAATCGAAACTCGTGCCCATACCGGGTCAGGCCTTGAGGCAGCGGACTGGCATCAAGCGCAACCGCAGGCGCGAATGATCACGTGTTCAGGCTCTCTTTCTTTGGTTACTTTCTTTCTGAGCCAGCAGAAAGTTCGCGCAGCGGGGGTCCGCTCACTTCGCGCAGCGAAGTTATGCGGGCACCAAAGTGACCGCCCGCCGGGGCGCCCCCGGCGCCGACTCAGACATGAGAAGAACCCCCTCAGATAATCACCCCAATGCATCTCATCGTCTCGTTTGCAGCGCCGCTCGCCGAGGGTGCCCGTGCAACGCTGTCAACACTGTCAACACCGGCGCTCGATCGCCTGCTCGGCAACTGGGTCGAAGTGCGGCGCGACCGCGGCGACGAAGACAGGCTGTCGATGCCGCATGAGCGCGCGCTGGGCGCGGCCCTCGGCTGGACCGCCGCCGACGGCTGCCTGCCATGGGCCGCGCGAGCAGCGGCCGGCCACGGCATTGCGGTCGGCCAGGCCTGCTGGGGCCTGCTGACCCCGGTGCATTGGCGCATCGGCAGCGACGGCGTGCATCTGGCCGACCCCGACGCTCTGGCGCTCTCCGAGACCGATTCGCGCAGCCTGTTTGACGCGGTGCAGCCGCTGTTGTCAGGCGATGGCTTCACGTCGGTCTGGGCAGGGCCGCTGGAATGGTACGCAGGCCATGAGTCATTGCGGGGCCTGGCCTGCGCCTCGATCGATCGCGTGATCGGCCGCAATGTCGATGCCTGGGTGCCGCGCCAGGCCACCGCCAAGGCCCTGCGCCGGCTGCAGAATGAAGTCCAGATGCTGCTGCACGACCACCCCGTGAACCAGGCGCGCGAAGCGGCCGGTGAACTCCCCGTCAATTCATTCTGGTTGAGCGGCTGCGGCGCGGCCCAGACCGAGGCGCCCGATGCGGTGCAACTCGATCAACGCCTGCGCGGCCCTGCGCTGCGGGAAGACTGGGCCGCGTGGCGCGAAGCCTGGCAGTCGCTGGATGCACAAACCATCGCGCCCCTACTCGAGGGTGCAGCCCGCGGCGAGCCGGTGCGCCTGACGCTGTGCGGCGAGCGCGGCGCGGTCGAACTGGCGCCGCGCCCGCGCGCCTGGTGGCAGCGCATCACAGCATCCCTGCGGCAGGCACGCCCCGCCACGCACGAGGTGCTGGCATCGCTGTGACCCACTCACCCCTGATCGAAACCCGCGACGTGCCACCGCGTACCGTCTTCGCGCTGGAGCAGGCCGGCGTGCACCCGCTGCTGGCACGCCTGTTCGCCGCGCGTGGCGTGACCCGCATCGACGAGGTCGACGACGCACTCACGCACCTGCTTGCACCGGCGACGCTGCAGGGCACGTCTGCCGCGGCGTCGCTGCTGGCCGACGCGATCGCCGCCCAAACGCGCATCTGCGTCGTTGCCGACTACGACTGCGATGGCGCCACCGCCTGCGCCGTGGCGCTGCGCGGCCTGGCGTTGCTCGGCGCCGTGCCGGGCACGCTGCACTACGTGGTGCCCGACCGCACCGTGCATGGCTACGGCCTGACACCGGCGATCGTCGACCTGGCGCTGGCCAAGCGGGCGCAGCTGCTGGTGACGGTCGACAACGGCATTGCCAGCTTCGATGGCGTGGCCCATGCGCGGGCGCAGGGCCTGGCTGTGCTGGTCACCGACCACCACTTGCCCGCGCTCGTCGAAGGCGTGGTCGCGCTGCCCGAGGCCAACGTGATCGTCAATCCGAACGCGCCGGGCGACACCTTCGAGAGCAAGGCGCTGGCCGGCGTCGGCGTGATGTTCTATGTGCTGCTTGCACTCCGAGCCGAGCTGCGAACGCGCGGTGCCTTTGCCGCGGACGCGCAACCCAAGCTCGACGCCCTGCTCGACCTGGTCGCACTGGGCACCGTGGCCGATGTCGTGAAACTTGACGCCAACAACCGCCGTCTCGTCGCGCAGGGCCTCAAGCGCATCCGCAGCGGCCGCATGCAGCCCGGCATTGCCGCCTTGTTCGCAGCGGCCGGCCGCCAGCCGGCGCGCGCCGCGGCCTTTGACTTCGGCTTCGCGCTGGGCCCGCGCATCAACGCCGCTGGGCGCCTGGCCGACATGACGCTGGGCATCGAGTGCCTCGTGACCGATGACGCCACGCGTGCGGCCGAACTCGCGCAGCAACTCGACAGCATCAACCGCGAGCGGCGCGAAGTCGAGTCCGGCATGCGCGAGCAGGCCGAGGCCGCACTCGAGCAGCTGATGCTGGACAACGCTTCGGTCGAGCCGCCACCCGCGTTGTCGCTGTTCAATGCCGAGTTTCACGAAGGCGTGGTTGGCATCGTCGCCGGCCGGCTCAAGGACCGCCTGCACCGGCCGACCTTTGTCTTCGCGCGCGGCATCGATGGGGCGCTGAAGGGCTCGGGACGCTCGATCCCGGGCTTTCACCTGCGCGACGCACTCGACCTGGTGGCCAAGCGCCACCCCGGCGTGCTGCTGCGCTTTGGCGGCCACGCAATGGCGGCCGGGTGCACGATTGCGCTGGCGCAGTTCGACACCTTCGACAAGGCCCTGCAGCGCGTGGCCAGCGAGTGGCTCGACGCCGCCACGCTGACGCGGCGCATCCGCACCGACGGCGCGCTGGCCCTGGAGTACTTCAATGTCGAGACGGTGGCGGCGCTCGATGCCCAGGTCTGGGGCCAGGCCTTCGAGGCACCGCTGTTCTGCGACGAGGTCGACGTGCTGTCGCAGCGACTGGTCGGCGAAAAGCACCTCAAGCTGCGCGTGCGCCATCTCGGCCAGCCGCGTGACGCGATCTGGTTCGGGCACGCCGAGCCGGTGGCGCAGCGCGTGCGCCTGGCCTACAGGATTTCTCTGGACGAATACCAGGGCAAACAGCGGCTGCAGATGGTGGTCGAGGCGGCGCAGGCCCTGTGACCCCGTCGCGGCGATGCGGGCCTGCCGGCGTTGCATCTGGTAGCAAGGCGCCGCGGCGATGGCGTTAGCCTTGCCACCATGATCCTGCCCGGCCGCCCGAAACGCGAATTGACCGCAGTGCGCAGCACGGAGGTTGCCTGATGAGCCAGACCGAGTTGCCAACCTCCGGCGAGCGTGAGCCCACGCTGGGCCGAGCCCTCGGCTGGACAGCCGGTGGCTTCGTTGCCCTTGTTGCGGCGACCATTGCCGCCTGCGGCGGCGGCAGCAGCGCCAGCGCCACGCCGCCACCACCGCCCGGCGCCGGACCGGCCCGCGCGACCGTGCTGGGTGTTTCGCTGGCCAGCCCCTGGGGCCTGGCGTTCCTGCCCGATGGGCGCATGCTGGTCACGCAAAAGGCCGGTTCGATGGTCATCGTGCGCGCCGACGGCTCGGCCGTCGAGGCCACGCTGACCGGTGTGCCTGCGGTCAACAGCGGTGGCCAGGGTGGCCTGCTCGACGTGGCACTCGACCCCGACTTCGCCACCGACCCTTGGGTCTACTTCACGTTCTCGCAGGACGGCCCGGGCGGCGCCGGCACGGCGCTGGCGCGCGGGCGCCTGGCGGGCACCGCGCTGCAAAACGTGGCCGTGATCTGGCAACAGACCCCAAAGGTCAACAACGGCGCCCACTTCGGCTCGCGCATCGT
>JANMSS010000362.1:0-3334 GCA_031389585.1 Burkholderiales bacterium | reverse complement strand
TGCAGAGCTTTCGGCTGGCCGCTCAAGGTAGGGTCGGCAAGGGCCAGGGGCGGCAGCCGCCCGAGCACTTGCGCGAACGGGTGGCCACCTACTTCGACCCGTTGCCCTTCTGGTATGCGCCGCTGGAAGTGCAGGCCACCGACACCCAGGCCTACCCGCTGGCCGCGGTGACGCAGCGGCCGATGGCGATGTACCACTCGTGGGATTCGCAGAACGCCTGGCTGCGCCAGATCCATGCCCACAACTACCTGTTCGTGAACCCCAAAACCGCGCGTGCCGCGGGTATTGCCGATGACGACTGGATGTGGGTCGAGTCGCAGTGGGGCAAGGTGCGCTGCCAATGCCGCACCAGCGAAGCCGTCGAGCCCGCCACGGTCTGGACCTGGAACGCGATCGGCAAGGCGCAGGGCGCCTGGCAGTTGTCCAACGACGCCAACGAGGCCCGGCGCGGCTTCCTGCTCAACCACCTGATCTCCGAGGAACTGCCGCAGGGCAATGGCACGACGTCCAACTCCGACCCGATCACGGGCCAGGCCGGCTGGTACGACGTGCGCGTACGCATCTACCCGGCCGGCGCCGACGAGCCGAAGGAAACCTGGCCGCAGTTCGCGCCGATGAAGAGCCTGCCCGGCGTGGTCGGCGGTGCGCGCAAGTTGTGGCAGACCTTCATGGCCGGGCGCGTCGAATCCGGGCGGGGCAAAGGATGAAACCGCGTTCGAGTGGGGTGGCTGCGAGCGGCCCGTTGGCGCCCGTCGCGTGCGTCCGCTGTTTCGTTCTTTCTCCGCGTCGCGGCAGGCGGTACCCGGCGCGGGCGCAAGGTTTGGCGGTCTTCGCTTCGCTCCGACTCCGCTGCGGTGCTCAGTCTGAGGTCGCGCCGCGTAACTCGCTACGTTCGCTGCGCTCACTGCGCTCGAACAGACGCGGCGAGTCAGTTGACGAAGCGCGCTGCGCGCGCCGACCTCAGACCTGCACTCCTCGCCGCCGCACATTGCGCCCGCACCGGGTACCGCCTGCCGCGAGGCACCGTATTGCTTTGCGCAACGAAAACCCACGCCCTCCCGGCAAAGGCGCGCCCGGGCAGGTGGCAGCGCGCCTGCGGGGCGCTGAGGAGCGCAGGGTTTGTGGCCGCGCGCGCAGCGCGCTTCGTGATCTGACTCGTTGCGTCTGTTCGACCGCAGCGAGCGCAGGGAGTTACGCAACGGGGCCACAAACCCGAGCACCGCAAGGCAGTCGGTGTACTCACCGACCGCCTCGCCGAAGCGCTGCCGCCTGCCCGGGCGCAACTTTGCTGCGCCGAACGAAGCGCGCGAAAAAGCGGACGGCGAGAGTCCCCCAGGGGCCGCAAGCAGCCCCCCGCTGCAGCGCTTCACGCGTCGCAGCTCGGGATGTGCGTGGGGGAGCGATCGACATGAATTCTCAGCATGGCGTCACCGGACCAGGCCGAGCGCCGGGCCGGGGCGAGCCAGCCCGCACTCCCCCGGGCCTGCCAGCGGCGTGTGCGTGGGTTGAAGGTTTGTCATGACCCAACTCGCCCTGGTCATCGACCTCAATGTCTGCGTCGGCTGCCATGCCTGCGTCACGTCCTGCAAGGAATGGAACACCTCGGGGGCGGCCGGCACGCTGGCCGACTTCAACCCCTATGACAAGGACCCGACCGGGACCTTCTTCAACCGGGTGCAGACCTTCGAGATCGGCGAGTTCCCCGACACCCAGACAGTGCACTTCCCCAAGAGCTGCCACCACTGCGAAGACCCGCCCTGCGTGCCGGTGTGTCCGACCGGCGCTTCGTACAAGCGCAAGGAAGACGGCATCGTGCTGGTCGATTACGACAAGTGCATCGGCTGCAAGTACTGCGCCTGGGCCTGCCCCTACGGCGTGCGCGAGTTCGACGAGCAGAAGAAGGTGATGACCAAGTGCACCCTGTGCATCGACCGGATTTACGACCCCGCCCTGGCCGAGCGCGACCGCAAGCCCGCCTGCGTGCTGGCCTGTCCGACCAGCGCACGCATCTTCGGCGACATCCACGACGAGACCTCCGAAGCCTCGCAAGCGATCCGCGACCGCGGCGGCTATGCGCTGATGCCCGAATGGGGCACCCACCCCGCCAACCATTACCTGCCGCGCCGGCGCACGCCCATGAGCGCTCACCCGGACCAGCTGCAGCGCGCCGACAACCCGCTGAAGAAAGACGGCCTGCTGCCCAAACCATCGCTCAGCGATCCGGCGCTCGACGACGTGACGTCCTGGTAAGCCACTGCCCGCATGCATCCTGCCCTCTCGGTTGTTCTGTTCACCACCCTGGCTGGCGCCGCGCAGGGCCTGGTGCTGGCGCTGTTTGCAGCCGAATGGGCCGACCCGTGGCAGGGGCTCAGCGCTGCACCCGACGCCAGCTTCTATGCCGCGGGCGCGGCGGCGGCCGTGGTGTTGGGCGGCGCCGGCCTGCTGGCCTCGTTCTTCCACCTCGGCCGGCCAGAGCGCGCCTGGCGCAGCGCCGCAATGTGGCGCACTTCCTGGCTGTCGCGCGAGGTCATCGTGCTGCCGGCCTTCCTGGCGCTGAGCCTGGCCTACGCGCTGGCGCACGCCTTCGCGCACGAGGCCGCGTTCGCACTCGGCGCGCTGGCCGCGCTGGCGGCGCTGACGCTATTTTTGTGCACCGGCATGATCTACGCCTGCATCCGCTTCCTCGCCGAATGGGCCACGCCGCTGACGCCGATCAATTTCACCCTGCTCGGCTGCGCCAACGGTTTCACCCTGGCCGCGGCGATTGCCGCGCTGGCCTGGCCCGAACGCGTGCACTTCTTCGTCGTCGGCGCGATCGCCTTCACGCTGCTGGCATTGCTGGGCCGCGCGGCCGCGTGGCGACGCAACGCGCGGCTGGTGCCCAAGTCGACGCTGCAGACCGCAATCGGCATCAAGCACCGCCACATCGAGCAGAGGTCGCAAGGCTTCATGGGCGGCTCGTTCAACACCCGCGAGTTCTTCCATGGCCGCAGCGACGGCGCGCTGCGCCGCCTGCGCAAGCTGTGCCTGGCCGGCGCCTTCGCACTGCCGCTGGTCCTGCTGCTGACGGCGCTGGTCACGCGACCGGCCGCCGCGCCAGCCACGCTGCTCGTGGCCGCCGCGCTGCTGCAGTACCTGGGCCTGCTGGCCGAGCGCTGGCTGTTCTTCGCCGAAGCCAAGCACCCGCAGAATTTGTACTACCAGCGCATGGCCTGAGCGACTCTCCCCGCGCTCAGCATTCAGTCACGGCTGGATGCGGGACAACAATTCGTAGGACCGCAGCCGGGCCGCATGGTCATGGATCGCGCCGGCAACGATCAGTTCGTCAGCCGCC
>JANMSS010000353.1:0-1741 GCA_031389585.1 Burkholderiales bacterium | reverse complement strand
GATGCCCACGGCCGTCATCACGGCCTTCATGTCGGCGTCGGCCTTGGCCATGAAGCCGGCGAACTCGGTCGAGCCGCCCCACAGCAGGCCGAAGCCGCGCTGGGCCATGAAGTCCTTGTATTCCTTGCTGTCGTAGGCCTTCTTGACCGAGGCTTCGAGCCGCGTGGCGATCGCCGGCGGCAGGCCCTTGGGCGCTGCAATGCCGCGCCAGGCGCCTGTGGCCCAGTCGGAGCCGGTGGCCTCTTTCAGCGTCGGCACATTCGGGAACAGCGCCGAGCGCGAAGTGGCCATGATGGCCAGCGAGCGCACCTTGCCGGCATCGATCAACGAGCGCGCTTCGGGCAGCGAGCAGGGCACGAACTCGACGCCGCCGGCCACCAGATCCTGCAGGCCCGGCGCCGCGCCATTCGACGGCACCCAGGGCACCGTGGCCGGATCGATCTTGGCGTCGCGCAGCCATCCGGCCAGCGCAAGATGCCAGATGCCGCCCTGCCCCGTGCCCGAGGCCTTGAACTTGCCCGGGTTGGCCTTGATCGCGGCCATCGCATCGGCCATCGTCTTGTACGGCGAATCGGCGCGCACCTGGAAGCCGGCCGGGTCGAGGTTCACCAGGGCCAGCGGGGTGTAGCTGGTCGGGTTCAGCTCGGTCAGTTTCTGGTGATGCATCATGGCGATTTCCACCGTGATCATCCCGATCGTGAAGCCGTCGGGGGCCGCGCCGGCAATCGCCGAGTGGCCGACCACGCCCGAGCCGCCGGTGCGGTTGACCACGTTGACGGGCTGGCCAAGGTCTCGCTCCATCAGGCTGGCGATCATGCGGGCCACGGCATCGGTGCCGCCGCCCGCGCCCCAGGGCACGATCAGGGTCACGGGCCGGTCGGGGTACTGCTGGGCAAAGGCGCCGCCGAGGCAGAGCGCGAGGCTGGCGCCGACAAGTGCGCGGCGGGTCAAAGAGGTGGCAGCAGGGTTCACGGCAACGGTCTCCAATAACGGGTGGATCAGGCCTGCATGGTGCCTGCCGCCGGGCCGACGACAATGGGGGAAACCACTCTGCCTGCCCATGCCCGCCCTGCATCCGACCCTGGCCCTGTACGAACCCGGCGAAGCGGTGGCGACCCTGCTGCCGGTCTGCGACCACTACTGCGGCGTCGAAGCGCTCATGAGAAAGAGCCTCGAGTTGCAGGTCGAACTGGGGCCGGTGTTCGATGTCACGCTCGATGCCGAAGACGGTGCGCCCGTCGGCGGCGAGGTCGAGCACGCGTACCTGATCGCCGCCCTGCTGGCCAGCGGCGGCAATCACTTCGGCCGCGTCGGCGCCCGCGTGCTGCCCGTCGATCACCCGCGTTTTGCCGACGTGGTGCAGATCGTGTTGCAGGCCGCCAAACCGCCCGCCTACCTGATGCTGCCCAAGCCACGCGGCCTGGCCGACGTAGAGCGTGCCGCGGCGGCTATCGATGCGATGGGCGGCGCTACCGTGTCCCTGCACGCACTGGTCGAAACCCACGGCGCGTTGCACGAGGTGCACCAGATTGCGGCGCACCCGCGCATCGAATCGCTGTCGTTCGGGCTGATGGATTTCGTCTCGACGCATCGCGGCGCAATTCCCGTCTCGGCAATGGGCGTCAAAGGCCAGTTCGAGCATCCGCTGGTGGTGCGCGCCAAGCTCGAGGTCGCGGCCGCTTGCCATGCCCACGGCAAGACCCCGTCGCACTGCGTGGTGACCGAGTTCAAGCACGCTGCG
>JANMSS010000306.1:0-5950 GCA_031389585.1 Burkholderiales bacterium | reverse complement strand
CCGGTGTCGCTGATCGGCACCTTCGCCGGCCTGTACCTGCTCGGCTTCTCGATCAACACGCTGACCCTGTTTGCGATGGTGCTGTCGATCGGCATCGTCGTCGACGACGCCATCGTCGTGCTCGAGAACGTCGAACGGCTGATGCGCGAGAAAGCCATGGCGCCGATGCAGGCCGCGCTCGAAGCGATGCGCGAAGTGCAGGGCGCCGTCATCGGCATCGTGCTGGTATTGGCTGCGGTGTTCATCCCGGTGGCCTTCCTCGGTGGCATCGCCGGGCAGCTCTATCGCCAGTTCGCGGTTACGGTCACGGTGGCCGTGATCCTGTCGGGCCTCGTCGCGCTGACGCTGACGCCGGCGTTGTGCGCGATCCTGCTCAAGCCCAGCCATGGCGAGCGCAGCGAGCGGCTGTTCGCGCCCTTCAACCGTGCTTTCGGCTGGGTCACACGCCGCTTTCTCGGTGCCGTGCACCTGGCGCTGACCCACCGCCTGCTGGCCCTTGCGGTCTTCGCTGCCATCATCGGCGGCGTGGTCTGGCTGCTGGCCAAGGTGCCCGGCAGCTTCGTGCCGCCCGAAGACCAGGGCTACATCATCGCCGCGGCCCAGCTGCCCGACGGCGCCACGCTCGAGCGCACCGGCCGCACGACCGAACAGTTGCGCCTGATGTTGAAAGACAACCAGGCGATCAAGGACATCTTCATCGTCAACGGTTTCGACCTCATCGGCGGGGGCAGCAAGAGCAGCGCAGCCACCATCTTCTTTCCGCTCAAGCCCTGGGAGCAACGCCAGCAGACGGCCATGGACCTGGCCGGCCAGGTCAGCGGCATGGGCTTCACAGCCCTGGGCGACGGCATCGCCTTTGCCTTCAACCCGCCGCCGATCCAGGGCCTGGGCCAGGCCGGTGGCTACGAGGTGTTCGTGCAGGGGCGCACCGACCCCGACCCGCAGCGCCTGTCGCAGGTCACGCAGGCCTTCATGGCCGCGCTCGCGCAGCGAGCCGAACTGACCCCGGCGCAGACCTTCTTCCGGCCCACGGTGCCGCAGCTTCGCGTGGACGTCGACCGCGAGAAGGCGATTGCGCTGGGCGTGCCGATCAACGAGGTTTTCGGCGCGCTGCAGGCGCAGATGGGCTCGCTCTATGTCAACGATTTCAACAAGGCCGGCCGCACCTACCGCGTGACGATGCAGGCCGACGCGGCGTACCGCTCCAAGCCCGAAGACCTCGGCCGCCTGTACGTGCGTTCGGCCACCAGCGGCCAGATGGTGCCGCTGAAAGCGCTGATCACGGTCAGCGAGATCATCGGCCCGGAACAGATCGAGCGCTACAACAGCTACATCGCGGCCAAGGTGTTCGGCAACGCCAAGCCCGGGTTCAGTTCAGGCGAAGCGATCCGCGCGGTCGAGGAGGTCGCGCGCAGCACCTTGCCGGCGGGCTATGCAATCGAGTGGACCGGTCAGGCGTTCCAGGAGAAGCGCACCGGCAATGCGTCGATCTTCGCCTTCGGCTTCGCGCTGATCATGGTCTACCTGATCCTGGCGGCACTGTACGAACGCTGGGGCGTGCCGCTGGCCGTCGTGCTGGCGGTGCCCTTCGCGTTGCTCGGTGCGCTGGGATTCGTCGCGCTGCGCGGGATGGAGAACGACATCTACTTCCAGATCGGCCTCATCGTGCTGATCGGCCTGGCGGCGAAGAACGCGATCCTGATCGCCGAATTTGCGATGCAGGGCATGGAAGCGGGCTTGAGCGCTGTCGACGCGGCGGCTGAAGCCGCGCGGCTGCGTTTTCGCCCGATCGTCATGACCTCGCTGGCCTTCGTGCTCGGCGTGCTGCCGCTGGTGCTGGCCACCGGCGCGGGTGCCGCGGCGCGCCAGAGCATGGGCAGCGGCGTCTTCGGCGGGATGATTGTGGCAACCTTTGTGGCGCCGATATTCATCCCGTTGTTCTTCAGCCTGCTGGCCAGAAAGGCGCGACCGAGCCACAGCCATGCGGCGCGGGAGGACCGGGCATGAGGCGCGTCGCCCTGCTGATCAGCCTCATGAGTGCCGCGGCGCTCCTGGCCGCCTGCGCGGCAGCGCCGGAATCGAAGTTACCCGAGTCCCGATTGCCCGCGGCTTACCCGGGCGCCGCCACTGCCACCAACGGCACCAGGCTCGCCAGCGACTGGTGGACGCTGTTCAACGACCCGGTACTGAATGGGCTGGTCGATGCCGCGTTGGTGCACAACGCCGACCTGCGCATGGCGGTGGCCCGCGTCGATGCCGCAGCCGCCGCGCTGGGCGTGGTGCGCTCGGCGGGCTGGCCTTCGGTGGACCTGGGCGCGGCAGCGACGCGCTCGCGCGTCAGCACGCTCAACGGCCAGCCGACGCCGACCGGCGGCGCCGAGTCGTCGACGCATCGGCTGGCGTTGTCGAGCAGCTTCGAGATCGACCTCTGGGGCCGGCTGCGCAACGCGAATGCGCAGGCGCAGGCCGAACTGCTCGCCGCACAACATGGCCGCGCCACCGTGCGCCTGGTGCTGGCCGGCACCACGGCGCAACTCTACTTTGGCCTGCGCGCCATGGATGCGCAGTTGGCCGTGATCGACACACAGTTGCGCGCGCGCCAGGAAGGCTTGCAGATCGTCGAGCGGCGCCTGGCCGGCGGCGTGGCGTCGACGCTCGAGCAGGCGCAGGCCCGCGCGGCCTCGGCGGCGACGTCGGCGGCGCAACCCGAGTTGCGTCGGCAGCGCGCGCTGCTGGCGCATCAGCTCGGTGAAGTGACGGGACAAGCCGGCCTGTCGATCGGCGTGGTGGCCACTGCGCTGCCTACGCCGGTGGCGGTGCCGGCCGGGCTGCCCTCGGCCTTGCTGGTGCAGCGGCCCGACGTGCAACAGGCCGAGGCCAGCCTGCGTGCGGCCCAGGCCCAGGTGGCGGTGGCGCGCGCGGCGATGTTCCCGACCCTGTCGTTGACCGGCAGCTTGGGCGGCCAGAGTGCGGACCTGGCCGACCTGTTCAAGAGCGGCGCGCGCATCTGGTCGATCGGCCCGTCGCTGTTGCTGCCGCTGTTCGACGGCGGCCGCAACGTGGCGCGTACCGAGCAGGCGCGCGCCCAGGCCGAGCAGGTGGCGATCGGCTACCAAAAGGTCGTGCAGACCGCCTTCCGCGAAGTGGCCGATGCGCTGGTCGGCGTCGAGGAGGGCGCGCGCCAGGAGCGCGAGGTCGAAATGCAGCAGCTTGCTGCCGGCGACGCGCTGCGCATCGCCCAGCGCCGCTACGAGGTCGGCTATTCGGGCTATTTGGAGGTGCTCGACGCCGAACGCGCGGCGCAGGATGCCGCGCTGGCCGGCGTGCGTGCCCGGCAGCTCCGCCTGGAGGCCAGCGTGGCGCTGATGAAGGCGCTTGGCGGCGGGTGGGCGGCGCCGCGCTAGCTCGCGCCGGGCCGCCCCAAGCCTGTCCTGAGCGAGGTCGAAGGGCGAGCGACGCCCCCTCGGGGGGGCCGACGCCGCAGGCGTCCTGGGGGCAAGGCCGGGTGCATCATCGATCCGGGCGGCGAGCGACTTGCCGGCGACGGCTTGTCCATCGTCCGCTGCCCGTGACCCAATGGAGAACACCATGAGCCTTCCCGACAGCGACAAGGTATTCGCCGGTTCCGTGCCCAAGCTCTACGAGTCGCATCTGGTGCCGCTGATCTTCGAGTCCTATGCGATCGACCTGGCTCGCCGCCTTGCCTCACGGAGGCCGTCTCGCGTGCTCGAAGTGGCTGCCGGCACGGGCGTCGTCACGCGCCAGCTGGCCGCGGTCTTGCCACCGAGCGTCGCCATCGTCGCCACCGACCTGAACCAGCCGATGCTCGACATGGCGGCACAGGTCGGCACATCGCGCCCGGTCGAGTGGCGGCAAGCCGACGCCATGCAACTGCCCTTCGAGGACGGCGAATTCGACGCCGTGGTCTGCCAGTTCGGCGTCATGTTTTTTCCCGACAAGGCAGCGGCATTTTCGCAAGCCCGTCGCGTGCTCAGACCGGGCGGCGTGTTGATCTTCAACGTCTGGGACCGCATCGAGCACAACGAATTCGCCCACACCGTCACCCGGGCCCTGGCATCGACGGTCCCGCAAGACCCGCCGCGCTTCCTGGCGCGCACGCCTCACGGCTACTTCGATCTGGCCGCCATCGAGCAGGACCTGCGGCGCGGTGGCTTCGGGATGGCGGCGCAGGTCGACACCGTGACTGCGCGCAGTCGCGCGGCGTCGGCGCGCGTTCCTGCGGTCGCGTACTGCCAAGGTACGCCGTTGCGCAACGAGATCGAGGCCTGCGGCAGCTCGACCTTGGGCGAAGCCACGGAGGCCGCCGAGCGCGCGATTCGCGAACAGTTCGGCGCCGGGCCTGTGGACGGCAAGATTCAGGCGCATGTCATTACTGTTGCGCATTGAGCGCGCACGCGGGGCGTGCCATGGGGTCAGCGGTCGCCCCGGCTGTGCTTCAATGAATGCAGTGAATCCGCGGAGACTGCCATGCACCACACACTCATGCTTGCTCTGCTTTGCGCCTGCCTGCCCGGTGCCGCACTTGCGCAGGGCGCGACGTTCCAGACCAAGTCGCTGACGCCGGAGACTGCGCTGTCTGCGGCCAAGGCGGCAATGGACTACTGCCGCGGCCAGGGATACCAGGTCGGCGTCGCCGTCGTCGATCGCGCCGGCCTGACCCAGGTGTTCCTGCGCGACCGCTTCGCCGGTGCGCACACCGTCGACATCGCCACCAACAAGGCCTGGACGGCCGCGAGCTTTCGCACCTCGACGCTGTCGCTGGCGACCGAGACGCAGCCCGGCCGGCCGATGAGCGGCATCCGCGGCCATCCGCGCATGTTGGCGGCCGGCGGCGGCGCCGTCATCGAGGCCGGAGGCTCCATCTTCGGCGCCATCGGCGTGTCGGGCGCTCCCGGCGGCGAAGCCGACGAGGCCTGTGCCCAGGCGGGCATCAGGGCCATCGCCGACGCGATCGAGTTCTGAGCGCCCCCAAGGCCGCCGCCTCGCGGCGTCCGCCCCCCCGAGGGGGAGCAAGGAAACTTGGGGCGGCCCTGCGCTTCCTTGAGAGCGCCCCCAGGCCGACGACTACGTCGTCCGCCCCCCGAGGGGGTATGAGTAAAGTGGCGGAGCCACATTTACTCATGAGCTTGATGGTGCGGCTGCCGATGCCTTCGCCGGCGAGCGCGGCCAATGCTGCCGCCTGCGCGCCTTCGCGCACAGCAGCACACCACAGGTGAGGTGCGGCGGCTTCGGCGAACGCCGCATCCGGCCACTGCGTGAAGCGCGCCAGATTGAACGCCACGCGGGCCTTGACGTGGGCTTCGGTCGTCATTTGGCCGCGGGCCGCGCCCGACGTCAGCACGCCGGTCGCGGCGACCAGCAAGGCGCGACGCAGCGGGTCCACCGCAGGCCGGCGCCCGGCCGACCCAGGCAGCCCAAGTTCCCCCCCGAGACAAGCGCGCAGCGAACCAGGGGTCGCCATCTCAGCTGCCCATGGCGCCGATGCGGCACCCGCGTCGCACGAACCGGTTTCGCCAAGCGGCCGCCGCGGATCCGGCTTTGCCGGTCCGCCAGCGGCGCCCCCTTGAGGGGGAGCGGCGAAGCCGCTTCGGGGGTGGTTCATTTCAGTAAGCCAGCGAAAACTGCAACTGCCAGCGCCGGCCGTCGCGCGCCAGTGTGTCCTGCGCGTGTTCGGGCCCGGCCGGGTCGACATAGGCTGTGTTCAAGGCGTTGCTCAGGCCGGCGGTCATCGACCACGGCGTGCCGGCTGGCGCAACCCGGGCCGTGAGACCGAGCACGCTGTGCGCCGGCAGGGTCGCGCCTTGAAGTGTGCGGCGTTGGCCCACGCGCAGCCATTCGACGCCCAGCACCGCGCCGTCCCACGGCAGCGGCGCGCTCGAATGCAGCTTGGTCAGCGAGCGCGGCGCGTTGGTCAATGGCACCGCGAGGC
>JANMSS010000352.1:0-3652 GCA_031389585.1 Burkholderiales bacterium | reverse complement strand
ATGATCTCGGCCACCGGGACTGCGCGGCTGCTGTCGATCACGTGGTCTGCACCCATGCGGCGGGCGATCTCCAGGCGGTTGCCCAGGCGGTCCACGCCGATCACCGTGGTCGCACCGCTCAGCTTGGCGCCCGCCGTGGCGCACAGCCCGATCGGCCCCTGCGCGAACACCGCCACCGAGTCACCGATGCGGATGCCGGCGCGCTCGGCACCGCCGAAGCCTGTGGACATGATGTCGGGGCACATCAGCACCTGCTCGTCGCTGAGATCCTCCGGCACGGCAGCGAGGTTGGCCATGGCGTCGGGAACGAGCACGTATTCAGCCTGGCAGCCGTCGATGGTGTTGCCGAACTTCCAGCCGCCCAGCGGCTTCCAGCCGTGCGCCGTGCCGGCACCGTCCTGCGAGCCGTAGCCGCACTGGCAGGCATTGCTCCAGCCACTGGGCGTGATGGCGCCGGCAATGACGCGCTGACCCTCGCTGTAGCCCTGCACGGCCGAGCCCAGCTTGTGAATGACGCCGACCGGCTCGTGGCCGACCGTCAGGCCGCGCGCCACCGGGTATTCGCCTTTGAGGATGTGAATGTCGGTGCCGCAGATGGTCGTCGTGCTGACCTTGATCAGCGCGTCGAGCGGACCGACATCGGGAATGCGTTTGTCTTCGAGCACGATGCGTCCGGGCTCGACGAACACCGCTGCCTTCATCATCGCCATGGTCTTCTCCTGGAGGTTGGTCGGCACTTGACGACCATCGGCGGCTGCATCGCGCCGCAGCGTGCCTCGACATGCGCGACGCCAGACTATGCGATGCCGCGCGCCCGGGCTTGATCCCCGTCAATGCAAGCGACAGGGGGATAGACCGGGATTCACCACCGAAGAGTTGCGCGCGGCGCAGGGCATTCGCGTCAACCAGCCGACACGCGCGCAGCCGCCGGTGGTCAGTCAGCAAGGCTGAGGCAGCCACGGCGCAGGCCTGGCACGGCCCCCATCGATCTACCAGCCGATGAAACGCGCTCTGCGCGCCTGAGCTGGTCAGCGCTTCAAGTTGGGCGGCGCCTGACCAGCCAGGCGCTGCACGCGCCGCAGCAAACCCCAGGCCCACCACAGGCGACCGGCCCAGCGCAGTGCCCGACGCGGGCGCAGCAGCGCCAGTACGGCCGCACCGGCCAAAGGCACTTCAGGGTGCCGCTTGAGCCAGCGCCAGGCCTCGCGCAGGGTATCGGCCAAGGCCAGCGGCGCTGCCAGCGGCTGCACCTGTTGCGCCAGGCGATCACGCAACAGCGCACTGCGCGCCTGCAGGTGCTGGCGTCGCAACACCAGTTGCAGCTCGTGGGCGTCGGCTATGGCAGTGGGTTGGAGCACTATTCGCGCGGCGCCAGCAGGGCGCGGTCGCGTTCGAGTTCGGCGTGGGTGGCGGCGAATGGCGCCGCCTCACCCTGCAGGCGTAGGCGGGCCTTGCGGATCAAGGCCCAGCCGGCACCCAAGGCCAGCACCACCGCCAGCGTCAGGGCCGCGACCCGGTGGGCCTCTTGAAGCATCAGCAGCAACAACAGCACCAACAGCACCAGTCCCACGCCCAGAAAAAGCAACCCGAGCGCCACCCACAGCAGGGCGTCGAACAGGCGCAGCTTCTCGAGCTCGAACTCGGTGGCCAGCAACTCAAACCGGGCCTGACCGATTTCCAGCAGCGTGCCGGCCATGCGCCGCAGCGACTGCGCCAGCCCGCCGGCTGCGGCCGTGCCTTCGCTCATGCCGGGGCTTTCAGCGGCGGCCGATCAGCAGGCCGACCACCAGGCCGATGCCCGCCGCCGCACCGATCGCCCTCCAGGGGTTGTCGTGCACATATTCGTCGGCGGCGTGGCCGGCGGCCTTGACCTTGGCCACCGCCAGTTCCTGCAGATGCGCCAGCTCGACCCGCGCCTGCTGCAACTTGATCAGCATGCGGCCACGGAATTCGTTCACGCCCTCGCCGGCCTGATCGGCCGTCAGGCGCAGGATTTCCTCGGCGTCGGCAATGACCACCCGCAGGTCGGCCATCAGTTTGTCCTTGTGGGCGGATGTCAATTCAGCCATTGTGTTTCTCCTTTGATCGGCAATGCGGCCACTGTAGGGGGCGCAGCCTATCAGGCATTGACCGAAGTCAAAAGGGACTCTTGGGCGAGGTATCGATTCGGCGTGCCTTGACGTACGCGACGCCAGACTATGCGATGCCGCGCGCGCGGGCTTGATCCCCGTCAACGCATGCGACAGTCATCGCCTGCGCGGAAGTCGCGAGCCGATGAAGGTGGGGCCGACTTGACCTGCGTCAAATCCGCGAACGGCAAGCGCTGCAACATCGCAATCGCTCTTTCGGTATCCACCACACATCGACCGTCGCATGACGCATTGACGGATGCAATAGCCAACGCCGCAAAGGAACCCATCATGTCTCGAATACCGCGTAACGATAGGGTCAGGATCGCTGGGTGGCTGACTGTGGCCGCGCTGATGCTGGCGGCCACACCTTGGGCTGCGATGGCACAGGCCGGCCCGAATGCGACCACCACACAGTCGTCGACCGAGCGAGGCGTGACCCTCAAGGTGACGCCGAAGTCGATCGGGTCGCAAGTGACCCGCTGGGAGTTCAGCGTCGTGCTCGACACGCACAGTGCGGACATCAGCGACGACCTGGTTCAAAGTGCGACCCTGGCGACCGGCGACGGGCGCACGCTCAAGCCCTTGAACTGGGTCGAGACGGTCCCCGGCGGCCACCACCGTGAAGGTGTGCTGGCATTCGATGTTGCGGCGCCCCGGCCGACCGCGATCGAGTTGCGGATCGCCCGGCCGGGTGAATCGACACCCCGGACTTTCCGCTGGCAACTCTGACCCACAGAAGGAGAAAGACATGGACTGGCTGACACAAAACTGGGGCTATCTACTGCTGTTGGCAGGGGTGATCGTCTTCATGCGCTTCGGCGGCATGGGCTGCGGCATGGCTGGCCGACGCGCTCATCCGGAGCACAAGCAACCAGCAGAGCAAGGGCATCGGGGCCATGGTGGCGGCTGCTGCTGAAACGCTGGCCGCGATTTCGCGCGCGGTTGAGCCCTGCCCCGGCGAGCTCGTGCGCGTCGATGCGGGCTGCCAAATCGACGGCATGGTTTCCACTGGCACGGAGAGGTTCGCATGGCACGCACGATCGATGTTCAGCCCGCCTCCTCGCTCCCGATCGGGCTGCGCAACTTCGAAATGTGCGAACACAAGGGCATCGGACATCCCGACACCCTCACCGACGGCATCTGCGAGGCCGCCTCGCGCGAGCTGTCGCGCCGCTACCGCCGCGAGTTCGGTCGTGTGCTGCATCACAACCTCGATAAGGGATTGCTGCTCGCAGGTCGCAGCGAACCGCGCTTTGGCGGCGGCCGCATCCTCCAGCCGATGAGGTTTTTGATCTGCGGCCGCGCCACGCCGCTGGGCAGCAACGACGCCACCGCCGAGGTCGCTATCGCCGCGGCGCGCGCCCATCTGCGGACCCATGTCGGTTTCGAAGCGGCGGCGGATGCGATCACGGCGCACATCGGCTCCACCAGCGCCAGCCTGCAACAGCTCTTTGCTGCGGGATCTGCGATGCCGCGCGCCAACGACACCTCGTTCGGCACCGGCTTCGCGCCGTACTCGC
>JANMSS010000283.1:0-12995 GCA_031389585.1 Burkholderiales bacterium | reverse complement strand
CTTGATGGCACAGGCGCTCAACATGGGCGACGAGGTCCATAACCGCAACACGGCGGCCACGGCGCTGTTCATCAAGCGCATCGCCACGTCGCTGATCGAAGCCGAGGTCACGCGTCAGGACGCCGCGGCGACGCTGGCCTTCATCGCCGGCAACGACCACTTCTTCCTCAACCTGTCGATGGCTGCCTGCAAGGCCATGTGCGACGCCGCGGCGGATGTGCCGGGCAGCTCAATGGTGACGGCGATGGCGCGCAACGGTGTCAACTTCGGCGTGCGCTTGTCGGGCACCGGCGACACCTGGTTCGAAGCGCCAGCCAACCCGGTCGACGGGCTTTACTTTCCAGGCTATTCGATCGCGGATGCTGCGGCCGACCTGGGCGACTCGGCAATCACGGAAACCGCCGGCGTCGGTGGCTTCGCGATGGCCGCGGCGCCGGCGATCGTCAAGTTCGTCGGCGGCACGGCGACGGACGCTGTCCATCACAGCCTGCGCATGCGCGCGATCACCCTGGGCGCCAATCCATCGTTCACGCTGCCGGCGCTCGATTTCGCCGCCTGCGCCGCAGGCATCGACGCGCGCAAGGTGCTCGACTGCGGCGTGCTGCCAGTTATCAACAGCGGCATTGCCCACGCCCAGGCCGGCGTCGGGCAGATCGGCGCCGGCGTGACGCACGCACCGATGGCCTGCTTCGCGGCAGCGGTGAAGGCGCTCGCACGCAGCGTCAGCGCCCGCGGGGAGGCCCCATGAGCGCCGCGGGTCGCAAGCCGCTGGCGGTGGTCGCGGTCGGCGGCAACGCCTTGATCCTGGACGACCAGCACATGAAGCTGGCCGACCAGTACGACGCGGTATGCACCACGGCCAACCATGTTGCGATGATGATCGCCGCAGGTTGGTGCGTGGTGTTGACGCATGGCAATGGGCCGCAGGTCGGCTTCATCCTGCGCCGCTCCGAGATCGCCGACGGGCAGGTGCCCACCGTGCCGGTGCAATACGCCGTCGGCGACACCCAGGGCGCCATCGGCTTCATGTTCCAGAACGCCTTGGGCAACGCACTGCGCCGGCTTGGCCTGCACACGCCCACGGTCACGCTAGTGACGCAGACGCTGGTCGATCGCCGCGATCCGGCCTTCGCCAAACCCGACAAGCCGATCGGCTCGTTCATGTCCGAGGACATCGCGCGCAAACTCGCCGCCGAACTGGGCTGGACGGTGGTGCGCGACGGCGAGCGCGGCTGGCGGCGCGCGATTGCCTCGCCGCGGCCTGTGCGTGTCATCGAGGCCCCCATCATCGAAGGCCTGGCGCGCCAGGGTGTGCTGATCATCGCCTGCGGCGGTGGCGGCATCGCGGTGGAAGAAGGCTCAGATGGCGATTTGCGCGGCGTCGAAGCCGTGATCGACAAGGACCGCGCCTCGGCACTGCTGGCCGTCGAGTTGCGTGCCGACCTGCTGATGATCCCGACCGGCGTGCCGCGCGTCGCGATTCGGTTCGGCCAGCCCGACCAGCTGTGGCTCGACCGCATCAGCGTGGCGCAAGCCAAGGCGTACGCGGCGCAGGGCCACTTTGGCGCCGGCAGCATGGGGCCGAAGATCGAGGCGCTGATCAACTTCGTCAGTGCCTGCCCGACCGGGCGCGGCGTCATCACCAGCATTGACAACATCGAGCCGGCGCTGCGCGGCGAGACGGGCACCTGGATCGAAGCTTGACGACCTGCAGGGGCAGCATGGAAAAGACATTGTTGGCCGTGAATGGCACGCTGATGCGCGGCCTGGAACTCAACCCCAACCTGCTGGCCGTCGATGCCAGCTTCGTCCGCGAGGACCGCACCGAAGCCTGTTACCGGATCTGGTCGATCGGGGATCGCCACCCGGCGATGCAGCGCACGCCCGGGCAAGGCACTTCGGTGGCAGTCGAACTGTGGGACGTGCCGCTGGCCGGACTGGCGACCATCCTGAGCCAGGAGCCGCCCGGGCTGGCGATCGGCAAGGTCATGCTCCAGGACGGCGCTGTCGTGCTCGGCGTGCTGGGTGAGGCGTTCCTGTGCCAGGGGCAGACCGAGATCACGGCCTATGGCGGCTGGCGCTCGTACATGGCGGCGCAGGAGGGCCGGGCCGCGCGCTGAGGCGCGTCGCGACCGCTTCAAACGTGGGGCCGGTCTGCCTGATGCGGGCAAACCAGAACCCGACAGGCCACCACGCCAGCAAGCCGCGCGCCAGAATCCCCGGGGGCGTCGGGGCGCAAATGGCAGGCGCGACGGGCGCCGACTGCGCCGCGGCCTTCGCGTTGGACAGTCACTGGGTTTTCACTGCCCACACCAACAATGAGGAGACAGCATGAGCAGCAACCCCAACGCGGGCGCAGTGCGCATTTGGGTCCCGGGTGACTGGAACGGCTTCTTCGGCCTGTTCACCAACGTCTTACTCAACGTCATCGTGCTCACGGGCCTGTGCCTGGGGGTCGTGCAACTGCCCGCCGATACCGTGTTCGGCCGCATCCTGCCCGCACTGGGCATCGCGCTGCCGCTGGGCAATCTGTTCTACGCCTACCTCGCGTGGCAGCTCGGCAAGGCCGAGGGCCGCAACGACGTCACGGCGATGCCCTACGGCCCCAGCGTGCCGCACATGTTCATCGTCGTCTTCCTGGTCATGCTGCCGGTCTACCTGGAAACCAAAGACCCGATGCTGGCGTGGACGGCCGGCCTGGCCTGGTGTTTCATCATCGGGGTCATCGTGCTCCTTGGCGCCTTCGTCGGCCCGGCCATCCGCGCGTTGACACCGCGCGCAGCCATGCTCGGCACGCTGGCCGGCATCTCGATCGCCTTCATCTCGATGCGCCCGGCGTTCCAGATGTGGGAAACACCCTGGATCGGGCTGGCCTGTTTTGCCATCGTGCTGATCGCCTGGACCGCCAACGTGCGGCTGCCGGGCGGACTGCCGGGTGGACTCGTCGCGGTGCTCGTCGGCTCTGCCATCGGCTGGGCCGTCTCGCTCGCCGGTTTCAGCGACTACATGCAGCCGGCCAAGGTGACCGAATCGCTGGGGCAGTTTGGCCTGCACCTGCCGCTGTTCTCGACCGATGTCTGGACCGGTCTGTCCAAGGTGGCGCCGCTGCTCGCCACCGCCATCCCATTGGGCATCTACAACTTCACCGAGGCGATGAACAACGTCGAGAGCGCCTCGGCGGCCGGCGACAACTACAACCTGCGCAAGATCCTGCTCGCCGACGGTCTGGGCGCCGTCGTCGGTTCGATGCTCGGCAGCCCGTTCCCGCCTGCGGTCTACATCGGACATCCGGGCTGGAAGGCGGTTGGCGGGCGCATCGGTTATTCGCTGGCCACCGGTGTGGCGATCGCGCTGGTGTGCTTTCTCGGGCTGACCGCCCTGCTGCTGGCGCTGATTCCGCTGGTGGCGATCCTGCCGATCCTGCTCTACATCGGCCTGGTCATCGGCGCGCAGGCCTTCCAGGCTTCGCCGGCCAAACACGCGCCGGCCATCATCCTTGCGCTGATCCCCAACATCGCCGAGTGGGCCAAGACGCAGATTGACGGCGCGCTCGGCGCCGCGGGCACCTCAGCCGCCGCTGTCGGGTTCGACAAGCTTAGCGGCTACGGCGTGCTCTACAGGGGGCTGGAGTCGGTCGGCGGTGGCTCAGTGCTGGCCGGCATGGTGCTGGGTGCGATGGCGGTCTACGTCATCGACAGCAAGATGCGCCATGCCGCCGGGTGGGCGTTTGCCGGGGCAGGCTTGGCCTATGTCGGCTTGATCCACGGCGCCCATCTGGGCTGGGCGGTGTCGCCGCTGGTGTCACTGGGCTACGTCATGTTCGGTATGACCTGTCTGATTCTGGGCCGAAGCCAGACACCCTCGGCGGCCTGAGCTCAAAGTGCGGCTCGGCCGGGGGCGGGCCGCGCGGGTCGGAATCGTCGGCCCGCGGCGGGACCGCTCGTACCCGATCAGGCGTTCAAGCCGGCCAAGGCACGCCGCGAATCCGACACCCAGCCAAACAGCGCCCCCTGCGCCTTGATCATCTCGAGCGCCACTCGCTGAAACTCGGGGAAGTAGGAACCGACACAATCGGACAGCACCACACACTCGTAGCCGCGGTCGTTGGCTTCGCGCACCGTGGTGGTGACGCAGACTTCGGTCGTGACGCCGCAGACGATGAGCGAGCGGATGCCGCGGTTGTGCAAGATGAGGTCGAGGTCGGTGGCGCAAAACGCGCCCTTGCCCGGCTTGTCGACCACCACTTCACCCGCCACCGGCAAGAGTTGCGGCACGATGGCGTGGCCGGGCTCGCCGCGCACCAGCAAGCGGCCCATCGGACCCGGATCACCGATGCGTATTGCCCCGCGGCCGCGAACGATCTTCGTCGGCGGGCAGTCGGCAAGATCGGGGCTGTGCCCCTCACGCGTGTGGATCACCATCATGCCCATCGCGCGTGCCGCGTCGAGCATGCGCTTGCACGGAGCGATCACCGCCTGCAGCGGTGAGACGTCGTTGCCCAGCGCCGCGCCGAAGCCCCCGGGCTCGACAAAGTCGCGCTGCATGTCGATCATGACCAGTGCGGTGCTCTTGGGGTTGAACGCGAACTCGTAGGGTTCGGCCTGAATCGTCTGCTGGGTCATGGTGGCTCCACGTGGGTGCGTACTGCAAATGGTATCGCCACGCGCGGTTCTTGGCATGTGTCATGCACCGAGGCCCAACGGCCAGCGCAGCCGCTACGCGCCAACCCCTCGCGCGCTCAGCGACTCCATTTCACGCCGCGTCAAAGGCGCCGCGCAGCCACTGCAACTCGCCGGCGTCGATCGCCACCACGTCGAAGCGACATGGCGGCGGCGCTGCAAAGCGCAGCAGGAAGTGCCGGGCCGCAAGCACCAGGCTGGCGCGCTTGGCCGCGCCGACACTGGCGGCGGCGCCGCCATGGCGGGCATCGGCCCGCGCGCGCACCTCGACGAAGATCAGCGTGCCGTCGCGCTCGCGCAGGATCAGGTCGACTTCGCCGCCGCGCGCATGGGGCCCGCGCGCGACCCGATAATTGCGCTCAACCAGCACCAGGCCGTGGCGCAGCAAATGCGCCAGGGCCTGGGACTCGGCGGCCGTGCCGAGTTGTTGCTTGTCGGTTGTTGCCGCATTGCGGCGGGAGAACATCGTCGCCACCTCCAGTGCTTGCTCCGCGATCATCACCCAGGCCGCGGCTGCGGCTGCGGGGGCACAGCAGTATCCCGCCGGAACGCTGTATGTGGTAGCCACGCCGATCGGCAACCTGGCCGACCTGACGCTGCGCGCGGTGCATGTGCTCGGGCTGGTCGACGCAGTAGCCTGCGAAGACACCCGTGTCGGCGGCTCGCTGCTCGGCCATCTGGGCCTGTCCAAACCGCTGCTGTCACTGCACCAGCACAACGAGCACACCGCCACTGCGCAGGTGCTGGCGCGGCTGACCCGAGGCGAGCGTGTCGCCTACCTAAGCGATGCCGGCACGCCCGCCGTGTCCGATCCGGGTGCCGTGCTGGTGGCTGCAGCACAAGCCGCGGGCCATGCCACGGTGCCGTTGCCCGGGGCGAGCAGTGTGCTGGCCGCACTCAGCGTGGCGGGGGACATCGCCGCCACTGGGTTTGCCTTCATTGGCTTTCTGCCCGCCAAGGCCGGCGAGCGCGACAGTGCATTGGCCGCCTTGGCACTGCGCCACGCCGAGTCCCTGGTGTTGTTCGAGGCGCCGCATCGCATCGCGGCCTTGCTCGACGCCCTGGCCACGTCGATGCCCGCTCGGCGCATGACGGTGGGCCGGGAACTGACCAAGCAGTTCGAGACGGTGGCCACGATGACGGTGGCGCTGGCGCCGGCCTGGCTGGCGGCTGACGCCAACCGAAGTCGCGGCGAGTTCGTGCTCGTGTTGCACACGACACAAGCCGAGGCCCCGGCGCAGGATGCACTCGAGGCGGATACCGAGCGCACGCTGCGCGTGTTGTTGGCTGAGTTGCCGCTGAAGCAGGCGGTGGCGTTGGCCGCCACCCTCACGGGCGCGCCGCGCAACCGGCTCTATGCGCAGGCCCTGGTCTGGCGCGGAGCGCCAGACCAGGGCAACGGCTGAGGGCCGGCTCATCAGAGACGCCCGCTTGGAGCGGCCCGACCCGGGCTGCTTACTTGCCCGCGCCGCTGGCTGCTTGACCGTCGTGCTTCTGGCGGCGGATGTCGCGGCTGGCGTGGTTCTGCATATGGGTCAGGCGCTTGCGTTCCTGCGCGGTCACGCTGCCGTCGGCCTTGGCCTTGTTCTCGGCCTTGTTGAGGACCGCCTGCTGTCTCTCGAGACGGTGGGTCTCGCGCGGGGTCAGCGCGCCGGAGGCGACGCCCTTGTCGATGCGTTGCTCTTGGTTGGCCTGGCGCTGGTCGATGCGCGGGGTGTGGGTGCCCGGCGCCGAGGCAGCGGTCTGCGCCGAGACGGGCACGCCGGCCAGGCTCAGCAAGGCGGCGGCAATCAGTTGGGTGGTCTTCATGATGGTGGTGGCCCTCGTAGGTTGATGTTGGGTTGTTGCGCAAGCGCCCCGCCACAACGGCGCAGTTCGGCGCGCGGAGCACCGCGCTGCGTTGCCGTCCGGTAAAGAAGCGTGAAGCCCCCATCGCTGTCCTGACTTGGTACCACTCCTACAATGGCCCGCATGATCACCCGTGAACCCACGATCGAACGCCTGGCCCAGGCGCACTCGCTGTTGCTGACGCCCTTCGGTCTGACCGACGCGCACCTCAGCGCCGCGTTGCAGACCATTGCCGCGCACCGCATCGACGACGCCGACCTGTACTTCCAGAGCACCCGCCACGAAGGCTGGAGCCTGGAAGAGGGCATCGTCAAGAGCGGCAGCTTCTCGATCGACCAGGGCGTCGGCGTGCGCGCGGTCGCCGGCGAGAAGACTGCCTTTGCCTACAGCGATGACATCTCCGAGGCTGCGCTGCAGGACGCCGCACGCACCGTGCGCAGCATCGCCGCGGCGGGGCAAAGCAAACGGGTGAAAGTCGGCGTCAAGTCCAGCGTGGCGGCCAGCCGTGTGCTGTACGCACCCACCGACCCGATCGCCACCCTGGACAGCACGCAGAAGGTGGCCTTGCTGGAGAAAGTCGAGCGCCTGGCGCGCGCCAAGGACCCGCGCGTCGTGCAGGTCATGGCGGGCGTGGCCGCCGAGTTCGATGTCGTGCTGGTCGCTCGTGCCGACGGCACCCGCGCGGCGGACGTGCGCCCGCTGGTGCGCCTGTCGGTGACGGTGATCGCCGAGCAGAAGGTCAACGGCGTCGTGCGCCGCGAAGTTGGCACCGGCGGCGGCGGCGGCCGCTTCGGCCTGGGCTACTTCCAGGACGCGGTGATCGAGCGCTATGTTGAGCAGGCCGTGAACGCCGCACTGACCAACCTCGAAGGTCGGCCGGCGCCTGCCGGCCAGATGGCCGTCGTACTCGGCCCGGGCTGGCCCGGCGTGCTGCTGCATGAGGCCATCGGCCATGGTCTCGAAGGCGACTTCAATCGCAAGGGCTCATCGGCCTTTTCCGGTCGCATCGGTCAGCGGGTCGCCGCCAAGGGCGTGACCGTGCTCGACGACGGCACCTTGCCCGACCGCCGCGGCAGCCTCAATGTCGACGACGAAGGCCATGCGACGCAGCGCACGGTGCTGATCGAGGACGGCATCCTCAAAGGCTATATCCAGGATTCGATGAACGCCCGCCTGATGGGCGTCAAGCCGACCGGCAACGGCCGCCGCGAAAGCTACGCTCACGTGCCGATGCCGCGGATGACCAACACCTACATGCTGGCCGGCGACCGTAGCAAGGACGAGATCGTCGCCAGCCTGAAGCGCGGCCTGTACGCCACCAATTTCGGCGGTGGGCAGGTCGACATCACCAGCGGCAAGTTCGTGTTTTCGGCCAGCGAGGCCTTCTGGGTCGAGAACGGAAAGATCCAGTACCCGGTGCGCGGCGCCACCCTGATCGGCAGCGGCCCGGATTGCCTGACCCATGTCAGCATGATCGGCAACGACCTCGCCCTCGACTCCGGCGTGGGCGTCTGCGGCAAAGAGGGCCAGAGTGTGCCCGTGGGCGTCGGCCAGCCGACGCTGCGCATCGACGGTCTGACCGTTGGCGGCACCGGTTGAAACCGCGCTCCAAGGCCCGTGATACATTCTCCGCCATGCGTTGCCCCGCCTCGTTTTACTTTGGCTACTTTTGGTTCTCGCCCCATCCGGTGGCTCGAGAGGCAAGTGGCTGATTGAAACCAGCGCAACGCACTCAACAGACCGCCGGCAGCCCCGGCGGTTTTTTATTGCCCGCTCACCTCACGACGATCGACAGGAGAAACCGCATGAGTCCCAAACAGCAAGGCCACGCCGGCGACGCCGGCCATGGCTACGCGCTCAGCGAAAAGACCAGCCAGACCGACGACCAGCGCATCAAGGACGTCACGCCGCTGCCGCCGCCGGAGCACCTGATCCGCTTCTTCCCGATCGCCGGCACGCCGGTGGAAACGCTGATCGGCGGCACCCGCGACGCCATCCGGCGCATCCTGAACGGCCAGGACGATCGGCTGCTGGTCGTGATGGGGCCGTGCTCGATCCACGACCCGCTGGCCGCGCTCGAGTACGCGCGAAAGCTCAAGGTGGAACGCGCGCGCCACGCCGACACGCTGGAAGTCGTGATGCGCGTGTACTTCGAGAAACCGCGCACCACGGTCGGCTGGAAGGGCCTGATCAACGACCCCTACCTCGATGAGAGCTACCGCATCCACGAGGGGCTGAGAATCGCACGCCAGTTGCTGGTCGACATCAACCGCCTGGGCGTGCCCGCGGCCAGCGAGTTCCTCGACGTGATCTCACCGCAGTACATCGGCGACCTCATCGCCTGGGGCGCGATCGGGGCACGCACGACGGAATCGCAAGTGCACCGCGAACTGGCCTCCGGCCTGTCGGCGCCGGTGGGTTTCAAGAACGGCACCGACGGCAACATCAGGATCGCGATCGACGCGATCCAGGCCGCTTCACGCCCACACCACTTCCTGTCAGTGCACAAGAACGGCCAGGTGGCGATCGTCCAGACCAAGGGCAACAAGGATTGCCACGTCATCCTGCGTGGCGGCAAGGCGCCCAACTACGGCGCCGCCAGCGTGGCCGCAGCATGCAAGGAGATCGAGGCGGCCAAACTGCCCTGCCGGCTGATGGTCGACTTCAGCCACGCCAATTCAAGCAAGCAGTACGAGCGGCAGGTCGAGGTGGCCCGCGACGTTGCCGCCCAGCTGGCTGCAGGCACGCGATGCATCTTCGGCGCCATGGTCGAAAGCCACCTGGTGGCCGGGGCGCAGAAGTTCAGCGCCGGCAAGGACGATCCGGCGGCGCTCGAATACGGCCAGAGCATCACCGACGGCTGCATCGGCTGGGAGCATTCGCTCGAGGTGCTGGAGATGCTCAGCGCGGGCGTGAGGGCGCGGCGAAACCTGACCGCCTGAGTGCCCGCGAGCCATCGCCCCTGGAGCCCAGCTCAGGTGTCGGCGTCGCGCTTCAGGCGCTCGCTCTGCCAGTACACGTCGTCACCGCCCAGCCCGTCGAGGTTGGCGCGGTTGAGCACGCGGGCCAGCACAAACAACAGGTCCGACAGGCGGTTGAGGTACTGGCGCGGCGCCTCGTTGACCTTGTCCTGCGCGGCCAGCGCCACCAGCGCGCGCTCGGCTCGGCGCGCCACGGTACGGCTGACATGGGCCAGCGTCGCGCTGCGCGTGCCGGCCGGCAGGATGAACTCCGCCAGCCGCGGCAGCGCAGCGTTGTAGTGCGCCAGCGCCTGGTCCAGGCGCAGGACGGCATCCTGCTTGAGCAATTCATAGCCAGGAATCGACAACTCGCCGCCCAGGTTGAACAGCTCATGCTGAATCACCACCAGCAATTCGCGCACGTCGTCTGGAAGCGGCTCGGCCAGCAGCACGCCCAGGTTCGAGTTCAGTTCGTCGACATCGCCCAGGGCTTGCACGCGCAGGTGGTCCTTGGCCACCCGCGTCCCGTCGCCCAGGCCGGTACTGCCGTCGTCACCGGTGCGGGTGGCGATTTGTGTCAATCGATTGGCCATCACTGCCCGCCCGGCCGCCCGAAGGGCATGGATGTCCCCTTGGGGGACAGCGAACGAAGTGAGCTTGGGGGCCACATCCCCCGATGCTACCTACAATCGGTGCGCCCACCCTCCGGGAGATGCCGCAATGAACGCTCCGCACGACCTCCTACCCCGCGCTGCACCGCGTCCGGTGCCTGCTGCCATGCTCGACGCGTTGAAGGTGCGCTTTGGTGATCGCGTCTCAACCGCCAACGCCGTGCGCGAGCAGCATGGCCGCGACGAGTCGACCTATCCGGTAACGCCGCCCGACGCGGTGGTGTTCTGCGAGAGCACGGAGGACGTGGCCGCCGCGGTCGCCCTGGCGGCGGCGCATGCCGTGCCGGTGATTCCGTTCGGCATCGGCTCCTCGCTCGAAGGGCACCTGCTCGCAGTGCAAGGCGGCCTGTCGATCGACCTGTCGCGCATGAATCGCATCGTCGCGGTCAACGCCGAAGACCTGACGGTCACGGTGCAGGCCGGGGTGACGCGCGAACAGTTGAACCGCGAGATCCGCGACACGGGCCTGTTCTTTCCGATCGACCCCGGCGCCAACGCCACGCTAGGCGGCATGGCGGCCACCCGCGCCAGCGGCACCAACGCCGTGCGCTACGGCACCATGAAGGAGAACGTGCTCGGCCTGACGGTGGTGACCGCCGCGGGCGACATGATCCGCACCGGCACGCGGGCCAAGAAATCGAGCGCGGGCTACGACCTGACGCGGCTCTTCGTCGGCAGCGAGGGCACCCTGGGCGTGATGACCGAGGTGACCTTGAAGCTCTACCCGCTGCCCGAGGCCGTGACGGCGGCGATCTGCCACTTTCCGAGCATCGACGCGGCCGTGCGCACGACGATCCAGGTGATCCAGATGGGCGTGCCGATCGCCCGCTGCGAACTGCTCGACGCCAACGCGATCCGCGGCGTCAACAAGCACTCGCACCTGAGCCTGCGCGAGGCGCCGATGCTGCTGATGGAGTTTCACGGCAGCCCGGCCGGCGTGCAGGAGCAGGCGCAGACCGTGCAGGATATCGCCAGCGAGTTTGGCGGTGAGGCTTTCGAGTGGGCCAGCACGCCCGAGGAGCGCACCCGGCTGTGGACGGCACGCCACCAGGCCTACTTCGCGGCGCTGCAGATGCGTCCGGGCTGTCGTTCCCTCTCGACCGACACCTGTGTGCCGATCTCCTGCCTGGCTGAAAGCATCAACGAGTCGGTGGTCGAGGCCGAGGCCGCAGGGCTGCCCTATTGGGTCGTCGGCCATGTCGGCGACGGCAACTTCCACCTCAGCTACCTGCTCGATCCGAACGATCCGGTCGAGGCGGCCACGGCCGAACGTCTGAGTGAGCAGATGGTGCAGCGCGCCATTCGCCTTGGCGGCACTTGCACCGGCGAGCATGGCATCGGGCTGCACAAGATCGGCTACCTGCTCGACGAGGCCGGCCCCGGCGCGGTCGAGATGATGCGCCAGATCAAGCGCGCCCTGGACCCGAAGAACATCATGAACCCGGGCAAGGTCTTCCTGCTGTGATCTCGGCCCCGAGGCAGGTCATGATCGGGCCCTGGGGCCGTTGCTTTCGCTTGCACGGGCGAGACGCGGCCCGCTTCTAATCGTAACCATGAGCAATACGGCCTTCATGATGGTGGCGGCGGCCAACCCGGCGCTGGTGGGCGCGGTCTGCCCGTCCTCGCCCTGGCTCGCCGCGGCCATGGCCAATGCCGCGCGCGGCGCGCGGCTGCTGGTCGAGCTCGGCGCCGGCACCGGTGCGATCACCCAGGCGCTGGTGGCACAACACCCTGCCGTGCCACTGGTCGCGGTCGAGCTGCAGCGCGGGCTGGCCCGCCTGCTGCAAAAACGCTTCGCACATGTCGACGTTCGGCGCGCCAGCGCGCATGAGGTCCTCGATACCCTGCACGAGCTGGCACCGCCGCAGACGGTGCTGGTGTCGTCGCTGCCGTTCCAGTCGCTGCCGGCTGAATGGCGTGACACCACGACCCAGGCCATCGCCCGCTTCCTGCGTGCCGACGCGCATCGGCGCCTGGTGCAATACACCTATCGCCTGAAGGCACCCTACGACTTGCCGCCCGGCAGCGACCTGCACTGGACCCGCGTCGGCCGCGTCTGGCGCAATGCGCCCCCCGCAAGCCTGTGGTCGTTGCAGCTGCGCTGAGGCGGCGTCAAACGGGTCAGGCCAGCGCCGGGCCGCTCCCAAGCGGCCTGAACTCCCCTCGGGGGGCGCGAACGAAGTGAGCTTGGGGCACACATCTCAGGCCGCTGGCGGCTCGACCGCCCAGCGCTGCGTCACGTCGCCGTCACTGGCGAGGCTCTCCAGGTGCACCGGGAAGCCCCACAGCCGCGCCACATGCTTCAACACATCCTGTGCGCCTTCGGCCAGCGGGCGCCCGTTGTGCTGGGTGTGGCGCAGCGTCAGGGCGCGGTCGCCACGCAGGTTGACGCTCCAGACCTGGATGTCGGGTTCGCGCGCGCCGAGGTCGTACTGGTGCGCGAGGGCCTCGCGCACGCGCCGGTAGCCCGCGTCGTCGTGGATCGCACTGACTTCGAGCTCTTCGTCGTGTTCATCATCGATGATCGCGAACAGGCGCAACTCGCGCATCAGCTTCGGGCTTAGATACTGGCCGACGAAGCTTTCATCCTTGAAGTTGTGCATCGCATGGTGCAGCGCGGGCAGCCACGGCGCGCCGGCCAGGCCCGGGAACCAGTCCCGGTCTTCGTCGGTGGGATGCTCACAGATGCGCTTGATGTCGGTGTACATCGCAAAACCGAGCGCGTAAGGGTTGATGCCGCTGTAGCCTCGCGTGCCGACCTGCGGCTGGTAGACGACATTGGTGTGCGACTTCAGCCACTCGATCATCGTGCCGTCGGTGAGGTAGCCGTCGTCGTA
>JANMSS010000279.1:0-14521 GCA_031389585.1 Burkholderiales bacterium | reverse complement strand
CAGATTTCGGGGCCGAAGTCGGTCGCCAGCAGTTCGGGCGCGAAGCGGCCGAAGAAGCCGCTCAGGTTGCCGACATCGCGCAGCAGCATGCGCTGGGCGTGGTTGTTGCCGGCGGCGTCCACGGCCTGCGGCAGGTCGATGATGACCGGGCCGTCGGCACCCAGCAGCACGTTGAACTCCGACAGGTCGCTGTGGATCACGCCGGCGCACAGCATGCGCACCACTTCGCGCAGCAGCGTGGTGTGGTGGGCGGTGGCTTCGGCTGCGGTGAAGATGCAGTCGTTCAGGCGCGGCGCGGCGTCGCCCTCGGCGCCGGTGACGAGCTCCATCAGCAGCACGCCTTCCATGAAGTTGTGCGGCTTGGGCACGCGCACGCCGGCGGCGGCCAGGCGGTACAGCGCGTCGACCTCGGCGCTCTGCCAGGCCGCTTCCTGGGCCTGGCGGCCGAAGCGTGTGCCCTTGGCCATGGCGCGGGCCTGGCGGCTGTTCTTGACCTTGCGGTTCTCGGTGTAGTCCACCGCCTGGCGGAAGCTGCGGTGGGTGGCCTCCTTGTAGACCTTGGCGCAGCGCGTCTCGTCGCCGCAGCGCACCACGAAGACCATCGCTTCCTTGCCGCTCATCAACTGGCGCTGCACCGAATCGATCAGGCCTTCATCGATCAGCGCTTGCAGGCGTTTGGGTGCTTTCATGGGGGCATTGTCCGCTGGGTGGGGTGGAGTCCAGTCGAACTGGAGTGCACCGCGCGAGCGCTCGGCGCATGCCCCTTCGGCGCGGATCACCGCCCGACCCTTGCCGATGGGCAAGACGCAGCAATTCCCGCCTTGCCGTCTTGTCCACGCGTGTGCCGCTCAGGTAGCGGCGATGCCGGCGCGTTGCAGGCGCGCAGTCAGGCGCTCGATCTCGTCAATCAAGTCCAGCATCACGGCCACACTTTGCAGATTGGCCTCGAAGTCCCTTTGCAGGCGGCAAATGCGCCGCACGCGCGTCAGCTCTTCACCGCCGAAGCGCCATGTGGGCCGTAAACCGACGGGCTGCAACAGGCCCTCGTCGACCAGCAGGCTGACGAATTGGGCATCGGTGCCGCAGGCTGCGGCGAAGGCCTCGAGTTCGAGCGCGTGTTCTCCCGTCAGGCATACGCCGACGGCGATCGACGAGGTATTCATGCGTCGGCTCCCAGGTTGGCGCGCGGGTCGAAGGCCAGGTCATGGGCCATCTGGCGGTAGGCGGCGCGGGCCTTGTCGTCGTCGGCTGGCGGCAGCACCAGCTCCAGCAGCACGTACAAATCGCCCGCGGGACTGCCGGGGATGCCACGCCCCCGCAGGCGCAGCTTGCGTCCAGGCTGCGAGCCTGCGGGCACGTTCATCTCGACAATGCCGTCGGGCGTGGGTAGGTTCACGGCGGCGCCGAGCGCGGCTTCCCATGGGGCCACCCGCAGCGTGAAGTGCAGGTCGCGCCCGTCGACACGCCAGCGCGCATGCGGTGCGAACTCGACCTGCAGGTACAGGTCGCCGGCTGGCCCGTCGCCGACGCCCGCTGAACCCTGACCGGCCAGGCGGATCTGCTGACCGGCGCGAATTCCCTTGGGGATGCCAACCTGCAGGGTGCGCTCGTGCAGCGACACGACGCCTGCGGCGTCCATCTCGGGGCTGTGCAGCGTGATCTGGCGCGTCGCACCGTGGAACGCGTCTTCCAGCGGCACCATGATCTTGGCGTGGTGGTCCTGCCCGCGCCGAGGGCGGAACGGGTCGTCACCGGGGTCCGGCCGGCCGCGCGCCGCGCCGCGCCGCGCGGCCCCGAACAAGGCCTCGAAGAAGGCACTGTGGTCGGCTCCGTCGCCGGGCTGGCTGGGGCCACCGCTGAACTCGAAGCCGCTGTCCCAACCCGGAGGCGGTTGGAACGGCTGGCCACCCTGCGCACCCTGGCCCACGCGGTCGTAGGCGGCGCGCCTTTCCTTGTCGCGCAGCACGTCGTTGGCCTCGTTCAACTCCTGCATGCGCGCCGCTGCTTCCGGCGCCTTGTTGATATCCGGGTGGTGCTTGCGCGCGAGGCGACGAAAGGCCTTCTTGACTTCCTCGTCGCTGGCCGTGCGCTCGACACCGAGCACCTGGTAGTAGTCCTTGAACTCCATCGTGCCTGCTTTCAGAGTGCGGAGGTCTGCCTTCGTTGAAGTATCGCGCCAGCAAGCACGGGACGTATTGATGAACCGGCAGCGTGATTGATCAGCGTCAGGCAATGGTTGAATTGCGTGCGCCCTCGTCAAGAATCGATTCCGTGCCGATTCGCGCGCCGGTTCAGGCCACACTCCCGTCCTCACCCTCGTCCCCACCGGAGACCGGCTTGAAGTTCCAGATGGCGAAGAATTCCTTGTTTGCGATCCTGCTGCGCTCGCCGTGGTGGATCAGTGCTGGCGTGGCGCTGCTGCTGGGCGTGCTGGGCTTTGCGCTGCTGCCGCTTCAGTACCGCGTGGTCGGCGCCGTGTCGGGCCTACCTTTCGCGGTGATCGCCGCGATCGCCGCCTACCGCCAATGGCACCTGCCCAGCGCGGCGCGCGTGGCGCAGACGCAGGAGGCGCTGGCCAAGATGGCCTGGCCGGCGTTCGCGGCGCTGCTCGAGCAGGCCTTCCAGCGCGACGGCTACAAGGTGCAGCGTGGCAAGACCGCGGGCGTCGATTTCGAACTCGAGCGCCAGGGCCGGCGCATGCTGGTATCGGCGCGGCGCTGGAAGTCGGCACACACCGGGCTGGAGGTCTTGCGCACCCTGCAGGCGGCGCGTGAGGCCACGGAAGCGCCCGACGCGCTGGTCATCGGCCTGGGCACTGTCAGCGACAACGCGCGGGCCTTTGCCGCCGAGCACCGCATTGCGGTCTGGCAGGCCGACGAACTGGCCCACGCACTGCGCGGGCTGTCGCTGGCCTGAAGAGGTTCAAGACTCGGGCGTGAGACGGCCCGCCGAAGCGGGCCGTTTGCGCGCAGGGGCCCGGGCTTCAGGGCACGAACGCAAAGTTCGTCAGCACGTTCGCAGTCAGCGTGATGTTCGCCGGCATGACGGTGCGGCTGGGTGCGCTGGCCTCGAGCCGGTAGAGGCCGGCGACCAGTGCGTCGCTGCTGAACGTGAACGTCGTGGCGCCCGCGGCATAGGCCAGCCTGGCGGGCGCGCCCGCGGGCAAGGTCATGCTGTAGGCACCCGTGGCGGCATCGGCTCCGCTGTAGCCTGCTTCAATCGTCGGGCCGCCGCTGAGGGTCTGCGTGGCGCGCACTGCAGCACCCGTGTTGGCCGGGCTGCCGCTCACCGTGACGATGCCCGAGGCGACATGGCTGGCTGCCGAGATCGGCGTGTCGATGCGTGCCGTGCTGCTGCCGATGACGGTGGAGGTGGTATCGCTGACGGGCACGCCGGTCATGACGGCATTGACGCGTCCGCCCGCGCTGATCACGAGGTCGTAGGTGCCCGCGGGCACCGGGTAGAGCGTGAAGCGGCCGGTGGCGTCCGGCGGCGTCGCGCGCACCGGTGTGCCGGCCATCTGGGCTGATACCGACGTACCGGTCGTGAGCAACGAGGGATTGACGAAGCCGACGATGCGCTGGCCCGCGCTGGACAGGATCGGGATCACCGACAGCACCGGCTTCAGGTGGTAATTGCCCGAGTTGCCGGCCCTGACGAAGGACTTGCAGGCGTCGAAGTCGATCGCGAAATCGGCCACCTGGCCAGCCGGCACGGTCAGATTCACGTTCGTCTTCAGGCCGCTCTGCTGCGCGCTCGGGGTGGTCAGTGCGGTCTCGACGCCGCCGGTGGGCGTGATCGAATTGGCCAGTGGGTTGGCGGCCGTGTTGGCGGCCAGCACTAGGCGCAACTGGTTGTAGCGACCGGCCGGCAGCTCGGTCTCGCCCAGCGGCAGCAGGGTGCCGTTGTTCAAGGTCAGCAGATCCACACGCTGCGGCGCAGCCAGCACCACTTCGGACCATCCTGAGTCGCTGTTCTCTGCCGTACCGCTCTGGTGCACACGCACTCGCTCGACCGTGACGAACACGCTGTCATAGCCGCAGGCCGGCGCATCGGTGAGCGACAGGCGCATCGTGCCCGTGTTCGGCGCACTGCCACCGCCCCCGCAAGCGGCGAGCAGGGTTGCGGCTGCCAGCGCAGTGCCGGCCAGTGGAAAGTGGTGAAGTCGTTTCATGGTCTGAATGTCCCGGGAAGAAGAAGCGCAACTGCGCGGGGTGGTTGCAACCGTACATCGCAGCGCTGCGATGGGTTGTAGGACGTTGTTACCAGGAATCGTCGGAGATCGCCGCGGCGGACGCGACAACAAGGCCGCACCGCTCACCGCAAGTGCACACTGACTCTGCTGGCTACCCGGTTGGCCGATAGGGGACTTCATGCTATTTTTCAGCCGCTACCGAAGCTACTCCGGGGGCTGCATGGTTCCAACAACGTGGCAAGACAGTGCGGCCCCTGAGCCGCAGGTCGATCGGCGCGACGTGCTGCATTGGGCCGCGTGCCTGGGCGCGGCCTGCCTGAGCGGGACACTGACGCTTGCGAATGCCCAGGCGCCGCTGACGGTGCACAAGTACAGCCGCACGCTGCTGGTCGACAAGCTCGGCCGCCCCTTCAAGAGCAAGCAGCTGGCTGCGGGCGTACCGCACATCTTCAACTATCCCTACGAGTCGACGCCGGTGTTCCTGATGGCCTTGCCGCGCGCGGCCACACCGATTGACTTGAGCAATGAAAAGAAGCAGCACTACCTGTCGCTGCCGGGCACCGGCCCGCGACGCAGCATCGTCGCCTACTCGGCCATCTGCGCCCACAAGCTGATGTACCCCACGCCGCAAGTCAGCTTCATCAACATCCGCAAGGGCCAGGCCGACGAGCCTGTCCATGTGGTGCATTGCTGCGGCGACAACTCGCGCTACGACCCGACGCAGGGCGGCAAGGTCATCAGCGGCCCGGCGCCGCAACCGCTGGCCATGATCGAGCTGGATTGGGATGCGGCCAGCGACGAACTGCACGCCGTGGGCACGCTGGGCGGCGAGATGTTTCAGGCCTTCTTCGAGAAGTACGACTTCCGCCTGACCTTGGACTACGGCACCAAAGCCAAGAATTCGAGCGCACTGACCTCGGTGGTGCAAGCTGCCGCGGACTACAGCAAGCAGTTGCAGTCCTGCAAAGCCTGAGGGCAGTGCAGGACGCTTGCCGCTAGGCGGCCGCGGGCTTCTTGGCGCTCAGTGCGACGCCGGTTTTTGCGATACGCATCGAGCCGTCGGCCGCCACGTCGACGCGGCTGCCGTCGGCCAGGCGGTACTCGAAAACGCCGGTGGGCTCCCAGTTTTCGAGTCTGGCAACGATCGACTCGTCGCGGGCCAGGTATTCATAGCCGTGAACCGTGTAATCGACACTGTCCGCGCCGCGAGCGGCGAACGATTCGAGCAGATGCAGTTTGCGTTCCATGCGAGCCTCCAATCGGGTCAATGGCGTTGGGCGACCCGCCGATGGCGTCGGAGATCCGTGGCGCGTGCCGATTCGGTCATTGTTCATGCCCGATGGCGCTGGGACTTGCGATAGCGCAATCTTGAGCGACGGTCGTGCCTGCCGAAGTCTTGCCGTGCTGTCGCGGTTTCAGAGCGCGTTGATCGCGAGCCGTACGCGTGCCCCGATGCTTGCCGGCGCGTCGGGCAGCCGCACTGCACGAAACCGGCCTTCAGTGCGGCTGAGGTAGGCGCGCTGCCCGTCCATGTGGGCCCACAGCACGTCGTTGCGTCCGTCGCCGTCGAGGTCGACGAACGATGCGGTGAAGTTGTTCTGCAGCCCGCCGGTCACGGCGTCGGTCACATCGAGAAAGTCCAGCTCGCCCATGTTGCGCAGCAGGATGTTGCGTTTGGCGTGCGCCGGATCGTTGAAGACGGGCGAGCGGAACAGCTTGGGCTGGACGAACATGCTCAGGTAGAGCTCGAAGCGTCCGTCCGGTTCAGCCACAGCGTCAGGCCGGCGTGACCCACCGTCAACAAATCAACGCGGCTGTCGGCATTGAAGTCGAGCGACAACGCGCCGTAGGCCGCTGTCGTATCGCCGATGCCCATCTGCGCAGCAATATCCGCCAGCTGGCCGCTGCGCCAGGCGATCTGTGCATCGAGTTGCCCGTCTGAGCCACCGAGGAAGACTTCATCGCGCCCGTCGCCGTCGACATCGATGGCTGCGGTCGCCAGAAGTGGGTGACTGGTATCGCGTGACCAGCGGTGAACAAAAGGCACCTCGACTTCCGCGAGCACAGGGGCCGCAATCTCCGGCGGTGGCGGCCGGTTGGCTTCGCCGGCAACCAGCACACTGCAAGCGGCCATGCTCAGCCGCATCAGCAACGCTGCCAGGCTGCCCGTCACCGTGGGCCACTTCATGGCATTCCCCTTCAGTCCGGCAAGCCCGCACTTCGCGGCCCGCAACCGCAGCCTACGAGGGATCGAGGGCAAGCTGCAATCTGGCGCCTGCGCGCACTACGCCTCGCGCCACTCGTTCAGCGCCGTGACCGTGTCGGTCAAGGTCGTGATGAACCGTACTCCTTCCATTGGCGCGCTACGGCGCACGCCGCCGCCGCCTGCCCACAAGGCCAACGGCTGCGCGAGCATGGTGCGTAGCTGTAGCAGCAAGGCGGGAAGCTGGCGTACTGGAAACGCCGCGGAAAAAGACAGCGCAACGATGTCGGCACGGTGCGCCCGCGCTGCGCTCGCGATTTCCAGCAGCGGCATTTGCGTGCCCAGCGGGATGCAATGCGCCCCCTCCAGTGTCAGTACGGCCTCGACCATCAGCAGGCCCAGGGCATGTTGTTCGTCGGGCGGGCTGGTCAACAAAATGCGCGGCGCTCGGCCGCCAGCCACGGCCTCGATGGCTTGCCTGAGCGCGCGCCGGGTCAGTTCAGTAAACAGGTGCTCCTCAAAAACCTTGATGCGGCCTTGTTCCCAAGCGATGCCGACGAGTTGGGTCAGCGGTTCGATCGTGTCCTGGACAAATCGATCCAGGCCATGGCGAGCCAGGCGCTGCTGCAGGGCATGGGCGTAACCCGCTGCGTCGTGCTCTTTGATCAGCGCCAGCAGGGCCTCGACGTCTTCGGCCCCGGCTGTGCCGTCGCCGAACACGGGGGGTGGGCTGGCTGACGACATTTTGGCCAGCGCTTCCATCGGTGCGGCCAACAGCTTGCCCGGGCGGTGCCCCTGGTCCATCAGGCGTTTGACCATGCGCAGGCGCTCGACCTGGTCCACCGGGTACAGCCGCTCTCCGTGGGCATCTCGCTCCGGGGACGGGAAGCCGTAACGCCGCTCCCAGACCCGCAAAACGTCCTTCGAGACGCCGATGTCGCGTTCGACAGCGGCGATGTTGAAGTGGAGATCTGAAGTTTTTGTCATAGACAAACTGTTGACAAACCCAGTGGAAGTCACTATCTTACGGCTTTTCCTATATTTGTCTAGGACAAAATGAGATCAACACAACGCATCGCGGTCGTCGGTTCGGGCATCTCCGGGCTGGCCACCGCCTGGCTGCTGGGCCGTGGGCCGTACGAGGTGACGTTGTTCGAGGCCGATTCACGCCTGGGCGGGCACTCGAACACGGTCGACGTGACGCTGGAAGGCTGCACGCATCCGGTGGACACCGGCTTCCTGGTCTTCAACGACCGCACCTATCCCAACCTCATCGCCATGTTCGAGCAGCTCGGCGTCGAAACCGGCGAGAGCGAGATGTCCTTCGCGGTCAGCCTGCAGGACCCCGATCTTGAATGGGCCGGCAGCAGTCTGCTCACCGTATTCGGCCAGAAGCGCAACCTGCTGCGCCGGCCCTTCTGGGCCATGCTGTCCGACATCCTGCGCTTCAACCGCGAAACCAGCGCCTGGCTCGCGACGCACCCGGGCCAGCCGCGCAGCCTGCGCGAGTTCCTGGTCGAAGGGCGCTATGCCAGCTCGTTCTGCGATTGGTACCTGCTGCCGATGGCGGCCGCCATCTGGTCCTGCCCCACCGGCCAGATGCTCGACATGCCGCTGGCCACCTTCGTACGCTTCTGCCAGAACCATGGCCTGTTGCAGGTCTTCGATCGTCCGCTGTGGCGCACGGTCAAAGGCGGGAGCCGCGAGTACGTGAACAAGATCGCGGCACAGCTGCATGACGTGCGCCTGGCGTGCCCGGTGCGCGCAGTGACGCGGCGAGACAGGCAGGTGGAGGTCATCCACGCAGGCGGCGTCGAGTCTTTTGATCAGGTGGTGATGGCCTGCCACAGCGACCAGGCATTGGCCATCCTCGGCGGCGGCGCCAGCACAGCGCAGCGTGAACTGCTGACTGCGATCCGCTACCAGGCCAACCGCGCGCTGCTTCACACCGACTCACGGCTGCTGCCGCGCGACTCGCGCCTGTGGTCGGCCTGGAACTACTTCGCGGGCCGCGGCGAGCCCGGCGCGCAAGCGGTCGGCGTGTCCTACCTGATCAACCGCCTGCAGCCGCTGCCCTTCAATACGCCGGTCGTGGTCACGCTCAACCCAGCGATCGAGCCCGACCCGGCCAAGGTGATTGCCGAGTTCGACTACGCCCACCCGATCTTCGACGGCCCCGCGATCGCCGCGCAGCAGCGCCTGGCTGCAACGCAGGGGCAGAACGGCATCTGGCTGGCCGGGGCCTGGAGCGGCTACGGCTTTCACGAAGACGGCCTCAAGTCGGCGCTGCAGGTGGCCAATGGCCTGGGGGTGCGCGCGCCCTGGCAGGCTGAGCCCCGGGTCGTCCCGCGCGCCGTGGCTCTCGCGCCGCGGTTCGCGCGCGGCGCGGCGGAGCCACAGGGATGATGGCCGGGATTGCCGTGCGGCCTGAGCTGTTCGTCGGCCATGTGATGCACCGACGGCTGCGCCCGGTGGTGCATACCTTCAGGTATCCGGTGTTCTTCGTGCGGCTGCCGCTGCGTCGCCTGGCCGCCGCCCGCAACGTCGTCTTCTCGGTCGACCACACCAACCTGCTGGCCTTTCATCAACGCGACCACGGCCCGCGCGACGGCACCGCCCTGCTGCCATGGATTCAGAGGCTGCTGCGAGAGCGCGGGCTGCCCGACGACGGCGAGGTCGTGCTGCAGGCCTTTCCGCGCGTGCTGGGCTATGTCTTCAATCCGATCAGTTTTTGGTTCTGCCATGACCGCTGCGGTGCGCTGATCGCACTGCTGGCCGAGGTCAACAACACCTTCGGCGGGCATCACCACTATCTGCTGCACAACCCGGATCGCGCGCCGCTGGTCGACGGGCAGGTGCTCGTCGCCGACAAGGCCCTGCATGTGTCGCCGTTCTGCAAGGTCGAAGGCCGCTACCGCTTCCGCTTGCAGCTCGACCGGCCCGTGCAGCGCGTGCACATCGACTACGCCGACACCGAATCGACGCTGCTGTTGACCTCCATCTCGGGCCGGCCGCGCGGCTGGTCGGCCAGCGCGCTGCTCGTCGCCTTCCTGCGCATGCCGCTGCTGACGGCGGGCGTGATGGCGCGCATCCATTGGCAGGCCCTGCGCCTGTGGCTCAAGCGGGTGCCCTTTCATGCGGCGCAGCCATCCGCTGCTCACCGACTCCTCGAAGGACCGATCGAATGACCTCGATGCTCAACCCGACCCTGAACTTGCGCGACACGCGATCGATGGACCGTGCGGCGACCCTCGTCTGCAGGCTTTTGCGCAACCTACATGGCGGCCGCCTCGAACTGCGCCTGCCCGATGGCACGACCCATGTGTTTGGCCAAGGCGACACGCTCGTGCACCTGCAGGTGCATGACGCGGCCCTGTTCAGCCAGGTCCTGGCGCGCGGCGACATCGGCCTGGCCGAGGCCTATCTCGATGGCCACTGGGAATCGCCGGACCTGACTGCGCTGCTGACGCTGTTGGCGAACAACCGCGACGCGCTGCGCCGCGCCGTCTACGGCTCGTGGCGCGGCTTGCTGGCTGCACGCCTGCGCCACTGGCGCAACGGCAACACGCGCAGCGGCAGCCAGCGCAACATCATGGCCCACTACGACCTGGGCAATGCCTTCTACAAACTGTGGCTCGACCCGGGCATGAGCTACTCGAGTGGCCTGTACCGCACCCAGGACGACGGCAGCATGGCCAGCGCCCAAGATGCCAAGTACCGCCGCATCCTCGAGCGCCTGCGCGCCCGACCCGGGCAGCGGGTGCTGGAGATCGGCTGCGGCTGGGGCGGATTCGCCGAACTGGCGGTTCAAGGCGGCCTGCAGCTCACCGGCCTGACGCTGTCGCCGGCGCAACTCGCCTGGGCAAAGCAGCGTGCGCCGCAAGCCGATCTGCGCCTGCAGGACTACCGCGACACGACCGAGCGCTTCGACCACATCGTCTCGATCGAGATGCTCGAAGCCGTCGGCGAGCGCTGGTGGCCGACCTACTTCAAGACCTTGGCGCGCTCGCTCAAGCCGGGTGGGCGCGCCGTGATCCAGAGCATCACGATCCGTGACGACCTGTTCGGGACCTACCGCAAAGGCACCGACTTCATCCAGCAATACGTTTTTCCTGGCGGCATGCTGCCCTCGCGCAGCGCCCTGCGCGCGGCGGCAGCCAAACAGGGGCTGGTCGTGCATGACGAGTTTGCTTTCGGGCTCGACTACGCGCGCACGCTGGCCGAATGGCGCCAGGCCTTCGAGCGCCACTGGCCGCAGATTGCGGCGCTCGGCTTTGACCAGCCCTTCCGGCGTCTGTGGCACTTCTATCTGAGCTACTGCGAGGCCGGCTTTCGCGCCGGCAACGTCGATGTGGTGCAGTTTGAACTCGCGCATCGCTAGGCGCAGCCTGTGCCTGTCGCTCGCCGCCTGGCCGCTCGTTGGCCCGGCGCGCGAGCATGCTCATGCCGTTCAGGATCCGCAAGCGCCAGCAGGCCCCTTGGCGCGATTGCAGCGCTGGGGCAGCGGCGAGCTCCGCCGCTTCGGATTCCTGATCTACGAGGCCACGCTGTGGGCCGGCGAGACCGACCCGCTGCGCCCGCCGCTGGCGCTGCAGCTGACCTACCGCCGCACCATCGCCGGCAAGGCCATCGCCGCGGCCAGCATCGAGCAGATGCGCCGTTTCGGCCCCGGCGAATCGCAGTTGGCGCGCTGGGGCGAGCGGTTGACGGGTCTGTTCCCCGACGTCAAGCCCGGCGATCGCATCCTGGGTCAGCAACTGCCGGATCAGGCGCGCTTCTTCCACAACGAGCGCCTCCTCGGCGCAGTCGAGAGCGACGAGTTTGCCGCTGCGTTCTTCGGCATCTGGCTCGACGCCCGCACCAGCGAGCCCGCGCTGCGCGCCGCGCTGCTCGCGCGCCCAGGCGGCTGAGATGGCGATGGGCAGCGCGCGCATCCTTGCCTACGGCCTGCTCGGGCTGCCGCTGGCCTTTGCGGCATTGCCGATCTATGTGCACGTGCCGCGCTTCTACGCCCAGGTCACGGGCATGGAATTGGCCTTGCTGGGGGTCATCCTGCTCGGCGCTCGGCTGTTCGACGCGGTGATCGACCCGTGGCTGGGGTGGCTCGCTGACCGCGTATCGCGCCGGCGCATGGTGATGCTGGCGTTGCTGCCTTTCACGCTGGGCTTCGTGGCGCTGCTAAACCCGCCACCGGGGCACGCTGCGGCCTGGCTGCTCGGTTCGCTGGTGGTCACCTACGTCGGCTTTTCGGCAGCCTCGGTGGCGTACCAGGCTTGGGGCGCGGCCATCGGGTCCGAACCGGTCTTGCGCACCCGGCTGACGGCCGCCCGCGAGGGCTTCGGCCTGCTCGGCGTGCTGCTGGCGGCCGCCTTACCGGCCGCGCTCGCGCTGGAGTTGAATGTGGGCATCGCGCGGCTGGCTTGGGTGCTGCCAGCGTTGCTGCTGCCAGCAGCGGCGCTGATCCTGTTCTGCGTGCCGGCCGAGCGTCGGCTGGCGCCGTCGCATCAGCCGATGCTGCCCAGCCTGCAGCGCGTCTGGGCCGACCTAGCCTTTCGACGCCTGCTGCTGGTGTTCGTCGCCAGCGGTATCGCCGCTGCCTTGCCGGCGACGCTGTTCCTGTTCTTTGTCGCCGACGTGCTGCAGCGCGAGGCCGCCAGCGGCGCCTTGCTGGGCCTCTACTTCCTGGCCGGCGCGGTGTCGCTGCCGGGCTGGGTGTGGCTCGCGGCCCGTGTCGGTCGGGTGCGGGCCTGGCTGGGCGCGATGGTGCTGTCGATTGCCGCCTTCGCCGGCACCGGCCTGCTGGGATCGGGAGACCTGGCGCCGTTCGCGTTGATCTGCCTGGCCTCGGGGCTGGCGTTGGGCGCCGATCTGGCTTTGCCCGCCGCCATCGCCGCCGACCTGGGCGAGCGCCAAGGCCAGAGTGGTGCGGTTTTCGGCGTCTGGAACTTCGTCGCCAAGCTCAACCTGGCGCTGGCTGCAGGACTCGCGCTGCCGCTGCTGGCATGGCTCGGTTATGCGCCGGCCAGCGGCGACGGGCTGCCCGCATTGCGCGCGGCCTATGCGCTGTTGCCACTGGTGTTCAAAGCGCTGGCCGCTGCCCTGTTGTGGCGCTGGCGGCACGATCTGGAGATACCGTCATGAAATCAACGTCAGCCTTTGCAACTCTTCTCGCCCTCACGCTGGGCTTGCTGGGTTGCAGCTCGGTGGGGGTCGAGCGCTACCGCGACCAGCGGCCTGCGCTCGATCTCAAGACCTACTTCAACGGCACGCTCGACGCCTGGGGCATGTTCCAGGGCCGATCCGGCGACGTGCAGCGGCGCTTCCATGTCGTGATCGACGCCCAATGGACCGGCGACACCGGCGTGCTGGATGAACGCTTTACCTGGGCCGACGGCAGCAACTCGCGCCGGGTGTGGACGTTGACGCAGCAGGCCGACGGCAGCTACCGCGGTCGCGCCGATGACGTGGTCGGCGAGGCCATCGGCGAGGTCGCCGGCAACACGTTGCACTGGCGCTACGTGCTCGCGCTGCCGGTGGACGGCAAGGTCTATCACGTCGACTTCGACGACTGGATGATCCTGATGAATGACCGCGTGATGCTCAACCGCGCCACCATGAGCAAGTGGGGTTGGCGCCTGGGCGAGGTGACGCTCAGCTTCGTCAAGCGATGATGTCGAAATGAATCCAAAGATTCGCGCCTGGCGGGGCCGTCGCGTCTGGCTGGTCGGTGCGTCGGCAGGCATCGGCGCGGCGCTGGCCCACGCATTGGCGCAGCGCGGCACCCGGCTCGCGCTGTCGGCACGCGGCATGGCGCAGCTCGATGCTCTGCAAATCAGCGGCGCGCTGCTGCTGCCCTGCGACAGCACCGACCCGGCCAGCCTGGCCGCTGCGCGCAAGGCCCTGCTCGAGGCCTGGGGCGGCGTCGACCTGGTCGTCTACCTCGCAGGTGACTATGTGCCGATGCGAGCCGACACGCTGGACCTGGCCGCGGTCGAGAAAGTGGTCGAGGTCAACTTCCATGGCGCCCTGCGCTTGGTGGCGACCGTACTGCCCGACTTGCACGCGGGCGGCGGCATTGCGCTGGTGGCCAGCGTGGCGGGCTATCGCGGCCTGCCCAATGCCCTGGCCTACGGGCCGGGCAAGGCCGCGCTGATTCATCTCGCCGAGTGTCTGTACCTCGACCTGCGCGTCCAGGGCATCGGCGTTTGGCTGATCAACCCCGGCTTCGTCGCGACGCGGCTGACGGCGCAGAATGAATTCGAGATGCCGGCTCTGCTGACACCCGAGCGTGCGGCGCAGGACATCATCGACGGCCTGGCCAGCGGGCGCTTCGAGATTCACTTTCCGAAGCGATTCACGCGCCTGCTCAAACTGCTGTCGCATCTGCCTTACCGTTGGTACTTCCCGCTGATACGGCGCATCACGCGCAGATGAGATGCCTGTCGAGCCCTTGATTCGTTTCTTCGAGACGCTTTCGCCGCAGAGTGTGGCGCGCATCCCTGAGTTCTATGCCGCGAATGCGCGCTTCAAGGACCCCTTCAACGAGGTGCAGGGCGCTGCGGCGATCGGACATGTGTTCAGCCACATGTTCAAGCAGGTCGACGCGCCGCGCTTCGTGGTCGGCGAGCGCGTCGTCGATGCCCACGGCGCCGTCCTGGTGTGGGAATTTCACTTCGGCGTGCGCGTCTGGGGTCGTCGCAGGGCGCAGGTGGTCCACGGTGCCTCGCACCTGAAATTTGCGGCTGACGGCAAGGTGCTGCTGCACCGCGACTACTGGGACACCGGCGAAGAGCTCTACATGAAGCTGCCCGTGCTGGGCCTGCTGATGCGCACGCTGCGACGCTGGCTCGCGGCCTGAGTCGAGCCTGGCGACCCGTGAGTCTCAGGGGTGGGCAATCATCACTTGCTCGATCTGTGCGCACCACGGCAGCGCGACCTTGCGGCAACCAGCGTGCGTGAGATGGATCTCGTTGAGCCAATCACCGCTGATGCCGGTGGACCCCGGCAGCGCGGCATCGATCATCAGGGTGCGCGTGTCGAAGACATGCAGCGCGGGGTAACGCGCGGTGTCTGCCGCGCAGGCCAGCATCAGGTCAGCCAACTGGCCGAGCAGCAGGCCTGCC
>JANMSS010000273.1:0-1663 GCA_031389585.1 Burkholderiales bacterium | reverse complement strand
GCTGAAGAAAAACCTGATGGCCATGGGGTTGCTCGAATCCCGCTTCCACCAGGAGTTATTTCAAATGCGGTGACCACGGCTGACCTTGCCCCTGGAATCCGTACCCCATAGCCGAGTCACGAATTGACTTGCCTGGCCTGAGCCGCAAGCCAGTCTTGCTCGAACCGCATCGGGCTGACATAAGCCAGCGTCGAGTGCAACCGGGTCTGGTTGTACCAGAGCAGCCAGGCAACGGAAAGCGCGTGCCGCTGCGATCCCTGACACAAACTCGTTGCTGCGACGACTGCACTCGATTGCGCGGCTGGTCGTGCCCGCTCGGCCGGATATCGAGGGCCGCGAAGTCCTCGGCGGCGGCCTGGCGCAGGCGTCGCGACTGGACTCGATGGACTACTTCGCCGTCGGCATCGCAAACTCGGCGCCCTTGGCCACACTCGCCGGCCAGCGCTGCATCACGCTCTTCTGCTTGGTGTAGAAGCGCACGCCCTCTTCGCCATAGGCGTGCATGTCGCCGAACAGGCTGCGCTTCCAACCGCCGAAGCCGTGCCAGGCCATCGGCACGGGGATCGGCACATTGATGCCGACCATGCCGACCTGGATGCGCCGCGCGAATTCGCGTGCGACGTTGCCGTCGCTGGTGTAGCAGGCGACGCCGTTACCGAACTCGTGATCGTTGACCAACTGCACCGCCTCGGCGAAATCCTTCGCCCGCACGCAGACCAGCACCGGGCCGAAGATTTCTTCCTTGTAGATGCGCATCGCTGGCGTGACATGGTCGAACAGCGTGCCGCCGGTGAAGAAGCCCTGCTCATAGCCGTCGATCGTGAAGCCGCGGCCGTCGACGACCAGCTTGGCGCCTTCCTCGACACCGAGCGTGATGTAGGTTTCGATGCGCTCCTTGGCGGCGCGGCTGATCACCGGGCCCATCTCGACCGCAGCGTTCAAGCCGTTGCCGATCTTCAGCGAGCGGGCGCGCTCGGCCAGCTTGGGTATGACCTTGTCGGCCACATCGCCGACCAGCACGGCCACCGAGATCGCCATGCACCGTTCGCCGGCCGAGCCGTAGGCGCTGCCGATCAGCGCATCGACGGTCTGCTCGATGTCGGCATCGGGCATCACCACCATGTGGTTCTTGGCGCCGCCCAAGGCCTGCACGCGCTTGCCCTGCGCCGCGCCGCTCTGATAGAGCGAATGCGCGATCGGCGTCGAACCGACAAAGCTCAGCGCGCGCACGAGCGGGTGCGCCATCAGTGCTTCGACCGCGACCTTGTCGCCCTGCACGACGTTGAACACGCCATCGGGCAGGCCGGCCTCGCGCAGCAGATCGGCCATCAGCAGGCTGGGGCTGGGATCGAGCGGGCTGGGCTTCAAGACAAAGGTGTTGCCGCAGGCCAGCGCCAGCGGGAACATCCAGCACGGCACCATGCAGGGGAAATTGAACGGTGTGACCCCCGCGACGACCCCCAAGGGTTGGCGCAGCGTCCAGTTGTCCATGCCGGTGGAGACCTGGTCGGTGAAGTCGCCCTTGAGCAACTGCGGCACGCCGCAGGCGAACTCGATGATGTCGATGCCGCGCATGACCTCGCCCTGCGCATCGGAGAACACCTTGCCGTGCTCGGCGGTGATCATGGCGGCCAGCGAGTCGCGGTGGCGATTCATCAGCTCA